>JAIKWQ010000056.1 GCA_024684535.1 Eubacterium sp. | reverse complement strand
AAAAGCAGAATGACGTGATGAAGAGCATGGGGAACCTTTTGCATATTCCATTCGAATTTGAGAATGGCGGAACAGAGGTTATATACTACGAACCTGAACGATATGACGATGATGGGAGGTAAACAAAAATGAAAAAAAAGGCGCTGATACTCGGAATAACAGGTATGGTGGGTTCGCATTTGGCAGATTACCTTCTGGAAAATACTGATTGGGATGTCTACGGTGTTTGCAGATGGAGGTCTCCGCTTGACAATGTAAATCATCTGATACCTCGTGTGAACAAGAAGGACAGGGTGTTTTTTGAGTATGCTGATTTGAATGATATGAGCTCGTTGCAGCATGTGATAGGACAGATTCGCCCTGATTACATTTTTCATTTGGCAGCGCAGAGCTATCCTCAGACCAGTTTCACAGCACCTATAGATACGCTTAACACAAATATTCTTGGAACGTGCAGACTTCTGGAAGCAATTCATTTTCAGATGGAGGCAGATAAATCGTATAAACCGATAATCCATGTTTGTGCTTCCTCAGAGGTGTTTGGTAGGATACCACCGGAGAAAAAACCTGAGGATGGTATAGATGAAGAATGTCCGTTCCATCCTGCCTCGCCATACGCTATCTCAAAAATCGGCACTGATCTTTTGGGCAGATATTATGCTGAAGCGTATGGAATGACTGTGATGACAACTCGCATGTTTACTCATACCGGCCCGAGACGTGGAGATGTATTCCATGAGTCGACATTTGCAAAACAGATTGCGCTTATAGAAGCGGGGCAGATAGAACCGAAGGTTATGGTTGGGAATCTGAAATCTTTGCGTACATATGCGGATGTTCGTGATGCTGTCAGAGCTTACTATATGCTTGTGACTGTGAATCCAATACCGGGAGAGTACTACAATATCGGTGGTGCATACACTTGTGAGGTTGGAGACACATTGAACACGCTTATTTCGTTTTCGACAAAGAAGGATGAGATAGAAGTAGTGACAGATCCTGAGAGGCTTCGTCCTATAGATGCAGATCTTCAGATACCGAATTGCAGCAAGTTCAAAGCACATACCGGTTGGGAGCCTGAGATTCCGTATGAGAAGACTATGAAAGATTTGCTGGATTACTGGAGAGATAGGATAAGTCGTGGGGAGTATTTCCTGACAAGATAATTGGAGGATTATTTTTAGTATGCTTATAGGATATATGAAGCCGGATTTTGAGTTTGATAATGAAAACGGTTCACTAAAACAGCTGGTTCACGATGGATGGAAGCAGGTAAATGTGATTTTTTCACCTTCGGGAAGTGTTCGAGGAGGACATTATCACAAGTATAATGAAGAATGCTTTTATGTCGTGTCGGGTGGATTTAAATTGAAACTTTGGATTGATGATGGAGAGCTTGAAGAATATGATATTCGTCAGGGCGATTTTTTCAAGCTCAAACCATATGTGTTCCATACGTTTGAATATACTGAGGATACAACGCTTGTTTCTATGTATAGCAACGGTGTAGAGATGGATGACGGAGAGAAGGATATTTGGAGTGAGTGATGCAATCGAAGTGGCTGTGAAGGGATTACTTCATAAGGTAAACCTGGAAAATAAAAATGTTTTCATTTTTGGATCCACGAGTTATTTTGTCAGGTTTGCGTATTATTTGAAGGAATATGGGATAAATGTTGTTGCTCATCTTGATAATAATAAAGATGTGCAGAACACAACAAAAAATGGCGTGCCGGTTATTTCGCCGGAAGAAGTTACAATTGAAGAAGATATAAGAGTTATCATTTATTCCAGATATGAAGTTGAAATGATAAATCAGCTTCGACAGCTGGGAGCGTCTGATGATAATATAATTAATCTTCATTTCTTACGTGATATTTCCTTTGAAGAGGGTATTTTTGGCGATTCATATTATGAAGGACAGATTAAGCTACTTGAGCAAGGCGAAAAGATTTATAATAGGATAAAATCAGAAGGTGAGCGATTGATTATTGTCCCTAACAGTTTTTGTTTAGGGGATTTGTTTATTATTATGTGTTTTTTCGCGGAATATGTGAAGAATAATCATATTGAATCATATCGTTTGGTGATGGAAAAAGGAGCATCAAAAGAAGCAATCTTGCAACTTTTTTCAGAAAAGAATTATAGTACGCTTGAAAGAGGCGATTTATGGACACTTACAAGATATGTTTTTGTTGTGGGTGAAAAGGAGCTTGATGCTAAATGTATTATGCCATTTTATCGTACATATAGAAATGTTCAAACCGCACATATAATTCCCGAAATGTCGCTTCAGGAGGCGGCAGGCAGACACTGGTTGTTTATTTCGAATTTGGATAAAGCATATCGTACGCCTGCATATTTGGAAGAGCCAGAAGAAAATTTGATTGACGCAGGTCTAAAAAAAGGGAAAAGCGTGATTTTGGCGCCATATGCCCAATCAAACACTATGCTGTCTAGGGAACTATGGGAAAAATTGACTGATTGTTTGGTTGAAAAAGGTTATGAAGTGTTTACTAACGTATCCGGAGACAATGAAGAAGCTATAAAAGGAACTAAAGAGATTTTTATTCCGATAATTAAACTTAAGCCTTACCTTGAATATGCAGGTTATTTCGTATCAATAAGGTCAGGATTATGTGATATTACTTCTTCAATCAGTAAATGCAGACAGGTTGTTCTTTACGGAGAGGGATATGAATCGGGATTCGATATAGTGGATTCGATGACTGATGGTAATCTGAATTTGAGTTTTGTTCAGGGTGATATAGTACAGATTTCTACAGTTAATAAACCAACTGAAATGATTGTTGACGAGATTGTATCGGGACTGGATATATAGGAGAAAAGAAAAATGCTCAAAGAAAAACTGGAGAGTATTGAAAAAGGAAAAGTTCTTTTGAGACGGTTGGTATCAAAAGATGATCTGAACATTTACAATCGATTTATTTTTGTTCTGGCATCAGGAAATGAGATGTTGTATGCTTTAAATAAATATCTGCCGGAGTATGCAAGTCGGGTACGTGGCAAGGTATTTGTTTTTGTGACAGAGGATGTTGCCGGAAAAATTGATTATGACAACTTGATTGTATGTGAAAGCTTGGAACAGTTGAACAATATGGCAGACTATGTTGGGATGTTGGATGTTCCGTTGGGAGATTCATGTTTTATTCTCGTGACGGATAATGACGATTTTGGTTCGGATTTTGAAGAATTGATTGAGATGAATGATATCACAGTAGATGATTATGTGAAATGCTGTCTTTTGAGATTACATTCAGGAAGGGTTTAGGAGGTCCTATGAGCTCAGTTTCAGCTAATCTTGACGCCGCAAAACGCGGTGAGGAGATATTTGATAAGTTTTGTGAAGCATATCCTTTCGATGAGATGAACCGTTATATTTTTGTGCTGAAAAATGATCCGGAGTGGATTGAGTCACTGAATAATATACTTCCTGAGTATGCTGATGCGTGCCCGGGAAGTGTTTTTGTTTTTGTGAACCCCGAAAAAATGAACTATAACAAAAAGAATATAGGGGCGGATGTAGATTTTGAATTGATAGAATTTGCTTCCGGAAATGATATGTTTGAGACGTCAACTTCAAAGATAATTAGCAGATTGATTTTTGTCGAAATGGATGATTCCGACATATGGGCATTCGCCAGATTCGCCCAGAGTTTCGCACAGGACTGTTGGTGGAATCAGTATACACCGTTTAAGTATATCACTGATTGGGAGTGTCGTGCATCGATTCCGGAAGAAGTGTTGGCTTTTTCAAATCATAGTCTGGAAAACTATATCAGATGGTCATTGTTGAGGTAGGCTGATGGATAGAGAGTTACTTGAAAAAGAGTTCAGAGAATACGTTAGTCAGGGTGTGTTCGACGGATATGATTTGTGTATCTACAGGAGCATTTTTCCGAATCAATATCTGACACACCTGATGCACCGGTATGACATAGATTTTGAATGTTTTGTTGACACGAGCGATGCTTACATCGGTAAGCCTTTGTGCGGAAAGACTGTGGTTTCGGTTGATGATTTATATACTGAATACAGGCAGGAAGGCAGCGGAAAGCTGAAGATTCTCGTTTTTTCTTCAACGCCTGAGGAGGACAGGGAGTTTCTGCTCCAAAAAGGATTTACATCTGAGGAGCTGGTCGTATTTAAAAATACTCCGTTCGAAGCGAAAAGAAATTGGACTGAGTTGCTGGCAACTGACAACCGCAAAAAAATGTGGGCTTCGCTCGAGCGTGGGCGGGACATTTTTGAGAGGATTCATAGAGACGGAGAAACTTTGATGATTTTTCCGACGAGCTCTATCGGCGATGCTTATCTGTTGCTTGTGTTTTTAGATGTTTATTTGAAAAAAGAAGGTATAGATAAAGTAAGGTTTGTTTACTCGGGAGGTGTCGGCAAGGTTGTTGATCTGTTTGGAACATACGAGCAAGAGAAGCTGTCTGAGGATGAGCTTTCTGATTTGTTGAGGCTTGTTGCGGTTGTGGGTGAGACTGCATCTGAGAGTGTGGTGATGTATCCGTACCAGCCGTTTTGGAGGGAAAGTAGATGGATACGCGATGACAGAGGTTGGTGCGAGGCTATCGGTTGTCAGGTTTTCGGGATAGACACGCGCAAGGAAAAATTCAGATTTCCGGTGTATGATCCGGAAAGTGAGGAAGTGATGAGGGCAGCGGGGCTGGTGAAGGGTAAGACTGTCATATTAAGTCCTTATGCGCAGTCCGAGCACGAGTTTCATCCGTTGTTGTGGGAAAAGATGGCGGAACGCTTGAAAAATAAAGGCTTTGCGGTTATCACAAGCGTGGTCGGGAGTCAAGCTGCAGTGAAAGGCACTGAGGGGATTTTTATACCTATAAATAAGCTTGAGTCATATCTTCAGTATGCGGGCATTTTTATCGCTCTCAGG
>JAIKWQ010000160.1 GCA_024684535.1 Eubacterium sp. | reverse complement strand
AAGGTAAAAAGCCAGTGGATGCTGAAGATCACAGAGTATGCGGATAAGCTTATAGACGACCTTGATGATTTGGATTTCATAGAGCGTGTCAAGGTTTCTCAGAAGAACTGGATCGGACGTTCACATGGTGCTGAGGTTGATTTCAGTATCAAAGGAAAAGAAGAGAAACTCACTGTATATACTACCAGACCGGATACTCTTTTCGGTGCTACCTATATGGTTGTTTCTCCGGAGCATCCATATCTTGACAAGTACAAAGACGAGATTAAAAACTGGGATGCAGTAGTAGAGTATCGAGAGCAGGCGGCCAGAAAGTCTGATTTTGAGAGAACAGAGCTTGCAAAAGACAAGACAGGTGTTCAGATAGACGGACTTGTGGCAATAAATCCTGTCAATGACAAAGAGATACCTATCTGGGTGTCTGACTATGTACTTATGGGTTACGGTACCGGCGCTATTATGGCGGTTCCGGCACATGATACCAGAGACTGGGAATTTGCAAAGAAATTTGATCTTCCAATCATAGAAGTTATCGCAGGTGGAGATGTTCAGAATGAAGCATTCACGGATGTGGAAACAGGAACACTTGTGAATTCGGGATTCCTTGATGGAAAATCAGTTGCCGAGGCAAAAGAAGCTATCACAAAGTGGCTTGAGGAAAAAGGTCTCGGAAAGCACAAGAAAAATTTCAAACTCCGCGACTGGGTATTCTCCAGACAGAGATATTGGGGAGAGCCTATTCCGGTTGTTCATTGTGAAAAATGCGGATACGTGGCTATCTCTGAGGATGAGCTTCCGCTTACATTGCCTGAGGTGGAAAACTATGTGCCTACAGACAACGGTGAATCACCGCTTGCAAACTGTACGGATTGGATAAACACAACTTGTCCTTGCTGTGGTGGCCCCGCAAAAAGGGAGACTGACACGATGCCTCAGTGGGCGGGATCGTCTTGGTATTTCCTCAGATACATCGATCCGAAAAATGACAAAGCAATCGCTTCGCCTGAAGCGCTTAAGTATTGGCTTCCGGTAGACTGGTACAACGGAGGTATGGAGCATACAACGCTTCACCTTTTGTACTCCAGATTCTGGCACAAATTCCTCTTTGATGAGGGAGTTGTTCCTACGAAGGAGCCATATCAGAAGAGAACTTCTCATGGTATGATTCTCGGTGAGAACGGTGAGAAGATGAGCAAAAGTCGTGGGAATGTCGTAAATCCTGATGACATCGTCAGAGATTACGGCGCGGATACTCTGCGTACGTATGAGATGTTTATCGGAGCGTTTGATGCGGCAGCGGCCTGGTCTGAAAACGGAGTTAAGGGTTGCAGAAGATTCCTCGAACGTGTTTGGAAGTGCGCTGAGATGGTTAATGATGAGACAGGAGTTTCATCTGATCTCGAGACAAAACTTCATCAGACGATAAAAAAAGTAAGTTCAGACTATGAAACACTTAAGTACAATACAGCCATAGCGGCAATGATGGAGCTCGTGAACGAGTTCTACAAAAAAGGATCCGTCACAAAAACAGAGTTCGGAACACTTTTGAAGCTTCTGAATCCGGTTGCTCCGCATATCACTGAGGAACTTTGGGAGATATACGGCGACGGCGGATATCTGTATCAGCAGAAGTGGCCTGAATTTGATGAGAGCAAGACGAAAGAGTCTGTGATAGAGATTGGAGTGCAGGTGAACGGAAAAGTCAGAGGAACGGTTGCGTTGCCTGTGGATATCTCAAAAGAAGAAGCTCTTGCTATGGGCAAAGATGCTGTTGCTGACAAACTTGAGGGCAAACAGGTCGTGAAAGAGATCTATGTCCCGGGAAGAATACTTAATATAGTTGTTAAGTAAGAAGAGGCTGGTGCACTTCTGATGTATGGTTCTATAGGTGGAAATATCATAGGAATATTATATTTTTTGTTGTTTCAGGCTATTGGAATCATTATATCCGTCAGATATTTAAAAAAAGAAAACATTGCGTATTGCGTCCTGATGGGAAGCGTTTTGGGAAGTTTTATGACTTCCTGGCTTCCGGCGCTATGCGCATTTTTTATGGGATTCACAGTGAATGCCCACATAGTGGCTGCAGTTGTGGCTGCGATAATCTGCGTATTTGTCCTGATCAGCACTGCAGAAACCGACGTAAAAAAGCAGAGCGGTTTTCTGTGCGGTAGGAAACTGAAACCGGACCTGAAAAAGTTTTTCAGCGAGAACCCGGTTATTTTTCTGATCATACCTCTGTTGGTGCTTATGTTGATCATTCTTCTTCATCATACGCTTTCTGAAGTGGACGGCGCCATGCACGCCGGTCAGAGCACATACGGCGATATGAATATGCACTTGGGCTTCATCACGAGCATCAAAGAACAGGGAATGTTCCCACCGGAATACTCTATACTTCCGGGAACCAGACTGTCATATCCGTTCCTTTCTGACAGCATTTCCTCGAGCGTTTATATATGGGGCGCATCGCTTAAGCTTTCTTATATACTCCCGATGATTTTTGCGCTTACGCAGGTTTTCTTCGGGATGGTGTGCGTAGCGAAGGAACTTTTGAAAAAAACCAAAAAAGTCGGCGCCAAGGTTGTACTCGCGTTCTCGCTTTTCTTTTTCAACGGCGGTTTGGGAATATGGTACTTCATACATCCTGCCACTTCCGAAAACTTCAGCAGAATATTTACCGAGTTTTACCAAACGCCTACAAACCTTGTCGATTACAATGTCCAGTGGCACAATGTGATCTGCGATATGCTTATCCCGCAGAGGGCCACTCTTTTTGGATGGGCTATGCTTTTTCCGGTTCTGTCGCTTATCATCAAAGGTATTCGAAAGAAAAATGAAACGACAGCCAAAGAAGCTACACCGTATTTTCTGTTTGCAGGCGTGATTGCGGGAGGACTTCCGCTCGTTCACACCCACTCATTCCTTGCGCTTGGTGTACTGTGCGCCGTTATGGTCACCATCGGTCTCTATGACAGAATATACAAGGATAAACACAAATTCGGTGTTATGGTAAAAGGTATACCTGTTGTTGCCGGGCTTATCGTTATGAGTTTCATAGCATCTACTCAGATGTCAGATGACCAACTGAAACCGGAAGTATTCCTTCTTGCAGGTTATGCTTTGGTGGCGGGACTCGGATGTATTTTTGTTATACTTTTGATAGCAAATCTCCTAAAAAACAAAAATAAAAAGTGGTTGGGAGAAGAATTCAGGACTTGGGGTGTATTGCTCGCCATAGTGCTTATTTTCGCCGCTCCACAATTAGTTAATTTTACATTTAAGCAGGCACGGGGCGAACAGTTTGTGCGCGGAGCATTCAATTGGGCGAACAACAATCCTGAGGTGATGGATGATTATATCATTTTTTACCTGAAGAATATTGGGACTGTATTTGTGATGAGCATACTGATGTTGATATTCGGGAAAAAGAGACAACTTCGTATGGTTTTGCCCGCGTGCTTTCTGTGGCTGATATGTGAGTTCATACTGTTCCAGCCGAATCCGTATGACAATAACAAGCTTCTGCTGGTTGCGTATCTGTTTTTCTGTATCGCTGTGGCGGACTTTACGGTGCAGACCGTTCCCGAGGCTGTGTCGGGGCTGATTTGCAAGTTGCGCGGCAATGCTAATTCCGGAAAAACGAGAACCGTGTTTAGGTCTGTTGTGGCTGTGGTTGTCGGTGTAGTGGCACTTTCGGGCACCGTCTCGGCCGTATTTACGATAGGCAGGGAATATGTCTCCGACTACGAGCTGTACGACAGAAATTACGTGGATCTCGCAGAGTGGATAGAGCAAAACACGGAGAAAAATGACCTCTTCCTGACAGCGAATAACCACAACAACGCTGTTTCATCGCTGACGGGCAGAAATATAGTTTGCGGTACGGGAACATTTTTGTACTATCATGGTCTGGATTACGCGAAGCAGGAGCAGGATGTGAAGACGATGTATGAGAATCCTGCCGAAAGAGACGGGCTTATGACTGAGTACAAGGTGAAATATATGGTTGTCGGAGGCATCGAACAGGGAACTTATACGATTCCGGATGTGGACAACCTTCAGGAAAAATACCCCCTGGTTTACTCGAATGAGGGAGTGGATGTTTATAAAGTCGGATGATGTAAAAATGCCCCTTCGGACGACAGATTTTTCTTGATTTGAGCACGCTTGTGTGGTATAATAAGCCTAAGTCTAACTATCTGTTTTGAAGGGAGGTGTCGTCTATGGGAATAGGGCCGGTTTCCGGTATTGGCGGGCTTTATCCGATCTATACGGCGATGCCTGTGACACCGGTTAAGGGAGTCGGAAAGACAAGTCCACAGTCGGACGGAGTTGCTGCCGCAGTGGCAGGTCTTGGAAGCTTAAACGGTGCAGCGAAGCCCGGACAGGTTGATGCAACCGGGAAAAAGATAGGATCCGACGGCAAACCCGAACCGTCAAAACTTGACAAAAGGGTCGGCAAGGCCGAGTGTGAGACCTGCAAAAACAGAAAGTACGTGGATGGATCGAATGAAGGAGATGTGTCGTTCAAAGCTCCGGCGCATATCGATCCGAGCGCATCGGCGGCCAGAGTTATGGGGCACGAGCAGGAACACGTCAGCAACGCCAGAGCTGAGGGACAGAAAGAGAACAAAGAACTTTTGTCAGTCTCGGTTACACTGCATACATCGATTTGTCCCGAATGCGGACGAGTGTACGTTGCGGGCGGAGAGACGCGAACGCAGATGAAAACCACCCATGGTGGAGAGGATAACGATGCGGCAAAGGCTATGCTTGATGGATACAAAGGCGTGGCAAACCCGTATGAGAGAGAGATGAACAAGCAGTTATCGATGCATGGTTCAGGGTTGAATGTAGATTTAACCGCATAAAAATGATTGAATAAAGCGTATCGGGATATGCACCCACGCGTGCGTATCCCGATGTTTGTTAGGAGGAAGAGTGATGCCCGTAGAATTTGATGTGAAGATGGATGCGAAAAGCCTGAGTGGTTTCGTGCTCTATCACAACTACGCCAGACCGGGTGGAATCATAGGAGTGATCATAAGTGTAGCAGCTTTGGTGGCCCTGATTTTGCGATACGGAGCCTGGACAGGGATGCAGAAGTGCCTGCTTGTGGTGCTTTTTTTGCTTTTTACGGTGATACAGCCACTCCTTTTGTTGAAAAAAACCCAGACACAGTTAAAGACGGATGCATTCAGCAATCCGATGCATTATGAGTTCAAAGAGGAGGGATTCTCCATCTCGCAGAAATTGAGCAGGGAAGAATTCGCGTATTCTGATATCAGAAAAGCGGTCATTCACAAAAATGTCATGTATCTGTATATGACCAGTGTTTCTGCGTTTATCATTCCGAGAAATCAGTGTGAGGACATTTTTGATACAATTTCAGGAAAGGTTAAACCGGTTAAAAAAAGTTGAGTGAATCAGAAGTTGTGATCAGCAGATCGCAGGATGAAACATATGAGCTTGGACGCAGGATGGCGGGAGAGTCGGCTTCCGGAGACATCCTGCTTCTTTACGGTGATTTGGGAGTCGGAAAAACGGTTTTTGCAAAGGGATTTGCTGCGGGACTTGGTATAGATGAGCCTGTCACCAGCCCTACGTTTACGCTGGTTCACGAGTATGAAGGAACAAAAAAACTGTATCATTTTGATCTGTATAGGATAGGCGATCCCGACGAACTGTATGACATAGGATATGAGGAGTATTTTTATTCTGACGGGATAAGTCTGGTTGAGTGGCCGGAGAGACTTGAGGACCTGAAACCGGATACCGCGATAGAGATACATATAGAGAAAGAATTGTCGGAAGTATTGGACTACAGGAAGATTACGATAGAAAAAATATAAACGAGATATATCAGGGATGAGATGATCGGGCAGGAGGAAAACAGGTGAAAGTATTAGCTATAGACAGTTCGGGGCAGGTAGCGAGTGTTGCTGTTGCAGATGACGGGAAGCTCGTGAGCGAATACATGATACACAGTGGGCTGACGCATTCGCAGACGCTCCTGCCGATGATTGAGCAGATGCTTGAGAGCTCGGGCGTTGATAAAAATGACCTTGACGCGGTGGCGATATCCGAGGGGCCCGGTTCATTTACCGGGTTGCGTATAGGAGCAGCGACGGCGAAGGGACTTGCCTATGGTTTGGATATACCTGTTGTGCCGGTGAGTTCTCTGATGGGGCTTGCGTTTAACCTCAGAGTGACCGGTGGCGTGGTTTGCGCGATAATGGATGCCAGAAGATCAGAGGTTTATTACGGAATATATGATTTTTCAGATGTTACGGAGAACTCTGTTTCCGATGTGTCTCTACCTGAAAAACTCTGTGATGAGGGAGCAGAGCCTATAGCGTCAGTTATTGAAAAGATAGAAAAACTTGAGAAAAATGTAATCTTCGTCGGAGACGGCGTTCCGGTTTTTGAAGAAACAATAAAAGAAAAACTCGGTGACAGGGCAAGTTTTGCTCCTGAAGAACTGAGATATCAGAAAGCCTCATCCATAGCGATGATTGCCGGAACATTTTTGCGCGACGGAAAAATGATGAAAGCTGATGAGTTTGCGCCAAAATATCTCAGAGTGTCACAGGCTGAGAGGGAACGTACTGAAAAACAGGAAAAAGTCATGGCTTGAAAAAAAATACTGTTCATGATATAATTATTTGAATTGTGCGTTTACATAAAGAATTGGAGGTATAAGCGGAGATGTTGGATGTGTGTTTGCTTGGGACCAGCGGTATGATGCCACTGCCCAGACGTGCGCTGACTTCGCTTATGACGCGTTTTGAAGGGTCGAGTCTTTTGATAGACTGCGGTGAGGGAACTCAGGTTTCGATTCGTGAAAAAGGGTGGACCCTTCACGATATAGACGTGATAGCACTGACGCACGTGCACGGTGATCACGTAGGCGGACTGCCGGGACTTCTGCTTTCGATGGGTAGCGCCCAAAGAACGGAGCCTGTAGATTTTGTCGGTCCGAAAGGTATCAAAAAAGTTGTGGATTCGCTTCGTGTGATCGCACCCGGACTTCCGTACGAAATCAGGTATACGGAACTCACTGAAAAATTTCATCGCATAGAGATGAAAGGATATACACTCGAGGCATTTAAACTCAGACACACAGTTACCTGCTACGGATACTCGCAGGTTGTAAATCGTGTAGGGAAGTTTGATGCTGAAGCAGCAAAATCTCAGGGGATTCCGCTTGAGTTTTGGTCGAGATTGCAAAAAGGCGAGACCATAGAAGCCGGTGACAAGGTGTATACACCTGATATGGTACTTGGTCCCGACAGAAAAGGATTGAAGGTGACTTATTGTACAGACACCAGACCAATCCCGGAGATTGCGGAGTGCGCAGCAGGAGCTGACCTTTTCATCTGTGAGGGAATGTACGGCGAAGATGAACTTCGTGAAAAAGCTATAGAAAAAAAACATATGATATTTTCCGAAGCAGCAGAACTTGCTGCAAAAGCGGAGGTTGGTGAACTGTGGCTGACGCATTACAGCCCGTCGCTGATTCGACCGAAGGACTACGTGGAAAACGTTCGGAACATTTTTCCGAATACGAAAGCGGGAAAAGACAGAAAAAGCATAACGCTTAAGTACACAGACGAAGAAGATTAAGATATATTTCGGAATATTTTTATAAAAATACATCGACAGAGGTGTGGAAAGGAGGTACGCGATATGGCATCTCAGGCTGAGAATCCTGAAGAGAGCAAGCAAACTGCGAGTTCAGAAACTATCGTTGTGAATGCTTCGCAGGAAAAAGCAAAAGACATAGAAGAATCTGCGGCTGCCGAAACAGAAGTCGTTGAAGCAAAAGTACCTCCGAAAGCTCCTCACGGTCACATAAAACAAGAAGTAAAAAAGAATTTCAAACCCGGACCGGCTGCTGCTCCTAAACAGAGCAAGTCGATGGAATTTGTTGCGAAAAAGAGAAAAAGTATCATAACCTTCTCATTTGTGATATGTATCCTCGCTGTGGCTGCGGTTGGAGGGTATTATCAGTTTATGAAGAGGCAGCAGATGCAGTCTGAGGTCAAAGCGCCGACAACCGAAGTTGAAAAGCTCATAGCGAAAGACCTTGAGGTCGGTTACCCTGAGACACCGACTGAAGTTATGAAGCTTTGGGGAAGACTTAACCAGTGTATATACAATTCGAAGCTTGATGACGAAGAGTTTGATGCGTTGTTTGCGCAACTCAGAACACTGTATAGCAAAGAGCTTCTCGAGCAGAACGAAGAGAAAAGTCATCACGATAAACTTGAGGACGAAGTTGAAAAGTTCAAAGATGACAAGAAAAAAATCCTCAGCTACAATGCCGACACAGGAAAATCCGTTGAATATAAGACGATTCAGGGAAAAGACTGTGCGTACCTGAAAATCAAGTATTTCATGAATACGGGCAAGAGAGCTTATTCGAGCGTGTTCCAGGACTTCATCATGGTTGATGAGGACGGCAAATGGAAAATACTCGGATTCAAAAATGAAGAAGAGCAACCGGCGACGAAGAAAGAGGCAACCGGAGAAGAGTAAAGAGAGGTTAGAAAAAGTTGAAAATATTGGCGATAGAAAGTTCTTGTGATGAGACTGCAGCGGCTGTTGTTGAAGACGGAAGAACTGTACTCTCGAACATTATCGCCTCACAGATCGAGACACACAAGCTCTATGGCGGAGTGGTGCCGGAGATAGCGTCGAGAAAACATATAGAAGTTATAAATCAGGTTATAGATGAAGCTCTGACGGAAAGCGGGAAGAGTTTGAGTGAGATGGATGCGATCTGTGTCACTTACGGACCCGGTCTGGTCGGAGCTTTGCTTGTTGGTGTGGGCGCGGCGAAGGCGCTTGCATATGCTGCGGACAAGCCTCTGGTCGGTGTGAACCACATAGAGGGGCATATTTCCGCGAATTTTATCGCTCATCCTGAGCTTGAGCCGCCGTTTATGTGTCTTGTGGCATCGGGAGGGCATTCGCATATAGTTATCGTGAAGGATTACGGTGAGTATGAGGTGTTGGGCAGAACCAGAGACGACGCAGCGGGTGAAGCGTTTGACAAAGTTGCGCGCGCGATAGGTCTCGGGTATCCCGGAGGCCCGAAGATAGATGCGCTTGCCAAACAGGGCGATCCGTTTGCTGTAGAATTTCCGAAGGCAGTGATAGACGACGCGCCGTATGATTTTTCATTCAGCGGTGTCAAATCCGCGGTGCTTAACTATCTGAACAGCCTGTCTATGAAGGGAGAGGAGCCAAATTCAGCGGATATCGCTGCATCATTTCAGGAAGCAGTGACGGGAGTGCTGACAGAGCATACAATGAAGGCGGCTGAGGACAGAGGAATCAGAAAAATAGCCCTGGCCGGCGGAGTTGCCTGCAATAGCGCTCTTCGAGAAAAAATGACCGCAGCGTGCGAAGAACGAGGGTTTGAGTTTTATATGCCACCGGCAATACTGTGTACTGACAATGCGGCTATGATCGGATGCGCCGGGTATTATGAGTATCAAAAGGGCAGAAGAGACGGCCCCGACTTAAACGCGGTCCCCGCACTTAAACTGGGATAAAATGGGAAAGAAAAAAGTTTCATATTTCACTTGACATTATATATGAAAGAATGGTATAATCAGCAAGTCTGTTACGAGCAGATTCGGATTGAGAAAGCTGAAAGCATTCGACGATTCGGTTTGGAGAGGTATCGAAGTGGTCATAACGAGGCGGTCTTGAAAACCGTTTGTCCGCAAGGGCGCGTGGGTTCGAATCCCACCCTCTCCGCTATATATGCCCTTTGCCTAGGCAGAGGGCATATGTTACATATATAAAGTATTATCAGTTATGTGGGAGAAAGCTGAAAGCTTTCGACATGTAAATAGGCGACGAAGTCGTCCGTCTGACTCACGCGTTTGGTATTGTCAAATTCGATGAGGCAGATTTACATTGGAGAAGTACCCAAGTGGCTGAAGGGGCTCCCCTGGAAAGGGAGTAGGTCGTTAATAGCGGCGCGAGAGTTCAAATCTCTCCTTCTCCGTAAACTAAAAACGAGGTCTCAATCGAGGCCTCGCTTTAGTTTACAGAGAAGGTATACGTTGACAACGTATGAAAAATAGTATATACTTTAATAAAGTATATATGAATAGGAGTACAACTATGGATGTTTCAGATAGAATTAAAGCATTGCGAAAGAAAACAGGGTTATCGCAAAGCAAGTTTTCTGCAAAATTCGGAATTCCAGTAAGGACTCTTCAGCAGTGGGAACAGGGAATAAGTGCACCTCCGGAGTATTTAGTTAGAATGATGGCATACATAATGCTTCTTGAGGAGAAAGGGGGAGAACATTGAACAAAACAAATGACAAGGTACAATTATTTGA
>JAIKWQ010000054.1 GCA_024684535.1 Eubacterium sp. | reverse complement strand
TGAAATCAGGAAATATCGCAAGCGGCGAGTTTCAGGTTGAAGAAGCAATAAAAAAATACAAAGCATATCTGGTGATAATTGCGTCAGACGCATCAGGAGGAACGAAAAAGAAATTTATGAATTCATGTAAATACTACGAAGTGCCCGTAGCGCAAGCGTATGACAAAGAAACGCTGGGAAGGGCAATCGGAAAAAAAGAAAGAGCTGTGGTTGCGGTCCTGAATGAGGGATTTGCAAACAAGCTGAAAAATAATCTTGAAAGGGAGGTGAACTGATATGGCTAAAATGAAAATTTATGAAATAGCAAGAAGTATGCAGCAACAGGACAAAAATATTAAGAGTTCTGATCTTGTGGCTCTGCTGAATGCCAATGGATTTGAAGCCAAGGGTGCGCAGTCAAATATAGAAGATGCGGCCATAGCCTTCCTGATGACGGAGTTCTCAAAAGGTAATATCGGTGCAGCCATAGCAAAAACAAATGCGGCAGCGAAGAAGGAACCGGTAAAAGAAAATCCGGTTAAAGAAGAACCCGCAAAAGCAGAACCGGTGAAAGAACAGCCGGCAAAAGCAGAACCGGTGAAAGAACAGCCGGCAAAAGCTCCGAAAAAAGTGGAAGCCAAACCTGCTGAAAAACAGCCGGCAGCAAAAACTGAAACCAAGGTGAAAAAACCTGAAAAACCGACAGGTGAGAGAAAACAGACCAGAGCTTATTCAAGTGACGGTGGTGCTGATCTGCGCAGATCAACATCAGACAGAAATGCCGGCAGGGGCAGAGGTAAAGCAGGAAACGACAGAGGACCTGCCAAAGATGCAAGAGGCGGTCGTGACAAAGCTGACAAGCAGAGTTTCGCTCCTTCAGGTGATTTCGGAAGCGGCAAACCCGACTCACGTAAGAGAAGGGACAAAGGTCGCAAAAATGACCATGGACGTGCAGGTGGATATCATCAGGCATCTGAGGATGAAATCCGTCGCGCAAGATCGAAAAAAGACCCGAACAGAGCAGGAGCATTTATCAGACCTAAACAGGTTGAAGCTAAACCTGAGGATGATATAAAGAGTATCAAGATTCCTGAGACTCTCACTATCAAAGAACTTGCAGAAAAAATGAAGATGCCGGCATCAGGTATCATCAAAAAGCTTTTCATGCAGGGCAAGATGGTGACTCAGAACCAGGATATCTCATATGAGGAAGCGGAAGAAATCGCGCTTGAAT
This sequence comes from Eubacterium sp., assembly GCA_024684535.1. Lineage (GTDB taxonomy): Bacteria > Bacillota > Clostridia > Lachnospirales > Lachnospiraceae > Eubacterium_F. The sequence continues at coordinate 16,914 of JAIKWQ010000054.1, read as the reverse complement.
ATGAGATTTTGGTTGAGCTTGAAGAAAAGATTGATGTAGTTGCTGAACTTCTGAAAGAAGAGGAAGAAGACGAAAGCAAGATGGTCAAAAGACCTCCTGTTGTCTGCGTTATGGGACACGTCGATCACGGTAAAACATCACTTCTTGATGCTATCAGACAGACAGATGTATCTGAGCACGAGGCCGGAGGAATCACACAGCATATCGGTGCGTATGTGGTTCGTATCAACGGACAGAAAATCACATTCCTTGATACACCGGGACACGAAGCGTTTACATCCATGCGTATGCGTGGTGCACAGTCAACAGATATCGCTGTACTTGTAGTTGCTGCTGATGACGGTGTTATGCCACAGACTATAGAGGCTATAAACCACGCAAAAGCGGCAGGTGTTGAAATCATAGTTGCCGTAAACAAAATTGACAAAGAAGGCGCGAATATAGAACGAGTTAAAAAAGAGTTGTCAGAGTATGACCTTGCTCCTGAAGAGTGGGGTGGTCAGACAGTATTCTGTCCGGTTTCAGCTCATACAAAAGAGGGTATAGAAAACCTCCTTGAGATGATTGTTCTGACAGCTGACGTACTTGAGCTGAAGGCTAATCCGAGACGTGAGGCCAGAGGTGTTGTTATCGAGGCAGAGCTTGACAAAGGTCGTGGACCTGTAGCAACTGTGCTCGTGCAGAAGGGTACTCTGAATATCGGAGATCATATCGCAGTAGGTCCTGCATACGGAAAAGTTCGTGCGATGATTGATCACAAGGGAGAGAGAGTCAAGTCTGCAAAACCGTCAACACCTGTTGAGATACTTGGTCTCAATGGTGTGCCTGATGCGGGTGAGATATTTGTTGTCAAAGACAATGACAAAGAAGCTAAGCAGATTGCTCAGGCTTATATCGCACAGGGCAAGGATAAACTTATCGAAGATACGAGAGCGAAGAAGCTTTCTCTCGACGGACTCTTTGACCAGATTCAGGCAGGTAATATCAAAGAACTCGGACTTATCATCAAGGCCGACGTTCAGGGATCTGTTGAAGCGGTTAAGCAGTCTCTGATGAAGCTTTCAAACGAAGAAGTTGCAGTTCGTGTTATACACGGTGGTGTAGGTACCATCACTGAGTCTGACGTAACTCTTGCAAGTGCATCAAATGCCATCATCATCGGATTCAATGTCCGTATGGATAATCAGGCAAAAGAGAGTGCTGACAGAGAAAATGTCGATGTTCGTACATATTCGGTTATCTACGATGCTATCGAGGATGTCGAGAGCGCTATGAAGGGAATGCTCGAACCGATATACGAGGAAAAGGTTATCGCGCATGCGGAAATCAGACAGCTTTTCAAAGCATCAGGTATTGGTACTATCGCAGGTTCTTATGTGCTTGACGGAACTGTTGAACGTGACTGCAGCGTGCGTATCAGCAGAGAGGGCGAGCAGATATTCGAGGGCCCGCTTGCATCGCTCAAGCGTTTCAAGGACGATGTGAAGGAAGTCAAAGAAGGATACGAGTGCGGTCTTGTATTTGATGGCTTCAATGATATACAGGAGCTCGATATAGTTGAGTGTTACAAGATGGTTGAGGTTCCACGTTCATGAGAAAAAACAGTGTTAAAAATTCACGAATAAACGGAGAAGTTATGCGCGAGATGAGTGAGATTATTCGCGAGGAACTCAAAGATCCGCGCATTCATCCGATGACAAGCGTGATGGCTGTAGAGGTTACTACAGATTTGAAACAGGCGAAGATATATGTTTCAGTAATGGGTGATGAACAGGCAAAAGAAGAGACTATGTTAGGTTTGAAAAAAAGCGCTTCTTATGCCAGACATCAGCTTGCGATCAGATTAAATCTTCGCAATACGCCGGAACTCGAGTATATACTTGATAATTCCATAGAGTATGGTGCCTCGATGTCAAAAAGAATTGAGGAAGTCATCAGTCACGACAATCAGGTGAGAAGTATGAGAGGCGAAGAATGATGAACAGTCTTTTGGATGCAATACAAAAAGCGGGAACGATAGCAATCAGCGGACACGTGCGTCCGGACGGTGATGCTATCGGTTCTTCTATGGGGCTGTATTTTTATCTGCGGGATAACTATCCTGAAAAACAGGTTGACGTTTATCTGGAAGAAGTTCCTGACAGTTTTTCGCATATACGTGATGATATGGCGATGACTGTCAAATGTGATAAATATGACCTTTTTGTAGTGCTTGACTGCGGAGATGAAGAAAGACTCGGCGATACAGCTGAAATTATTAAAAAATCCGACTTTGTTTTGAATATTGATCATCATATCACCAATACTATGTTTGGCAATGAAAACATAGTTGATGCAAAATCAAGTTCCACCTGTCAGGTTTTGTTTACTTTGATGGAAGAAGAAAAAATAAGTAAGCTTTGTGCTATGGCGCTCTATACGGGAATAATTCATGACACAGGAGTTTTCAAACACAACAACACATCTTATCAGACGATGATAATTGCCGGACAACTAATGAGCAAAGGAATTGCTTTTGGTGAGATTATCGACAGCAGTTTTTACAACAAAACATACAAGCAGCTCAAAATTCTCGGTCATTGCCTGACAGAGAGTGAAAGAGAACTCAACGGGTTGGTTATATACTCTGTAATGAAACTTTCGGATATGGATGCGTTTAATGCAAAACCATCTGATCTGGACGGAGTTATAGATGAGTTGAGGACCACTGAGGGGGTTGAAGTTGCGATACTTATCAGCGAGAGAAATCCCGGTGAATTCAAAGTCAGTATGAGAGCAAATCAGGTTGCGGATGTGTCTTCTATCGCAAAAGAATTCGGTGGTGGCGGACATATCAAAGCCAGCGGTTGCACGATCAAAGACGAACCGGAAAATGTTATAAAAAAATTAGTTGAAAAGATCAGAATACAGTTGTGTTTAGATGATGAGGATTGATGAACGGGATATTAAATATACATAAAGAATCCGGATATACTTCACACGATGTTGTTGCGAAGCTTAGGGGTATATTGCACATCAAAAAAATTGGTCATACCGGTACGCTTGATCCTGATGCAACAGGGGTTTTGCCCGTTTGCATAGGCAAGGCAACAAAGGTGTGCGATATCATAACCGACCGCGACAAAACTTATGAAGCCGAAGTTTTACTTGGAGTAGCTACGGATACGCTGGATGTTTCGGGCGAGGTTAAGGAAACCGCAGATGTAGATGTGAATAGGGACGAGCTGGAAGCCGTCCTTTTGACATTTATAGGAGATATTGAACAGGTACCGCCTATGTACTCTGCGATAAAAATAAAGGGAAAAAAGCTTTATGAATATGCAAGAGAAGGCATAGAGGTAGAGCGAAAAAAAAGACAGGTAACAATTCATTCTATTGAGAATGTTTCTGATAATAAAAATGATTTTGAATATCATTGTGAGAAAGATTTAACCGGACAGATACTGACAGATGATGATATAAAAATGCTCCCATCGTTTAGTATCAGAGTTTCCTGCTCAAAAGGAACATATATCAGAACTCTCTGCGAGGATATCGGGAAAAAGCTTGGCACAGTTGCCTGTATGAAAAGCCTGGTGAGAACCGGCGTGGGACGATTTGATATATCTGAAGCTATAAAACTTGATGAAGTTGAGGAACTGGTTAAAGTTGAAAAAATTGAAGACAAGTTGATACAAATAGATGAAATATTTGATTCATACAAAAAAGTATTTGTGAAAGAATCAGCAAAAAAACTTTTGCTGAATGGTAATCCAATTGTTTTTTCGGACATAAGTTTTGAAGATAAAAAAAACAATCACTATGTTTCCGATGGGGAAATAGTCAGAGTTTATGATGACAGTGGTATTTTTTATGCACTGTATAAATGTGAGAAAAACCGTTTGAAGGTGTATAAATATTTTGCGAGTTAAGGGTTGAGTTTCATGTTAGTTTATAGAGGAACCGAATTTGACAGGATAGATAAGTCGGCCGTCACCATAGGCAAGTTCGACGGCATCCATCTGGGACATTTATCTTTGGTGGAAGAGGTTGTGGGTTCTTCATATCCTGCGCTGATGTTGACATTTTTATTTGAAGGTCAAAAGAGTATTTATTCGGATGAAGAAAAAAAGAAACTGGCGGAGAGCTTGGGCATAGATATCTATGTTGAAGTTCCGGCTACGAGAGAGTTTTTTTCGATAGAACCCGAAGAGTTTATCGAGACATTTTTGTGTGAAAAACTCGGCGCAAGAATGGTTGTAGTGGGATCTGATTTTCAGTTTGGAAAAGACAGAACCGGTGATGTAAATACGCTTGAAAAGTTTTCGGGTAAACACGGATACGAACTTGTGACAAAGGAAAAGCTGAAAGATACTGAAGATAAAATCATAAGCAGCACCAGAGTCAGAGATTACCTGATCAAGGGTGAACTCGACAGAGTAGAGGAGCTTCTGGGCAGGAAGTATTCCATAACAGGAACGGTCACTGACGGTATGCGACTGGGTAGAAAAATAGATGTGCCGACAGCAAATGTTATTCCTACGGATGATAAGCTTTTGCCGCCATTTGGTGTGTATGCGGTGTCGGTTGACGGCAGGTACGGAGGCGTAGCGAATATCGGCATCAAACCGACCGTCGGCAGTGGGAATCCAATCGGCGTTGAAGTGAATATTTTTGATTTTGACGGTGATTTGTATAACAAAGAAATAAAGATTGATCTGATAGAGTTTATCAGAGGCGAAAAGAAGTTTGACAGTATTGATATGCTGAAAAAACAGATTGAAAAAGACACTGAAAAAGCAAAGGATATTTTGAAACTGTAAAAGGTATTTGAAGGGAGGCAGAAAGTGAGCAAAAATATTATTTTTGATATGGACGGAGTTATACTTGATTCTGAAAGATTGCTTCTGACGATATGGGAGTATATCGGACATGAACACAACATACCGACGCTTAGGGAAACATATCTGAAGTGTATAGGGGTGACGAAAGATCTGACCAGGGAGATTATGCTTGAAACCTATGGGCCTGATTTTCCGTACGAGGAGCTCAGAAAAGAAGCGTCAGAGCAGTTCAAAGAAAGAACAAAAAAAGATGGTGTTCCTGTGAAGACCGGAGCGAGAGAGTTTATTCAGTAGTTGAAAACTAATGGATGGCAGATAGGTCTTGCCAGCTCAACGCTTCATGACACAATTAAAGATGAGCTTGAGTTTCTCGGTATGTATAAGTTCTTTGATCAGATAGTTAGTGGCGAAATGGTCAGAGAAAGTAAGCCGCATCCGGAGATATTCTTCAAGGCGTGCGAGCTTATGGGATGCAAACCTGAAGAGGCGTATGCGGTTGAGGATTCGAAAAATGGAGTCAGAGCAGCCGCGATGGCGGGACTGAAAGTTATCCTGGTGCCCGACGTGATTCCGCCGGATGATGATATGGAGAGACTTTGCTGGAACAAGTTTCCGGATTTGTCCGAGGTCAGAAGATACTTCAATACAAAAGATTTGGAAGCGTAACGTTTTTCGATTGATAAAAATAATAGAATTAAAAAAGACGGAAGCAATTTTGCCTCCGTCTTTTGTAATATGCTATTCGGTTTCTGTCTGACAGAATTATCTGATCAGCCCTGCTGTCCCTGATACTCAGAATCGCCGAATCCGAGAATGCAGTAGAAGATAACCGGCAGGAAAATAAGTCCGACTGCGTATGCGCCGTCTTTTCCATATGCTTTTGCAACTTTGATTGAACAAAGAATGTGCAAAACGAAATAAGCGATGTAACCAAGTGAACTGATCAATGCTCCCAAAATCGGAATAACTCCTATAACAATTGAACCTGCAATTATGCAAACAGCTGCAATTGCCATTGTCTGGTTCCAAGCAAGATCAAAAAGATCATAAACATTCAAGAACGGGATGATTGATCTCCAGCCTGCTTTTCCAGCTTTTTCGAACATCTTCCACATTCCGATTGCCTGTACAACGTAGACTGCGAGAGCAAAAAGAGCTACAAAAATGATCATTCCGCCGAGTACCGCAAAAAATCCAGTTTCTGCACCGTGAAAATTATACATAACTTTTCCTCCATAATGGTATGATTTTTTGGCTTAAAAAAGCCTGCTACGATGTATATTCTACTACAAGTTGTGTTCTATGTCAAATGTTTACTGTATTTATTCATTTTTTTTCATCAGCATAATATCAATAATACAATTCATCAATTCCAATCGTTCGTATACGGTTATCGATTTTTTTAATGTCTTTCGCAAATCCGCCAAGTGAGAACAGCAAAATTTGCTTAACATCATATTCTTCCGGTATCATAGCCCTATCGACGCATTTTTGAGCTTCGTCCAATGACATTTTTTTGTTTCTGAATTTGCATTCTCCTATGACAGCCTCTTTTGTATTTTTGTTTATTGCTATCACATCGATATCCGCCTGTTCTTTTTTTCTTTTATCAGTTCCAGACCATTTGCCTACCTGAGTCATGATTGTGCCAAATTGTCCTGTCAATCCTTTTTCCAACGTGTATTCTCTGCACATTTTTTCGAAAATAAAAGCCATATAATCATGAAGTTGTTGACGAACCTGTGATTTGTAGTAAACATCTCCATGCCCCAATTCTATGGCATCACGTGCTGGAAATACAAATCTGTACCAAAAAGAAAACATGGAATCAACTATGATATATCCGGATTGATTTTTTGATTTTTCATTTAGTAGCGGAATAAATTTTTGTGCTATTCTGACAGAAATCAAATTTGACAATGTTTTTGACAGTGCAGCCGTCTGTATACCGGTTTTTGTTGAAATCTCATTCATTTTTGTAGAACCGGTTGCCATTGCCTCAATGATTGTAGCGTATGTAGCAGTATTTCTGAATTCCTGTCTGAGAAGATTTGTGGGTTCTTCATACATATATCCTGATTCATCAAAGAACAGCTTTTCTATATTTTCATCCATTGATTTTTCATCATCAAACTGCTCCAAATACTTTGCAACGCCTCCGGTAACTCCATAAACTATCGCTTTTTCTTCGTTAGTGTATCTAGGGACAAATTTTGCACTGTCAATATAATCGAAAGGTTTAAGTTCCAGTTGCGCGGTACGTCTGCCAAAAAGTGGACTTTTTTCACTCAGAACATCCTCTTGCATAAATCGAATTGAAGATCCACACAGAACAAGAAAAATGTTTTGATCCGCAAGTGTTGTATCTATTATTCTCTGAAAAACAGACAATATCGAAGCGTCAGCTTCAGCCAAATACGGAAACTCATCAATGACTATTACCTGTTTTTTATCATCAGAGTTTGAAATGATATAGGAAAATGCATCTTCAAAAGAACGAAATTCGGGTGAATTTCCAACAGAACCCATACTTTTAAAAATGCATTCACTAAATGAACGAAGGTTGCTTCCAACGCTTGTCTCTGTTGACATATAGTATATGCATTTCTTATCATTCATAAATTCTTTGAGAAGCCTTGATTTACCTACTCGCCTACGTCCATATAGAATTAACATCTGAAAGGAATCTTTGGCAAAAAGGGATTCCATGATTTCCATTTCTCGCTCTCTACCGATAAAACCATTATTGTTCATACATACCACCTTTACAAGAAAAAGCCTACTGTTTTACTAACTCTAGGGTTAGTAACTCTAGGGTTAGTATACAGCAGGCGCATGGAAATGTCAAGTGCGGCTATAAAGTCACATAGATTTAAATCATGTCAAAAATTCATTCAGCTTTATTTGAAACAACAAAGCTTTCATCCAGATACTGGCACTTTATTCCATCAACCATATCACCGGCTTCAGGCGCGGTTGATGAATAACCAACTGAAACAAATTTTTTTGAAACATCATATGAAAGATAAATATGAGTATCAGGTGCGCTGGCAGCCTGAGATTTTGTGGCTCCGACACCTTCAGAAACAGTATCAAAAATCGAATGCTGAATTCTATTCTGTTCGGAATCAAAAGGAGCATCTGTTACTCCGGTAGAAGTGGTTCCAAGATCAATAACACCACTTTCAGTAGCCTGATTTACTGCAATAGCCATACTGGCTGCAGCTGCAATTGAGTCAAGCGCCTGAATATCATAGGACTCATTCTTTCTTTCAATGTTTACATCTACAGCGTTTTCAAGCAGTTTGTCTGCTGCATCATTTTTATTATTTGACATAATTAAGACAATCAAAAGAACAATTATACCAATTAATAAAACAGCACCGCCAACAATAATTCCGATTATTGCGCCCTTGCTTAAACCAGTTTGCTTTTTTTCGTCATTCATATTCATGTATCCTCCTTAAGTAGTGATTAATATATCCTACTTTATCATACTATGTCATACTTTGCAACCTTTTTTGTGATTATGGAGTATAATACTTTCAAACATGTTATATCAAATGAGCAGATTGACGCAGAGATGTTCAATGTTTGATGGAGGAATAGATTTTGAAAGAATTAAAAGAAAAATATAGTATTACACTTGACCCGGAAATCGCCAAGCGTATTCGTGAATTGGCTGAAGCTGATGACAGGAATTTTTCACAGTATATCAATCTTGTTTTGAGAAAATGGATTGAAAACAATAATAATCCTGATTAGCCATCATATCCATCCAGAAAACTATATTTCACACCGTCTTTTTTGTATTCGATTACCGTGCTCAGGTTTACGTTCTCCACGCTTTTAAAAATGTTCGCTTCGACAAACGGGTTATTTTTCTTCATATGAGCGATAAGACGTTTTGTCTCGAGACGCTTTGATTCGCTTTCTTTTTGGTTGGTCTCTTCATCACTTTCGTCATTATCGAAGCCAACTGACTCGGTAAACCTGCAGGCGCATCTTAAAAATTCCAATTCATGATAATCACGCCACGCTTTGATATCATCTTCACGAATCAGATACATCGGGCGTATAAGCTCCATCCCTTCGAAATTAGTGCTGTGAAGTTTTGGCATCATTGTTTGTATCTGTCCGGAGTAAAGCATGCCCATCAGAATTGTTTCTATCACATCATCATAGTGATGCCCCAGCGCAATCTTGTTGCATCCGAGTTCCTTCGCTTTTGCATACAGATATCCGCGTCGCATCCTTGCACATAGATAGCATGGATTCTTTTCAACATTTACTGTCACGTCAAAAATGTCGGATTCAAAAACTTCTATCGGGATATCCAACTTTCTTGCATTATCTTCAATCAGCTGTCTGTTCGCTGGCATATATCCCGGATCCATAACGATAAACTTCAGTTCAAATGGAATCTGATTGTGGTGCTTCAACTCCTGAAAAAGCTTTGCCATCAGCATAGAATCCTTTCCGCCCGAGATGCATACGGCAATCCTGTCGCCTTCTTTCACAAGCTCGTAGGTGTTGATAGCTTTGGTAAACTTGCACCAGATTTTTTTTCTGTATTTTTTCCTGATATTTTGCTCAACTTCTCTTGCAAAGTCGTTATTTTCGGTTGCGCTCATTATTCAAATCCGTCCTTTTAGATAAAAATGCGTTTGATATCGTTTATTTGGTTAGAATACACAATTACCGATAAAAAGTCAAGATAAACGGATTTCGTTTGACACACCAACCTTTTTTTGTTAGAATGAAAAGGTATTTTTTTTGATAACAATTTTTCATAAAGACAGGCGAGTCGGAGGGTAGTTAAATGCAGAAAAATATGATAGAAGATGTGTTTGCAACCAGAGTTTTCAGTGACGAGGTGATGCAACAGTATCTTCCGAAGAAAACGTATGCGGCACTCAAAAGCACTATGGAAAACGGGAGCGAGCTTTCGGCTGAAGTGGCAAATGTAGTTGCGCACGGTATGAAAGAATGGGCTCTTGCAAACGGAGCTACACACTATACGCATTGGTTCCAGCCGATGACGGGAGCTACGGCTGAGAAACACGACAGCTTCATAAGTACCGACGGCGAAGCAAAGGCGGTGCTTGAGTTTTCCGGAAAAGAGCTGATAAAGGGAGAGCCTGACGCATCTTCATTTCCATCGGGAGGTCTGAGGGCTACATTTGAGGCACGTGGATATACAGCATGGGATTGTACGTCGCCGGCATTTTTGAAAGAAAATGCAGGTGTGACTGTACTTTGCATCCCGACGGCGTTTTGCTCGTACACCGGAGAAGCGCTAGACAAAAAAACACCGCTTTTAAGGTCTATGGAAGCGATATCTAAACAGGCGGTCAGAATTTTGCATTTGTTTGGACAGACTGAGGTTCAGCATGTGGATTGTTCGGTTGGAGCTGAGCAGGAATACTTCCTTATAGATAGAGAAAAATATCTCAAACGTGAAGACCTCATTTTCACAGGCAGGACTCTTTTTGGAGCTATGCCACCGAAGGGACAGGAGCTTGATGACCATTACTTCGGAGCAATCAGAGAGAGACAGTCTCAGTTTATGAGAGACTTGAATGAAGAGCTTTGGAAACTTGGAATTCTCGCGAAAACCCAGCACAATGAGGTTGCTCCGGGTCAGCACGAGATGGCTCCGATATACACGACTGCAAATATAGCTACAGACCACAACCAGCTTGTGATGGAGACGATGAAAAAGGTTGCAAGAAGGCATGGACTTGAGTGTCTGTTGCACGAAAAACCGTTTGACGGAGTAAATGGTTCGGGAAAACACGACAATTGGTCATTGGTTACAGATACGGGAGTGAACCTTCTCTCACCCGGCAAGAAACCGCATGACAACAAGCTTTTCCTGATATTCCTCGCAGCTGTTGTTTCAGCAGTGGATGAGTATGCTCCGCTTCTCAGACTCTCGGCAGCCTGCCCGGGCAATGACCACAGACTCGGTGGAGACGAAGCGCCGCCGGCTATAATCTCTATATTTTTGGGAGAGCAGCTCCAGGATATACTTGATCAGATACTTAGAAAAGGAACCGCTGACCACGCTGATTCCGGAGAAGCGATGGATATGGGTGTGCAGACAATTCCGAACTTTAAAAAAGATGCAACAGACAGAAACCGTACATCACCGTTTGCTTTTACCGGAAATAAATTTGAATTCCGTATGGTTGGTTCGTCTATGTCTATCGCGGGACCGAATACAGTTCTGAATGCAGCAGTTGCAGAGATTTTGTCAAAAATGGCTGACAAACTTGAGAAGGCTGATGACTTTGACAGTGCTGTCGATGAGGTGATACATGATTATCTGCGCGATCACCAGCATATCATTTTTAACGGAAACGGTTATGCGCCTGAGTGGATAGAGGAAGCGAAAGAGCGCGAACTGCCGAACTTAAGAACCATGGTAGACGCGACAGATTATCTGACGAAAGAAGACTCGATAAAAATGTTTGAATCGCAGGGTGTCTTCACGAGACCTGAACTTGAGTCAAGAGCAGAGATTTATTATGAAGCATATGCGAAGGCACTGAATATAGAAGCAAGAACGATGGTAAAAATGGCAACAAAGCAATATATCCCCGCTGTTATAAGCTATGTGACCTCGCTTGCGGATTCTGTGAACAGCGTTACGAAAGCCTGTCCTGATGCGGATGTGAGCGTACAAAAAGATATGCTTACGCGTGCTTCGGTACTTCTGAAGCAGGCAAAAGATGCGGTTGTCCGCCTGCGTGAAGAGGATGAGAAGGCATCAACGCTTGAAGAGGGCAAAGCTCAGGCAGAATATTTCAGAGACGTCATTTGTCCTGCTATGGACGCACTCAGGGCACCGATAGACGAACTTGAAAATATGGTTGACAAAAAACTCTGGCCCGTACCTGCGTACGGCGAGATGCTGTTTGAAGTCTAAGTTGAAAAATGCCATGAACCTACGTGGTTTCGTGGCATTTTTTTAATTTCAAAAAAAAATAAAATTTTAGTTGATATTTTTGACGATAGAGGTTAGAATATATAATCGGGCGGAAATTTGTTGAAGGGATATCGGCGGCTGTTGATGTTCCTTTATCCACGATAAATCAAAGACTGGAGGAAACCAATGAGTAACACGACGAAGATGTCTGCCAGAGCGCGCATAGAAGCGCTGGTTGACGCAAACAGTTTTGTGGAGATTGGTGCTGACATAACCAAAAGAAGCACCGATTTTAACGAAGATGTAAAAGAAGTTCCTGCTGACGGAGTTATCACAGGATACGGAGTCATAGGCGAGGATCTGGTTTTCGTATACAGCCAGGATGCTGCAGCTATGAACGGAAGTATCGGTGAGATGCACGCGAAAAAAATAGCTTCACTCTACCATATGGCAGTGAAAGCGGGCGCGCCGATCATCGGTTTGATTGACTGTGCCGGAATCCGTATCGGTGAGTCGCTTGATGCGATAGCAGGATTTGGAGAAATATACATGGCGAAAGTCTCAGCTTCCGGCGTTGTGCCGCAGATAAGCGCGGTTTTGGGAAGTTGCGGAGGCGGAGTTGCAGTATCTGCAGGACTTTCGGACATAACACTTATGGATGCTGATGGGGGAGCGCTTTTTGTGAATTCACCAAACGCTGTCCTCGGAAATTACAAAGAAAAACTCGATACATCAGGTGCTGATTTCCAGGCATCGGCAGGTAATGTCGACATTGTCTGCGCATCAGAGACTGATGTTTTTGCTGAAATCAGAAAACTCATCGGACTTCTTCCTGCAAATGCGGGTATGCCTGCAGTGGGAGAGTCAAATGATGACTTGAACCGCACTATAAGCGGAGAACTCGGATTCGGAAGTGAGGCCATAGAGGCCGTTGCGGATGCGGGAACATTTTTGGAGATTAAAAAAGAATTCGGAAAAGATATGTGCGTCGGACTTGCTTCTATCGACGGACAGACGGTTGGCGCCATAGCTAATACTGCTGACGGCGTTCTTTCTACGGATGGCTGCAAAAAAGCAGAGCAGTTCATCTACTTCTGTGATTCATTCGGACTTCCGATCATCACATTTACAAATGTAAGCACTTATGCTTCAGAAATATCAGAAGAAAAAACAATAGCTTCCGGTGTTGCAGATATGACATATGCATTTGCAAGTTCAGACGTTCCGAGAATCAACCTGATCGTGGGTGATGCTTACGGAAGCGCTTACCTTGCGATGAACTCAAAGCATATCGGAGCAGACCTGGTGCTTGCGCTTGAGACAGCAAATGTCGGAGTTATGGATGCAGCGCTTGCAGCAGAGAACTTAAAGGTTGACAAAGATGAAATCGAAAATATCCAGCGTGGAGCCAAAGGTGCAGCAAAACGCGGATATGTTGACAGTGTGATACCTGTCAGTGATGCAAGAAAGCATCTGATATATGCGCTTCAGATGTTCGGAGTGAGGTGATCATATGGCAACAGGAGAAATCACTATACCTATAGCGCTTGTCCATACCGCGATTGCGATGGGAACTGTGTTCTGTGTGCTTATCCTGATATCGTTTGTCATCTGGCTTTTGAAATTCGTGCCGAAGATCATAAACGGATTGTCAAAGGAAAAGACAGAGGCACCGAAGAAAAATGTCCAGCCCGCGAGCGCGCCTGTAGCTAAACCGCAGGCAGCTCCGAAGAAGACAACGGATGGAGAGCTTGTTGCAGTTATAGCAGCGGCGATAGCGGCGACTATGACAGAGGAGACAGGAGTTCCGGTTTTCGCAGACGGACTTGTGATCAGGTCGATCAAGAAAAGAAACTTTAATTAATTATTATAAATAATTGGAGGAAAAACGATGAAAAACTATACCATTACTGTAAACGGAAATATGTATGATGTAACAGTAGAAGAAAAATCAGGAGGAGCTCCTGCAGCTGCAAAACCTGCGGCAGCACCGGCACCTGCTCCCGCAGCAGCACCGGCAGCACCGGCTAAGCCGGCTTCATCAGGCGCAGCAGGCGGTGTCAAAGTGAAGGCTCCTATGCCGGGAAAAATCCTTGCAGTCAAAGCCGAAGAGGGTCAGTCAGTATCAAAAGGCGATGTTATTCTTCTTCTTGAAGCTATGAAGATGGAAAACGAAGTAGTAGCTCCGCAGGACGGAACTATTGCATCTATCAATGTAGCAACAGGAGCAGCCGTAGAGGCGGGAGATGTACTTGCAACGATGAACTGATTGTCATAGGAGGATTTTAACAGATGGATGTTTTAGAAAATCTGGTCCAACAGACAGCATTTTTCAATGGAACGCTTGACTGGCGAAACTACGTGATGATTTTGGTTGCTTTTGTATTTTTGTTCCTGGCGATCAAAAAAGGTTACGAGCCGCTTTTGCTGGTACCGATTGCGTTCGGAATGCTTCTGGTAAATATTTATCCGGATATAATGAAAGAACCCGCAGGAGGAGAGGCGGGAGGTCTTTTGTCATACTTCTTCAAGCTGGATGAGTGGAGCTTGCTTCCTTCGCTCATATTCCTTGGAGTAGGTGCGATGACAGACTTTGCACCGCTGATTGCCAATCCGAAGAGTTTTCTTCTCGGAGCTGCGGCACAGTTTGGTATATTTTCAGCATATCTGCTTGCTATCGTTATGGGATTCAACGGAAAAGCAGCAGCAGCTATATCAATCATAGGTGGAGCGGACGGTCCTACATCTATTTTCCTTGCAGGAAAGCTCGGACAGACTGATCTGATGGGACCGATAGCGGTCGCGGCGTACAGTTATATGTCGCTTGTGCCTATCATACAGCCGCCTATCATGAAATTGCTCACGACGAAGAAAGAAAGACGCGTCAAGATGGAGCAGCTCAGACCTGTATCAAAAATCGAGAGAATCCTGTTCCCGATTGTAGTTACAGTTGTTGTTTGTATGATTCTTCCTACAACTGCACCGCTCGTTGGTATGCTTATGCTTGGTAACCTCTTCCGCGAGTCGGGAGTTGTTAAGCAGCTTACCGAAACAGCGTCAAACGCGCTTATGTACATAGTAGTTATCCTGCTTGGTACTTCAGTTGGAGCGAAAACATCCGGAGCAAACTTCCTTCAGATAGATACTCTGAAGATCGTAGTGCTCGGACTTGCGGCATTTGCGGTTGGAACTGCAACCGGAGTTCTTTTCGGAAAACTGATGTACATAGTAACAAAAGGAAAAATAAACCCGTTGATCGGTTCGGCAGGAGTATCTGCGGTACCGATGGCAGCCAGAGTTTCACAGAAGGTCGGCGCGGAAGAAGATCCTACGAACTTCCTGCTGATGCACGCTATGGGACCGAATGTTGCCGGCGTCATAGGAACGGCGGTCGCCGCGGGTGTGTTTATGGCTATATTTGGGATCTAATAATTATAGAAAGGAAATATTATCATGGCAGATATAGAGAAAAAACCGGTTAAGATTACCGAGACTATACTCCGAGATGCTCACCAGTCACTCATCGCAACACGTATGACCACAGAGCAGATGCTTCCGATAGCTGAGAAACTTGACAAAGTCGGATATCACGCTATCGAGTGTTGGGGAGGCGCTACATTTGATGCCTGCCTCAGATTCCTGAAGGAAGACCCATGGGTCAGACTTCGCAAGCTTCGTGACAAGATCAAAAATACCAAGCTTCAGATGCTTTTCCGTGGACAGAACATTCTCGGATACAATCACTATGCAGACGATGTGGTTGAGTATTTCGTTCAGAAATCAGTTGCAAACGGAATTGATATAATCCGTATTTTTGACTGCTTGAATGATATACGAAATCTTGAAACAGCTGTTAAAGCTGCAAACAAAGAAAACGCTCACGCACAGATAGCGCTTTCGTATACACTTGGTGATGCTTATACGCTTGAGTATTGGGCGGATATCGCCAAGAGAATCGAAGGTATGGGTGCTAAATCGCTTTGTATCAAGGATATGGCCGGACTTTTGACACCGTACAAGGCTGCTGAGCTTGTAGGAACACTCAAAGAGTCAACATCGCTTCCTATAGACCTGCACACTCACTACACTTCGGGTGTTGCATCTATGACATATATGAAGGCTGTAGAGGCCGGATGCGATATCATAGATACTGCTATGAGTCCATTTGCGCTCGGAACATCACAGCCTGCTACGGAAGTTATGGCAGAGACGTTCAAGGGAACACCGTATGATCCGGGATTTGATCAGGAACTTCTCTCAGAGATTGCTGATTATTTCAGACCTATCAGAGAAGAAGCTATCGAGAGCGGACTCCTTTCAACAAAGGTGCTTGGAGTAAACATAAACACTCTCAGATACCAGGTTCCGGGTGGAATGCTTTCAAACCTCGTATCCCAGCTCAAAGAAATGGGACAGGAAGACAAATTCCGCGATGTGCTCGAAGAAGTACCGCGCGTGCGCAAAGATTTCGGAGATCCGCCGCTTGTCACACCGTCATCACAGATTGTCGGTACACAGGCAGTGCTCAATGTTGTAACCGGTGAGAGATACAAGATGGTTACAAAAGAGTCAAAGAAAATCCTTTCCGGTGAGTTCGGACAGACAGTTAAGCCGTTTGATCCGGAAGTTCAGAAAAAATGTATCGGTGATGAAAAGCCGATAACTTGCAGACCTGCAGATCTCATCGAGCCTCAGCTGGCAAAACTCGAGGAAGAGATGAAACAGTACAAAGAGCAGGATGAAGATGTGCTTTCATACGCGCTCTTCCCGCAGGTTGCCACAGAATTTTTCAAGTATCGTCAGACACAGCGTACCAAAGTTGATCCGACTATCGCAGATATGGAAGACAAGGTATATCCGGTATGAGTGAATGCGATACCTGCGCCAACTTCTACATAGATGAAGACGGCGACGAAATATGTGATGTGGAACTCGACGAGGATGAATACGCCAGGTATTTGTCGTCACATCCGAAAAAATGTCCCTACTATCAGGACTCGGATGATTACAAGATAGTCAGACATCAGGCATAACAGATCAGCATATATGGTTTTACCATATATGCTGATTTTTTTTGAAGATTTCAAAAAAATGACACAAGATGTGCTAAAGTTTGACTCACATGTTGACGATAATATAAGTGAAAAGAAGATTACG
>JAIKWQ010000050.1 GCA_024684535.1 Eubacterium sp. | reverse complement strand
TAACGGAACTTCCAACAATACAACATATGAACACGAGTTTTTGGTTTCAGGCCTTGTGCCGGGAATGACAAACTATATCAATCTGGAATTAGTTGATGAAAACGGAGCTCACAGAGAGGATATCACATACAAAACAGATTTGTCTTCGATAGGTGTTCCGTCTGATATTTCATATGTGGTTGGTCGAAGTGAAGAAAAACTCAAGAGCGGGTTGTTTTTCATGTTCCCGAAGAAAGACAAGCAGATTTACAGATATGATAACAGCGGTATTATGCGTGGAATACTGGCGACGGAATCTGATCATGGAAGAAGGATTTACTGCAGGTCGGGACAACTCGTATATCAGATTGCCAAAAACAGGGTACTGCGAATAGATAAGTTAGGAATGGTTACCGGCGCGTCGGTTGTTGGCGGCGTGAAAGAAATACTGGATATGTCTTATGACGGATATGAAAATGTATTTACACTTGCCAAGGTTAAGAAAAAATACAGAGTATTTGTTACTTCATTTAATACGAACAAAACAAAAGAAATCTACACGTTTGAAAAAGGCATCAAGCCGACTTCAATCACAGAACCGTCTGCAGGTAATATGTATATATCCACAGCCAAGCCTGCCGGAATAATAAGACTCGATGGTTTGCTCAGCTCCAAGCCGAGACCGGGCGCGGTATTCGGATTGAAAAAAGATTGGAAAAAAACCAAGCTCAAGAAAAAGGTTACGGATCCGACCGCGAAGAAAAAATCTTCAGATGATGCGGATGCCGCGTCGGGTGAAGCAGTGGAAGCGAATACAGAAGACAACAAATCACAGCCGTTTGAGAAATGGAATATGAAAGATGTGATTCTGAACCTCGTTTATGAAGAATCAAACGGAAGTAAGGATGTGCTTTCATTTGCTATAGAAAAAGGCGGCGCATCATATGCGGAGAAGATTCGGTTTATGGTCAAAAAGCCTTCTGTTGAAGTGATTGATGAGAAACCGACGGAAAACACCGGTAAGATTTCCGTTCAGTATATGGGAGACCACTGTATAGTCGTCGGATGTAATCAGGGTTCGTATGATGAGAGAGATGATTTGTTCAAAGTCACCCGTCAATTTGGCTACATAAAAGAGTTTGATGGGGTCTGGAAGCTCGATTTAAAGGGCTTTTCGAACTATTAGAAAAACTTTTTGAGATTTTTCTTGTGTTACAACGCAACATGATGTATAATGCATAAATGTAATTGTCAATATATATTATTCAGGAGCCGGTGAGGCACCGAGCTTTGGAATGGAGGAAATCATGAAACTTTTTGTGGATACTGCAAAAATCGAGGACATCAAGAAAGCTGAAGCAATGGGAGTTATCTGTGGTGTTACAACCAACCCTTCACTTATTGCAAAAGAGGGTGGAAGAAGTCAGGAGGATGTACTTAAGGAAATCGCATCTATCGTTGACGGCCCGATAAGCGGAGAGGTTAAAGCTACTACTACAGATGCTGAGGGAATGATTGCTGAAGGTCGTGAAATCGCGAAGCTTCATCCGAATATGGTTGTAAAAATTCCTATGACAGTTGAAGGACTCAAAGCAACAAAGGTTCTTTCTGCTGAGGGAATCAAATGTAACGTTACACTTATTTTTTCAGCAAACCAGGCACTTCTGGCTGCAAAAGCCGGTGCAGCTTATGTATCACCTTTCCTTGGAAGACTCGATGATATCTCTATGCCGGGTATCGATCTGATTGAACAAATCAGCGCAATCTTTGCTAACTATCCGGATATCGATACAGAGATAATCGCAGCAAGTATCCGCAATCCTATACATGTAACAGACTGTGCACTTGCAGGTGCTGACATCGCTACGGTTCCGTATGGAGTTATCGAGCAGATGACAAAACATCCGCTTACTGATCAGGGAATCGAGAAGTTCAAAGCTGACTATATCGCAGTATTCGGCGAGTAATTGGAGGAAACTAAGTTGGATATCAAAGAACTGAAACGAATAGCAAACAAGGTTCGACAGGGAGTTATCATAGGAACGCATGCAGCTAAGTCGGGACACCCGGGTGGTTCTCTTTCCGCTGCGGACATTTTTACCTATCTTTTTTTCGAAGAGCTCAATATCGACCCGAAAAATCCTGATAAGCCTGACAGAGACAGGTTTGTTCTGAGCAAAGGTCATACGGCGCCGGGCTATTATGCAGCGTTGGCTGAGAGAGGATTTTTCCCGTTTGAAGATCTGAAACAGCTCAGACATACGGGCTTCTATCTGCAGGGGCATCCTGATATGAAGCATATACCGGGAGTTGATATGTCCAGTGGTTCGCTCGGACAGGGTATATCTGCGGCAGTTGGTATGGCTCTTTCTGCGCAGGTAAGCGGTGACTCATACAGAGTATACACGCTTCTTGGTGACGGCGAGATTCAGGAAGGCCAGGTTTGGGAAGCTGCGATGTTTGCTTCTTCGAGAAAACTTGACAATCTGGTTGTGATAATTGATAACAACAACCTTCAGATAGACGGTAGCCTTGAGCAGGTTTGCTCACCATATCCTATAGATGAAAAATTCAAAGCTTTCGGTTTTGAAGTGATTCAGATTGACGGCAATGACTTCGAGGAGATCAAGTCTGCGTTTGACAAGGCAAAGACTGTCAAAGGAAAACCGACTGTGATTATTGCAAAAACAGTCAAAGGAAAAGGTGTTTCATTTATGGAGGATGAAGTCTCCTGGCACGGCAAAGGCCCGAATGATGAGGAGTACGAGAAGGCTATGGCCGAGCTTACAAAAGCGGGAGGTGAGATCTGATGAGTGAAGTGAGAATTGCGACCAGAGACGGTTACGGTCAGACATTGGTTGAACTTGGAAAAGAGCACGATGATATAGTTGTTCTTGATGCAGATCTTGCTGCTGCTACAAAAACAGCAATGTTCAAAAAAGAGTTTCCGGAAAGATTTTTTGACTGTGGTATAGCTGAGGCAAATATGATGGGAATCGCAGCGGGACTTGCCAGTACAGGCAAAAAAACGTTTGCAAGTTCTTTCGCTATGTTTGCTGCAGGACGTGCATTTGAGCAGGTCAGAAACTCTATAGGTTATCCCGGACTCAATGTAAAAATATGCGCTTCGCACGCAGGAATCTCCGTCGGCGAGGACGGCGCGACACACCAGTGTAATGAAGACATCGCGCTGATGCGCACAATACCGGGAATGATGGTTGTGGTACCGAGTGATGACGTAGAAGCAAAAGCAGCTACAAGAGCGCTCTATGACCACGTGGGACCGAGTTATATG
>JAIKWQ010000082.1 GCA_024684535.1 Eubacterium sp. | reverse complement strand
TTGTTGGACAATTGTTGGACAACCTGTGTTACAATTCATGTCATATCATAGAAAAACACCACGTACAAGGAGGCAATTATGTTTGAGAAAAGGATTATGAAAAAAGGAGTTGCAGCAGTTCTGGCATTCGCGCTGTCATTTTCATTTGTATGTCAGCCGATTGGAGCGGGGCACGCTGATGCCGCGTCTGGCAAGAGAGCGCTGTACATTAAGGAAATAAGGGTGTTTACTGAAAATGGTGGCGAGGCGGAAGATGCAAAAAAATGGTGCAACTCGCAGCCTGAAAACCAGGATCACGACAAAACAAATGATTGGGATTATTTTGAAGGAAATTTGAATAAAGGTGCGAGTGCCGCACTGAAAAGAGAAGTCGGAGTATTTTTGGTATATCAGACAACCGAAGATCCGAATGAGGCAATCACCGATCTGGCGGTTATGAACGAGCAGGGCAACTACAGCGGAGCTGAATACAAGGATATCCTCAAAAAACAGGAAGAAACCTATCGGGATATCGTGTCTGATATGTGCGATATGCTGAAAGAGTATCGAAAAAATGTGAACGAAAAAGTCGATATCGCGCTTCAGGCGCAGAAATTTATGAACGGATATATCGAGGATGATTCCGGCAAACCGCTTGGAGATTTCTTACTTGGCGCATCCGATGAGGAACTCATTCCTGTTTTGATGCAGGCCAACGGACAGGTGGTGCTCATGATTCAGGAGAGACTTGCTTACGCATGTGATACTGCAAAAACTACATGGCTTGAGCGTATGGCTAAACTTGGAAGTTACAAAACTCTCCGTGACAAGGCGCTGGCAGCGTACAAAAATGACGCGAACAAAGCAGACAAGGCATTGGATAAGAAGTACAAGGATAAAGCAGTAGAACTTGCCGGCAGTTGGGATGATATCCGAACTCATATCAAGCATTGCCAGGAGTATACCAAAGCGCAGGGAATTGACAAGATGACGGAAGCCGAGTACGATGCTTGGGCTAAAAAAACACAGGATGACGAGGATGCAAATCTGTACCGCGATGAGGCGCCGATTGTTGCATTGCTTAGCAAATATTCATATGAAGACGGAACTCTGGTTGATTACTTTATGAATGATTATGCAAAAGACATCGACGGAAACCTTCGTCAGCTCTATCCGCTGGTCGCATGCTTGACCGAAGGACAACAGGCAGCAGTAAATGAATCAGTCAGCTTGTTCACGATGGTGATGAACGCTTCTGCGGCATCGGTATTCAATGACGGCAATCAGGGAGTAGCAGGACAGACCGGTGAGAAGATGTCTTCTGAGGATAAGAATAATGCAGAGAAGGTTGAGAAAGAACTGGATGCTTCGTTGGATAAATGGGAGAAAAACGCCATTTCTGTCTATGACGGTGTAGACCGCGAGGTATACAAAGACGGCGTCGCAGTTACATCTACAGCAAAGAATTACAGCAACGGTGTAGAAAAAAACTGGGCAGAGGTATTTGTTGATAGTGGGAACTTTAGAAATGCTGCCATAGGAACCGCGATAGGAGCCGGTGTATTTGCGGCAGGAGCAATTGCTATGTGTTATGCACAAACCGCGTCAGCAAACGGAATGATGGCGGAGGTATACTCCACATTGAAAACAAATGTAAAGTGGGAAATGGAATTTGATGACAAAATGAACCTCATAATTCCGGATTATGACGAAGCCTATTATGCTTTTGATTGTACACATAGCGGTTTTGATGATGTTGGATTTTATTATGGAGATACTGCGACTGATGCAGTAAAAAAACAGTCGCAGCTCGGAAAAGATGAGTTGATGAAAAAGGCGCTTACGAAGAAGGGTAATGCTACTAAACTCAAGGTGATGCAGGGATTAAAGATTGGGTTTACTGTGGCAGCAGTTCTTCTTTCCGTAGCGGATATTGTGATGACAAGTGTCACGCTTTATAAGTACTATAACAGGGAACATCTTCCTATCCCACATCATATGGTTGATATGTCCTACAATGAGAATCAGGAGACTTCCTATGTTGCATATCGAAGTGTGTTGGATACGGAAGGAAACTACAGTGATTTGAATGGCGGTGGCGGAATGCAGTGGCTGGCGCTTTATGCAACGAAGGATAGCGATGCCGGCAAACCGATTTTAGCTCCGACGGAAAATGGAAAAGAGTTTATCTGTCAAATGGGAAAAGAAGAATCTCCAGGTGCGGAATACAGTCCGTTACATTTGTTTGGAACTGAAGCTACACCTCAGAACTTGACCTTTGCAGACGGCGAAAACGGATGGTCATATAATGACAAAGAAGGCGGCGTATATTTATTCTTTCAGAGAGATGCATTAAGCAGAGATGACGCTGCAGAAGGAACTGCACTGTCCGGAGGACTTATAGTTCTGATCGGTATGGGCGGAATGTTTGTAGGATTTATCCTTGCAATCGTGTTTATGAGCGCATTGCGTCGCAAAAAGGTTGTTTCAGATAATGCAGATAAGATGTAAATGATGAGAAACAGGCGGAGGTCAAACCTCCGCCTGTAGTTATTTGGAATTAAATTTATACCCTTCCTTCCATATCGTTTCGATATATGCAGGGTTTTTCGGATCTTTTTCTATCTCTTCTCTAAGCTTTCGGATATGGACATTCAGTGTGCCGTCGGTTGTGAATTTATCGCTCCAAACATTTTCAAAAAGCTCATTTTTGGTTATCAGCCTGTCTCTGTTGTCGGTTAAATATTTCAATAATTTATACTCCATATTAGTAATACGTTTTTCCGTTCCGTCAACAGTTACTGTTTTGTTGGCACTGTCTATTTTTAAATAACCGTCATCGTAGCCGGTTTCTCCGAACGACCTGTCGCTGTCCCCATATCTTTTGAGGACGACCCGAACTTTCGCAAGAAGCACTCCGAGCGAATACGGCTTTTCGATATAATCATCTCCACCGATATTCAAAGCGATGATTTTGTCATCATCGGTATTTCTCGCTGATATGAAAAGAATTGGCGTATCATATTTTTCCCTGATTGTTTTGCACAGCTCGAACCCGCTGCCGTCAGAAAGGTTTATATCCAAAAGAATAAGTCTGGTTGTGTTTTCCTCAAAAAAAGCAGTCGCTTCTTTTTCAGAATACACCGCCTTTGTTGTGATTTCAAACATGTTGAAATACTCGCAGGTATTATCCGCAAGTGTTTTTTCATCGTCTATTATCAGGCAGTCGTAGTTCATTTTGTTCCTCCGCTCCATAATTATGCATTCCACACCTCAAGTATTTCACGTATCATCAGTC
>JAIKWQ010000044.1 GCA_024684535.1 Eubacterium sp. | reverse complement strand
AGTAATGAAATTTGCGCCGGAAACACTGAAAAATATATTTAAAAAGCCGGTCACTACCAGTTATCCGTTTGTGCCGTTTGAATATCCGGACGGTTCGAGGGGGCATGTGGAGATAACCATAGATGAGTGTATCGGATGTGGAATGTGTGTGAGATGCTGCCCATGTTCTACTTTGAGCGTTGACAAGATCAAGGGAACCTGGACTATCGACAGGTTTGACTGTATAGCCTGCGGATACTGCGTTTTCAAGTGTCCGAAAAAATGTCTGCATATGGAGAAAGGCTATCAGACTCCGGGACCGAAAAAAGGCAGTGTGACATATACTAAGTCGCCGGAAGTGCTTGAAGCTGAGGCGAAAAAACGTGAAGAATTAGCTGCGAAGGCTGCAGCAGCAAAGGCAGCAAAAGCAGCGGCTGAAGCAAAGGCAGCTGCACAACCTGAGGCAGATAAGAGTGAGGAATAATAAATAGTTTTGGAGAAGTTTAAGATGCGAGAGGTGGTTATAACCGTACTGGGTTTAGTTCAGGGAATCGGATACAGGCCATTTGTCGCTGAACTTGCAAAAAAAATGCATATCTCCGGAACTGTTTGTAATGCCGGAGGTGTAGTGAAAATTCATGCTTATGCAGAAAATGAGGCGCTGGATGAGTTCATCCGGCGTCTTTTTGTGTCTTTTCCCAGAGGAGGGCGAGTTGATTCGGTTTTGACGGAAGAAATCGAAGGATCGGAACATTTTTCTGAAGATTTTTTTAGAATAATAGATAGTAAGAACTCAAAAGATGATATAAGATTTTTGCCGGCTGATATCGCCACCTGCGCTGATTGCGAAGCAGAACTGAAGGATGTAAACAACAGGAGATACAGATATCCGTTTATAAGCTGCGTAAGCTGTGGTCCGAGATTTTCTGTTATGAGAGCGCTTCCGTATGACAGGGAACGAACCACTATGGACATTTTCACTTTGTGTCCGGAGTGTCAGGCAGACTATGTCAGAGAAGGGGATATCAGGCGTCACGCACAAACGATTGCCTGTGAAAAATGCGGCCCCAAGCTGATTGCGTATGATTTATCAGGAGTGATGAGTGACGGGGAGAGCGCGGTTGAGAAAACGACAGATGTTTTGAAAAATGGGGGGATAGCTGCCGTAAAGGGCATAGGAGGATATCATCTTTGTTTCGATGCAACCTGTGATGAAGCAGCAAAAAGGCTCAGAAGCTTCAAGGACAGAGAATCAAAGCCTTTTGCGGTTATGTTTAAAGATGTTGACGAAATCAGAGAATATGCGATGGTTGGAGCGTGTGAGGAAGAACTGTTGAAATCTGATGCGAGACCTATAGTTTTGCTTGACAGGACAGGAGATGTGTCGCCGTCTGTATGTATGCACAGTAACCGCATAGGAGCGATGTTACCCTGTAATCCGATACAGATTCTTTTGATGGATGAGATTTCACCGTTGGTGATGACCAGCGCCAACAGATCCGGTCAACCTATCATAACAGATGACGGCAAGGCGATAGAATTGTTGGATTCAGGTTGTGTCGACATAGTGTTGGCGAATGACAGAAAGATAATAAATGGGTTGGATGATTCCATATATCAGGTAGTGAAAATCGACGACAGACAGGAGAGTGCGAAAAAAGAACGTGTCCAGATGATACGTCGAGCCAGAGGAATTGTACCTGAACCGGTTTGTATGGGAAGAGAATTACGAAGTGATGTATTTGCTGCGGGCGGTGATCTGAAGTCGGTATTTGCGCTCGGAAGAAAGAATATGGTATATCTGTCCGGTGTTTTCGGAGATATAGAGGATGCTGATGCTTTTGATGCAAGGAAAGAAGCAATAACCCGTTTTGTTGACTATTTGGATATTCATCCTTATGATGCGGTGGGGGATATGCATCCGGGATATGTATCGGTAAAATCACTAAATCAGGATGTCAGTTTGACGAGTCAGAACGGTGAGCCGAAAACTAAAGGTGTTTATCATCACCATGCGCATGTAGCCTCTGTTATGGCAGAGCATAACTTGGAAGGAAAGGTACTGGGACTCTCGTTTGACGGAACCGGATATGGTGAGGACGGTAATATATGGGGAAGCGAATATCTTGTGTGTGAAGGTGATCGATTCATAAGAAAAGGACATTTTTCTGAAGTGAAGACTATAGGCGGTGATTCACCCAAGGATGCGGATAAGTCACTGGCGGCGTTTATGTATGCAGCATCAAAGCGTGGCAGCCTAAGCGAACAACAGATCAATTCACTTGTGGATAAGCTCGATTCAGTTTCGGACCGTATGTTGCAGAAAGAAATAAGAGAAAAGAAAAACTTTAAGAATAATCTGAAAATCTGGCATGCAGCGTTGGATAATGATATAAATTGTATGATTACGACATCTATGGGGCGGCTTTTCGATGCCGTAGCAGCAGGACTTGACATTTGTCACCAAAATTCTTATGAGGGAGAGTGTCCTGAAAAGTTGCAGATTCTCGCAGAAGAATACTGCAAAAATGGTGATAAGTTAAAACAGGACTTAGGAATTGGATTAGACAACTATATTTGTTTTGATGAAAAAAAAAGGGAGTATGTAATTGACTCTGTCAGACTCGTCGCGGACATTTTTCAAAAATACCTTGACGGTGAGAACGTAGATCGACTTGCATACATTTTTCACATAGCGGTTGCGGAGTTGAGCGTTAAACTTGCGGATACAATTGCAAAGGAAAATGATATTCACCAAATAGCTCTTTCCGGAGGAACTATGCTCAATCGTTTGCTGGCATCGGAGATGGTTGCAAGATTCGAAGAATTGGGGTATGATGTTTATATGAATGAAAAAGTCCCCTGTTCGGACGCGGGACTCGCGCTCGGACAGGTATATCTGATGACATATTGAACGGATTGTTTCTATATAGTATGAAGTTGAGCAGATGGTGGTAACTATGGATTTGGAAGTTATAAAAGAATATCTCAGTACATACGACGGACCGGATGTTTTTATAATGGAAGTGTGCGGAAGTCATACTGAGGCGATATCATCACAGGGAATACCTTCGATGATTTCAGATAGGATTCACCTGATATCGGGGCCGGGCTGTCCTGTGTGCGTCAGCACTTCATCGTACGTTGACAGGCTTGTCGAACTTGCGAAGGAGGGAAAGGTCATAGCAACATTTGGTGACCTGATTCGGGTGCCCGGAAGCGACAAAAGCCTAAGCGAGGTCAAAGGTGAGGGTGCGAGAGTGGAGATGGTTTACTCACCGCTTGATATCATAGAGCTTGCGAAAAATGAACCGGACGAACAGTTTGTGTTTGCTGCTGTAGGATTTGAGACAACAGCGCCTGTTTATGCTCTGTTGGTAGAGGAAATACTTGATGCGGGTTTGAAAAATGTTCAGCTTCTTACGTCAATCAAAACAATGCCGCAAGTTATAGAGTACATACTTTCAGCAGGAGCTAAAATCGATGGATTTTTCGCACCGGGCCATGTGTCTGTAGTTACCGGATATGAAATATTTGAACCAATTGCAGAAAAATTCTCGGTTCCATTCGGAGTTGCCGGATTTACCGGGGAAAGGCTCATCACAGCGTTGTACGGAATCATGAATAATATCGGAAACGGCGTGGTGAAAAACTACTATCCTTCGGTGGTGATGCGTGAAGGAAACAGTATGGCTATCGAAAAGATCAAAAAATACTTCGAACCCTGTGATGCTGTATGGAGAGGGCTGGGATGCGTGCAAGGATCGGGGCTCATCCTTAAAAAGGAATATGCTCATCTTGATGCGGGAAGCACAGGGCTCGATGAAGACAAAAAAAGGAACCCTGCCTGTTCGTGCGACAGAGTGCTCATGGGAAAAATATCCCCTCCGCAGTGTCCGCTTTACGGCAAGGCTTGCACTCCGATGAGTCCGCAGGGAGCTTGTATGGTATCAACAGAAGGAAGCTGCTTTTCATACTACAGCAACAGCAGAGAATAAAGTGAGGTAAACAAAATGTGTGTGGCATATCCGGGAACGGTGATAGAAATAAAAGATAAAAATGCGGTGGTTGACTTCGGAGGAAACAAAGTTAATGCGCGTGCCGGTCTTGTTCAGACAAAACCGGGGGACAGGGTTTTGGTTCACGCCGGCTGCATCATGCAGGTTGTGTCTGAAGAAGAAGCAAAAGAGATTGAAGAACTGATGAAAGAGATGGAGTCGTCGCTTTCGTGAAAGGAGAATGGTAGGAAAACTATGCGTGAAAACAAAATTATTCTTGCTCACGGAAGTGGGGGAGCGTCAACAGGCGAACTTATAAAAGAGGTGTTTGCTGAAGAGTTTCAAAACTCAATCCTTGATGAGATGGAAGATGCTGCGCTTCTGCCCATAGAGGCAGAGCTTGTGACAGAAAAATGCTTTGCAGGCGATGAGAACGAAACCTCAAAAAACAAAGGCAGGCTGGTGATGACTACCGACAGCTTTGTTGTTGATCCTGTTGAGTTTTCGGGCGGAGATCTCGGACGACTGGCTGTATGCGGTACTGTAAATGATCTTTTGATGCGCGGGGCGAAACCTTTGTATCTGACATCGTCCTGGATTCTTGAAGAAGGGGCTGACATAGAAGTTCTGAAAAGACTTGTACACTCTATGGCTGTGACAGCAAAAGAAGCAGGAGTGCAGATTGTTTGCGGTGACACAAAAGTAATAAACGGAAACGGCGGAATATATGCTAATACTGCCGGAGTTGGAATAGTACACAAAAATGACGGCAAAGAATTCATATCAGCTTCGGGAGCAGAACCCGGAGATGTTGTGATAGTTTCCGGAAATATGGGTGACCACCACGCTGCAATCCTGTCGGAGAGAATGTCTATAGAAACTGATATCAAAAGTGATGTGGCTCCGCTGACGGAAATGGTCAGCAATCTTTCAGGACTTGATATACACTGTTTGAGAGATATAACCAGAGGGGGCCTTGCAACGGTTTGCAAAGAACTTGCGATTGCTTCAGGAGTGTCTATGGAATTGGAAATGGAAGTTGTTCCGGTCGAAAAAAAAGTGAAAGATTTTGCCGGATTGCTCGGACTTGATCCGCTCTATATGGGCAATGAGGGAAAGCTTATCTGTATAGTTTCCGAAGATGATTCACAGGCTGCGCTTGAAAGAATCAAAACAAGTAATTACGGAGAAAATGCTGCTATTATCGGAAGAATAACCGAAAAAAATGATGGTAGCGTTTTTGTGAAAACAGCAATAGGCGGAAAAAGAAGCCTGGATGTTTTACGAGGTGAAGGCCTGCCGAGAATTTGTTGAATAATTTGTTTTGTGTCTTCTTTTTTGGAAAATTGAGTAGATTTTTTTCTGTTTTTTTTCGGATTTGGTGTTTTTTCTTTTTGATTACTCATATGATGTTATCATTTTACAAATTCTTAGTTGCAAAAATCACAATTTTAAAACTAGGTAATTAGCTTTTGTCTTTTTGTGCTCTCATGACAGAGAAATTTTTAGTCCGACAGGAGAAGTGAGCATCATTCTTATGGGTTCAGTTGTTTATCACACTGTTTTGAGAAAGAATAACAATCAATTTGGCCTGCAACAGGCTTGTGTACGGAGCAAGACCAGACATTCAAATGAGTGAAAAGATATCCGATTGAAGTTAGAATTATGCTTATTTTTGTTCGCCGCATCTGAATTATATGGTGAATAATAGATGATGCATCTTGTGAGGAAGTAAGCATAAGATTTTTTTTCGTTTCGAAACAATTTGAAAGTCGATTTCAAAAAAACAAGTTATTTTTTTGAAAAAAATTCAAAAAAATTGCAAAAAATACTTGCAATT
>JAIKWQ010000019.1 GCA_024684535.1 Eubacterium sp. | reverse complement strand
CAATATGCACCAGAACAGTCTCTTCCGGCACACTGTCATCCTTTGTGCTCTCCATAATCATAGTAATCGGATACCATACCGGGTTTTCCGAACGGATGCGACATCCCTTCATAATTTCGTAGGTTGTGTGATCTTCTGCGTCTTTATCAACCTTTTTCATAACCGGCAGAATCTCAATATATACCTTTCGCATCTTTCTCCTCCTTTATTTATCCGGTATTCTTTTGCCGTATTGCCAGACTTTCTTTTTCTCGTAGTACAGTACTTTTCCTTTTTTCTTTACCTTCCATTCGGTGTCAAATATACTCTTCTTTGTTTTAACAAGGCAAATCTTCTTCAGATTATCACAAAAATAAAACGGATAATAAAAGTTTTGATCCATTCCATATATACTTCTTATGAAACAAGTCCAAGTATAGCATACCACAGCGCGATCGGGCATGACGATTTTTTCCACAGTAGTATTATGGGTAAAGAAATCCGGTGAAAACCCATATATTAACTGTATTCCATCCGGAATATGAACTACTTTATCCTGTCCGAAGTAGTGAAAGTAAATGTTCTTATACTTGTCAAACCCGCAATACTTTATGTAGGGCTTTGTCTTTTTAGTCAGTTTAAGTCGCTTTTTCAGTTCCTTTTTCTGCTTTTTCGTCATCTGATCATAAAGCGTATTCTCCTTTGACAGCGCGGGTGTTGGATAAGGTTTTACTGTCGGTACAGGAGTCGCTGTCACTGTCGGGGTCGGAGTTGGATTCTCCCGATACCAGTTCTTGTCAGCGACCTGTCTTGCCTTTTCTGCCAACGCTTGAGGCGCACGATAAAGAGCATACGGCCTGATTACTGTCAATTTGCTATGAAAAGCAATGTCATCCCCCACACAAGGTGGTACATAAATCAGTTCACGATAATCCTTCGTATACAGACAGTAGAAGAATACTGCATAGTTGGGACTGTTCACCAGAGAAATCGATTTGAGATTTGGAAGATTAATAAACGCATCGTCATCAATCACGAGTGTTTTATCTCCGATGGCAACAATGTTAATAGTTTCTTCCCTGCCTGCAAATGTTTCCTGGGTTATGTGCTCATCCCAAATCATCTTTGCCCGTGCCGGAGTTTCTTCAGATGTTATTCCAACTACCCTAATCAAGGATAGCGTCAAACAGAAAACCAGCATTTTAGCTACACGTTTTCTACACTTTCTCATTCAAGTCACCTCCCTCATTTTCCCTTTCTGTCAATTCTATCATAGAAGCCCTGAGCTTCACGACGCTTGAATTCGTTATACATCATATCCATAAAATCTTTGTACTTGTCAGAATCTGTCTTCTTGTCTTCTTTAGGATTTTTCTTTCTCTCCCTATACAAATAGCTCCTTCTCCATCCAAGAACATAGAAAACAAACGCGATTATCAAAACAAGCGCTACCATACCAATCCCTCCTTTCGAAGTTGTCAATTAACCTTTCATCAGTATGTAGTGGTAAAAGAAGGGAAAAGTTGAAAAACATATTGATATTATATCACAGATCTGTATATAAGTCTATTGCATACCAATTAAAGACTCGCGTTATCTTTTTAACATTCTTCCTGTATTGTGTACATTGTATATTCAAAATCAAAAAAACCGGGCTCAAAACGAACCCGGTTTATATGCATATTATTTTCTGTCACCTTCGGCGAGCTCAAGTCTAACCAGTGATTTCCTGAGCGCCAGTTCCGCTCGTGCGACATTGATGTTCTCATCTGAGCTTTTGAGCCTACGCTCAGCGCGGTCTCTCGCTTCCTTCGCGCGGTCGACATCTATCTCGTCGGGCCACTCACAGGACTGGGCAAGGATGGTAACCTTTTCTCCGGTTATCTCCATGAAGCCCTCCAGCACCGCTGCCTCCTTCGTGACATCATCCGGCTCGCTGATAGTGAGAACTCCCGGCGCAACTATGGTTGTCAGAGGGATATGACCGGCAAGTATACCTATGTCACCCTCTGTCGTCGTAAGCTCCACCATCTCGACATCTCCGGTATAGAAGACGCGCTCCGGCGAGATTACTTCTAACTTAAATTGGTTTAGTTCTGCCATTTTTCCCTCCATTTTTTTATGACGCAGTATTTACTTTCATCCTGCAAGGAACAAAAACGAGTCGTAGTGGTTCTACGGCGAATTTTTGTGACGCAGTAGATGGAAGCAAGGACAAGTCAAGCTGTTTTCGACTCCTTGAAACGGGCAATCACATCGTCAATCGATCCCGCATTCAGGAAGAAGTTCTCAGGTATCTCATCATGGTCACCGTTTAATATCTCACGGAATCCCTGTATAGTATCAGATATCTGAACATATTTACCCGGAAGGTTTGTAAACTGTTCTGCCACGTGGAACGGCTGTGACAGGAAACGCTGAACTTTACGTGCACGGTTTACAAGTATCTTCTCGTCTTCTGAAAGCTCATCCATACCGAGTATGGCGATGATATCCTGAAGTTCTTTGTATCTTTGCAGTATCTCCTGCACACCACGGGCAATCTCATAATGATCGTTTCCGACGATACGCGGATCAAGCATACGAGAAGTTGATGCAAGCGGATCAACAGCAGGATAAATACCAAGCTCTGCGATAGAACGCTCAAGGACAGTAGTTGCATCCAAATGCGCAAATGTTGTCGCAGGAGCCGGGTCTGTCAGGTCATCGGCAGGCACATATACAGCCTGAACGGATGTGATCGATCCATTTTTCGTAGATGTGATACGCTCCTGAAGAGCACCCATCTCTGTCTGAAGTGTCGGCTGGTATCCAACCGCTGAAGGCATACGTCCGAGAAGCGCAGACACCTCTGAACCGGCCTGTGTGAAACGGAAAATGTTGTCGATGAAGAGAAGGACATCTTTTCCGGCCTTGTCACGGAAATGCTCAGCCATCGTAAGTCCCGCAAGTCCGACACGCATACGCGCTCCCGGTGGCTCATTCATCTGTCCGAACACCATAGTTGTTTTGTCTATAACTCCGGACTCTATCATCTCATAGTAGAGGTCATTTCCCTCACGAGTACGCTCTCCAACTCCGGTAAACACTGAGTATCCACCATGCTCTGTAGCGATGTTTGTGATAAGCTCCTGGATAAGTACGGTCTTTCCTACTCCCGCACCTCCGAAAAGTCCGATTTTTCCACCTTTCTGATATGGGCAGAGAAGGTCGATAACCTTGATACCGGTCTCCAGAATCTCAGCCTCTGTTGACTGATCTTCAAATGTCGGAGCCTCGCGGTGTATCGGATTGTATTCCTTAACCTGTGGTGCAGGCTTCTCATCGATAGGCTCACCAAGCACGTTGAATATACGGCCAAGTGTCTCCTCTCCGACAGGAACACTGATCGGTCCGCCTGTCGCTTCCGCATCCATACCGCGCACAAGTCCGTCTGTCGGTCCCATCGCGATACAGCGTACCGTATCATCACCCAGATGCTGAGCAACCTCAACTACCAAGGTCTCTCCATCGGCTTTTTTGATTTTGATAGCCTCATAGATATCCGGAAGCTCGCCATTTTTGAACTTGATATCAAGTACGGCTCCGATAATCTGTGTGATGGTACCTATATTGTTTTTGTTTTCTTCCATTGGTTTCCTCCTGTTTGCTACTCGATGGCCGATGCACCTGCGACGATCTCAGTAAGCTCCTGAGTAATCGCTGCCTGACGTGCCCGGTTGTACTGAAGTCCCAGTGTATCTATCATCTCTTCTGCATTTGATGTCGCATTGTCCATCGCCTGCATACGAGCTCCGTTCTCACTGGCTGTCGCCTCTACCAAAGCACCAAAAATGAGTGAGTTCATATACATCGGTATGATGTAGTTTAACGTCTCCTCTTCTTCGGGCTCGTAGTTCATCAGCGCTACAGCGCCTTTTGGCTCCTCAACCTTCTTATTTTCTTCATCCCCAGAAGACAAATCTCCCATATCCGATGAATTTTCGAGGTCTTCCTCTGTGAAAGGAAGAATTTTCAGAAGTCTCGGAATCTGTGTTACGGTATTTTTGAACACCGTATACGCCAGATACACCTCATCTATTTTTCCTTCTACCAGGTCATGTGTAACCGTTTTTCCGATAGATACTGCATCTCCGAACATCGGTTTATTCATAACCTCGGAAAAATCTCCGCTCAGTGTGTATCCAAGTCTTCTCAGGGACTCAAGACCTTTTTTACCCACAGGATATATCACTGTGTTTTCGGTATCAAATCCTCCACCGGTGACTAGCTTGACAACATTTGAGTTGTATCCGCCCGCAAGTCCTCTGTTGGATGTGATAACGATGATTCCCGTTTTTTTCGGGCCTTCTTTTTCGCCTGTACCGAGATACGGATTTTGTACATTGCCTGATTTGGCAAGCATAGTCGAAACCGTTTCGTACATTTTTTCAAAATACGGTTTTGACTCATCCGCACGGCCTTTGGCTTTTTGAAGCTTGACTGTCGAAACGAGCTTCATCGCCTTGGTTATCTGCGACGTAGAAGTTATACTCTCGCGACGTCGCTTGATATCTCTCATTGAGGCCATATTTTTTACCTCCCTTTATGCGAGTCGCTTTATTTCATGAATTCCTTCTTGAAATCCTCTATCGCAGAGATGAGTTTCTTCTCTGTATCGTCAGAGATGACTTTTTCTTCCTTGATAGCTGCCGGAATCTCCGGATGTTTGGAATCAAGATAATCAAAAAGTCCTTTCTCAAATTCGAGCACGTCCTCTACCGGAATATCTATCAGATACTGCTTTGTGGCAGCATAAATAATGATAACCTGATACCATACCGGAAGTGGTGCATACTGTCCCTGCTTCAGAATCTCACGTATTCTCTCACCCTGATCAAGCTGTTTTTTCGTCTCGGCATCGAGGTCCGAACCGAACTGCGAGAATGCAGCCAACTCTCTGTACTGGGCAAGCTCTATACGGATAGGTCCCGCGATTGACTTCATAGCTTTGATCTGAGCAGAACCTCCAACTCGGGATACTGAAAGTCCCGGATTTACCGCAGGACGGAAACCTGAGTTGAACATCTCTGTTTCCAGATATATCTGTCCGTCTGTGATAGAGATGACATTGGTCGGGATATATGCCGAAACGTCTCCCGCCTGTGTCTCTATGATAGGAAGCGCCGTAAGTGAACCGCCTCCGAGTTTATCTGACAATTTCGCTGCACGCTCCAAAAGACGTGAGTGCAGATAGAATACGTCTCCCGGATATGCCTCACGTCCCGGTGGACGTTTCAGAAGAAGTGACAGTGTACGATAAGCAGTTGCGTGCTTTGACAGATCATCGTATACGATCAGCACGTCTTTTCCTGCTTCCATCCACTCCTCACCCATAGCACATCCTGAATAAGGCGCAATATACTGAAGCGGTGCAAGCTCCGATGCAGTCGCGGCAACGACTGTCGTATAATCCATAGCACCATATTCTTCAAGTGTTTTCACAAGGTTTGCTACCGTTGAAGCTTTCTGTCCGATAGCTACATATATACAGATCACATCCTGATCTTTCTGGTTTATGATCGTATCTATCGCGATAGCAGTTTTTCCTGTCTGACGGTCTCCGATGATAAGCTCACGCTGTCCGCGTCCGATCGGAACCATCGAGTCGATAGCCTTGATACCTGTCTGAAGCGGAGTATCAACCGACTTACGCGCGATAACACCCGAAGCCACACGCTCTATCGGACGAAGCTTGTCAGTGTTAATCGGTCCCTTGCCGTCTATCGGCTGGCCGAGCGCATTGACAACACGTCCCATCATCGCGTCACCTACAGGCACAGTCATAACTCGTCCGGTGGTCTTTACGACGTCACCCTCAGCAATTCCTGAAGCATTGCCGAGAAGTACGGCACCGACATTGTCTTCCTCAAGGTTAAGCACCATTCCATAGACTTCACCCGGAAACTCAAGCAGCTCTCCCTGCATCGCCTTTTCCAAACCATGAATACGGGCGATACCGTCTGCCACCTGAATAACGGTTCCGACATTTGCAACCTCGAATTCCGTACTGTATTTTTTGATCTCTTCTTTGATCACCGAACTGATCTCTTCAGGTTTTAAATTCATATCGTCTATACACCTTCTTTCTGACTCGTGGCACTGTTATCACAGTCTGACAGCCGACAGTTGTCTGGACATACTGTCAAGCTTCGACCTGATACTGTTATCAAGCACCTGGTCTCCTATACGTATAACCATACCGCCGAGCAAGGATTTGTCTGTTTTGTATTTCATCTCAAGCGATGCGAAATCAGTTACCTCAAGCACTCTTGCCTCAACCTTTGATTTCTCAGCCTCAGTAAGTTCCACCGGCGTTTTCACTTCAACAACACCGATTTTTTTCCTCTCTTTAGCACGTTCATCGAAGTAGTCAAGAACACTCGGCAACTCACCAATTCGATTCTTGCGTATCATGACATCCAGAAGTCCCATAACATCATTGGAAAGCTTTCCTCCAAAAATGTTCCGAACGAGCTCCTGTTTTTTCTCCATCGACATATCAGGATGTTTCAATGTCGGAAGAAAATCCGGATTCTCATCGAGAGCCTCCGATATCGTACGGACTTCATTCCATACGCCATCCAAGTTGTCACTTTCTACCGCAATCTCGAACAATGCATCACCGTATACTTTTGACACTAGCTTTGCCATTCGTGATCACCCATTTCTTTCAGTGTCTCGTCCACGAGAGCAGCCTGTGTGCTTTCATCCATAGATTTCTCTACGAATCTACCCGCCATCTGCGTTGCTACCTGAACGATTTCCTGCTTGATCTCATCTTTAACTTTATCCTTCTCCAAAGAAGCTTCTTTCTCGGCACGTGTGATAATCCTGTGGGCCTCTTCATCAGCCTCGCTGATAATCTCTGATTCTCTTGCCTTAGCATTTTTGCGCGCCTCAGCCATCAGTTCTTCGGATTCCTCTTCAACCGCAGAAAGCTTTTTGTCGTACTCCTCTTTCATTTCGAGTGCAGACTCCTTCGCTTTTGCTGCTTCGTCAAGCTGATCTTTGATAAAAGCTTTTCGCTTCTCGATCATTTTTCTCGCAGGGTTAAAAAGGAGATAGGAGAGAAGGATAAACAGCACCAGCATCGCGATAAGCGTGATGCCTGTGTCGAATAAAGTCTGGGCATCTAACCCAAATATTCTAGGATCCAACTATATACCTCCTTACAAACAAGACTTGTGTCTTATCCTGGTAATTTCTGTGTAAAAATGTCTGCTGTTTTTAAATCCGATTTGATTACGGCAAAAGCGGATTTGCAAACAGAAGGATCATAGCTACCGCAAGTCCGTAAAGACCTGTTGTCTCGGCAACGGCCTGTCCCAAAAGCATAGTAGACATTACATCACCTTTTGCGCCGGGATTGCGTCCTACAGCTGATGCACCATAACCTGCTGCGATACCCTGTCCTACACCGGGTCCGATACCGACGATAACTGCCAGGCCTGCTCCGATTGCAGATGCTGCT
>JAIKWQ010000012.1 GCA_024684535.1 Eubacterium sp. | reverse complement strand
GTTCTTCCACATGGTGTATTGTTTAGAGGGGGAGAACAATAGTCATAATTCCATCCGGCTTCAGATGATACAAATCGTGAAGCAGAAAAGCATAATCAGCCTTTGATTTGGGCGCAAGACCAAAACCTGAATATCTCGGGTCACTTTCCTTATCTGTCGGATTCCAGTTCTGAGAATACGGAGGATTGGAAACCACCGCATCGACATACAGTGGCTCATATGTACCTATCGGATCATTTTCATCGAAATACGGCCAGTCTTCCTCCAATGTATCACCATTTCTGGTCTCGATATTGTCCGGAAGGATTCCCCTCATAACCAGATTCATTCTGGTAAGGTTATATGTATTTTCTTTCAGTTCCTGAGCGTAATACTTGATTTTATCACTGTTTCCTATGTACTTCGACACTGCTTTTCCTATGTTTATAAGCAAAGAACCTGATCCTGATGTCGGATCGTATACTTTTATCTCATCTTTTTCTCCAAGATGATTTGCAACAATCTCAGACATAAGAAGCGATACTTCGTGTGGTGTATAGAATTCTCCCGCCTTTTTTCCTGCATTCGCCGCAAAATTTGAAATCAGGTACTCATAAATGAATCCCAGTACATCATAGTCCTGCTTCGCATCCATCGGTATGTCTTTAATCAGGTATATCAGGTCGCTGATTGCTTTCGTCTGAGTATTTGCACCGTCTCCAAGCTTTGATATTCCTGTTTGCAGCGTGTCAAATATTTTTTCGAAAACCTTTTTTCTACTCGGACTTATCAGCCTGCTAAAGGCGTTCAGTGCATCATGAACATCCGAAACCGAAAAATCATTTCCCTTTTTCAGCCAAGTAGAAAACAGATTACTGTATCCTATGAAATATCCAAGATTCTCCTGTATGTTTTCAACTATTTCGCTGTCATCTTCCTCAACAGTGTCAATATCATCTTCAGTGTAGCCTATGCTCAGAAGATAATCATATTCTTTATCTGACAAGAATTTATAAAAAATGAATCCCAGTATATAGTCTTTGTACTCATTCGCCTCAATTTTTGAACGCATCTTATTTGCTGACTGCCATATTTTGGTTGCTAACTGTTGCTTGTTCATAAATCTCAATCTCCTATTCTTTATTATTATTTACCACTATATCCAGGCTCCGTCTGTAGCGACAAGTATCATATTTTGCTTCTCAAGCGCCCCCGCTTCAGGCTTAGCAGGGTACATATCGGTATTTTTGAAATTATTCTTGAGGATTTCCCACTCAAGCAGGCCGGGCATCGACGCAGGACCTTTCGCGGCGGTAATCAAGTTGATGATGTACACTCCACCCGGATTTAACAGTTTTTTGATCTGCTTAACCTTTGCATCTTTGACCAGGTTTTCATCCATTATATTCGCCATATAGGCGTCATTTATGATAAGGTCGTATTTTTTCTTTGTTTCATATATATAATCATTTGCATCAAGGATATACACGTCCATACGATTATTATTTGTGAGGTCGTATTCAGCATACAGCTCATCCATATAAAAATACTGAAACGCGAGCTCGTACATCGGTCTTGAAAACTCCACAACATCGATATGCACGTCAGGATAATGGCTGACAACATACTTAGGGATTGAAAAACCGGCTCCGCCGAAAAGCAGAACCTCTTTTATTCCAATCTTTTTTTCAAGAGGCGTCACAAGATCTCTGGTGTACTTAAAATACAACTCGTAATGCTTGCCTTCTTCCATAAAAGCCGCTGATTCCCTGACGTCATCCACCGTCAAAAGACGCACCAGACTGTTGTGCTCTATCTCCTCACGCACCGCTATCTGCCCGTATCCCGGGTAGTTTTTCAGATATATGACACGCCCGTTTCTGGGAAACACATCTCTCTCACTGTACATTTTTCATCACCTGCGCCCTCACCTCGACAAGCGGAACGCCCTTTTCCATAGAAATTCGTTTCAAATCGTCATACTCAGGATAATCTCTTTTTGATCCGTCAGGCAATGTGACACGCTTGACTTTCACATCGCCATATTCGGTTTCAGCCAATACCTCTTCCCTATCGAGCACACTTCGTTCCATACGCTGTTTCCTGATGCCGATAGTCGTTGTTTCTTCAAAAATACACCGCTCGATATCAGGTAAATGCTCATCATCCGTAATCACAACAAGAGTTACTCCGGGACGATTTTTCTTCATATACACAGGAACAAAATGCACTTCTTTTGCACCGACTTCATAGAGTTTATCCATAGCGTATCCAAGTGCCTCAGGTGTGGTATCATCTATGTCCGTTTCGAGTTTGATTATCTCATCTGATGCACTATTTATTTCTTCTATTATCATTGCCCGCAACATACTTTGTGGCTCATATTTTCTTTTTCCACCACCTAAACCTGACTTTACGATTCTGTAGTTTTTCGGCAGTTTCTTCCCGGTTCGTATCGACGCAGCGATCGCTGCTCCTGTCGGAGTTACAAACTCCCCATTTAGATTATTATTACTGAAAACAAGTTCATGTTTTTTTGCTATTGCAAGCACCGCAGGCACCGGTACAGGCAGTATACCATGTCTGGTTCTGATAGTTCCCGTCCCTTCAGCAAGCGGTGACACAATCACTTCATCCGCACCGATTTCTTCTATACAAACCGCTGCCGCAACGATATCAACTATTGAGTCAAGCGCACCAACCTCATGGAAATGGACATCCTCAACATCCACACCGTGCGCTTCCGCCTCAGCTTCTGCCAAAACAGTAAAAATATCAAGCGCGCGATTTTTCACTTTTTCATCTATATCAACCCGCTCAAACAGTCCCCTGATGTCTGACATTTTTACATGTCGCGTTCCTATACCATGTTGTTTTTCAGTTTTTATTTCGCGTTGTTTATTTTCGTTTTCAACTTCTTTTGTTATAGTATTCTCTTCTTGTGATTTATTATTTATCCCTGTAATATGTCCGAATAAATACTCCATATCGTGATCGTGGTTTTCGTGTTCTTTATCTACAACCACATCAAAATCACACACTTTTATTCCCGATATCTTCGGAAAGGTTATATTCAGTTCAAAGCCGGTTAAACCAAGTTTTTCTATGGTTTTTTTGACTGCATCCTCATCCACGCCCAAATCAAGCATAGCCCCGACAAACATATCACCGCTTATTCCGAAATTACATTCCAAATACAGTATTCTTTTCATTCATCCACCTATTTTTTCTTTTTACTATTCTTCTTTGTTTTTATTTTAATTTCTTTTTTCAATGCTTTTTTTATAGCAGATTCTCCGTTTCTCTGTTTCGATTTTGTCTTATTTTTTCCCTTTTGTTTATTCTTTGTTTTTCCGGTTATTTCTTCAGCATTTTCATCTCCGTCACTTTCGGGATCTATGATTTTCCCTTCCGCAGCAAGCTCTAAAAATGCATCGACATATTCCTCATTTAACTGCGTGCCTGCTATATTTTTCAACTCTTCAAGCACTTCCTGAAGCGGGAGTTGCTCCCTGTACGGACGTGTGGAATACATAGCATCAAAAGCATCTGCTACCGCAATAAGCTGTGCAACTTTCGGAATATGATCCGCGTGAACCCCATTCGGATATCCCTTGCCGTCGAATCTCTCATGATGATAACCCGCACCAAGCGCCAGGTCAGGATCCGCTTTTATTTCTTTCAGGATTTCCTCACCTCTGCGAGCGTGAGATTGCATAATCTCATACTCTTCTTCACTCAAATCTTCGGGCTTATTCAGGATACTGTCGGGTATGGCTACCTTTCCTATATCGTGGAGCAGCGCTATGTTGTGATACTTATTAACCTCTTCCGGAGAGAATCCCAGTTTTTCCGCCATAAGCATCGTGTAGTGCGCCACTCGTCTGGAGTGACCCTGGGTGTAGACATCTTTCGCGTCGATAACCTTTGCGAATGCGCTGATCATCTGGTCTATAAATTCCTGTGTCTGTCGTACCCTTTCCTCTGCTTTTTCAACCCTTTTTCTTCCTATAAATTTACCGGCAGTATTTATGATAAGTACCACAACCAGAATAATGAGCATAACCGTCATCACCTGGAAATAAACATTTTCATATATATACTTTTCTTTTTTTATTTTGATTGAATATACATTGCTGTTTGAAGAATCCAAACTATCTCCCGATACCATTGTAAATGTATACTCACCACCGCTCAAGTTCGTATAATTGATTGGCGAAAGCTGAAGTCTTGTCGTAGTTATCGCTCTGTCATCAAATCCCTGAAGCTGATAGCTGAGCTTCGGATCATCCAGCGAATACATCGGATAAAATGCATAAATAACAAGTCGCTTGCACTGACGCGGCACCTCCACGACGCCGTTTTTCACCATAATCATTCTATCGTCAGCTTTTACGTACGGAACAATCGGACTTATCATCTCCGTCTGTATTTCCATGTTGTTTGTATCTACGCTACTGACTCCGGTAGATCCTGCAATATACAGTATTCCATCCTCTGTTAAATCCGATTTCGAATTCATTGTTGCCACACAGG
Source organism: Eubacterium sp. (assembly GCA_024684535.1). Taxonomy (GTDB): domain Bacteria; phylum Bacillota; class Clostridia; order Lachnospirales; family Lachnospiraceae; genus Eubacterium_F. The sequence goes on along the minus strand of JAIKWQ010000012.1, from coordinate 2,667 downwards.
TAAGACCGGTAGCTGCATCGTAGTGATCATAATCCAACTTTCCGTCTCTTGTCATGCTGTCACCGTCAACGACATATATTCCGTTGCTCGAGAGCACCCACACTTTTCCGTTTGAGTCTAAGTATATTTCAAAATTGTTTGTATACGGAAATTCATCTATTTTATCAGCCACTCCGCCCTGGAGTTTACATATGGCATTACTTGTCACAACCCAGTTTAAATCCCGTTTTGAATCGTATCGTATATCAAGAACGACATTTGATGCCAGCCCTTCATCCTCACCTATATGAGTTATTTTTTCGTCTTTAATTATATATATTCCGTCTCCGTCAGTACCCAGATACAGTTCACCCGACTTTCCTTCTTCTATCGCAAGTATTTCGGTATTTACAAGTCCGTCAGATGTTCCGTAAGTTTTCTCAACCTTTCTTCCGTTTACTATGCTGAGTCCTCCTCCGGATGCTACTGCCATACGACCGTCGCTTAACTTTTTTGTTATTCGTATCAGGTTTGAAGGCAATCCCTGTTCATCATTCAGTTGATAAATCGATCCGGTTTTGGTATAGCATATGATACCTGACTCGCCATCGTAGGTTGAAAACCACAGTGTATCCTCATCATCCCTTGTGATACACCTGATCCTCACACCTTTTAATCTGTCGGTCAACGAATCATTTATCTCCCTGAAATTGCTGTCAACTATACGAAGTCCCGCGTCGGTTCCCATATATACACAGCCGTCAAAATAGCAGGTGGAATTCACAACAAGCGTTTCCATACCTGCTTTTTGAGTGATGTCCACAAACCTGTCCTGAGCTATTTTTAACACTCCCTGTCTTGACGAAACAAACCAGAGGTCTCCCTCTGAATCACAAAGCATATCCTCGACAGAGTTGTCTACAGGCTGGTTGGTCAGCGGATGATATGTTCTTCTTTCATCAATCCAACCCATACCGTTGTTCGCGCAAACCCAGATTTTATTCTCCTGTGGAACTATTTTGTTTATATTTTTTTGAATTCCCGTTATGATTTTGACCGGAGAAAACGACCCGTCCGAAGGGTTCGCATAGTAAACCTGATCATCAGCCGTTCCCAGATAAACATATCCTTCGAGTTTTCGATCCGGACAGATACAGCTGACTGTTGAAGGTAATTTTATTTTTCCCGATTCCACATAGTCCAATATGCTTCCGGCAACAAAAGAAAAAATATCCCCTTCCATCGTCACTCCATACACATTGCCGCCCGATGATTCGTCAAGTTGTCTGATATACGCGCCGTCAAGCCTTTTATCCTCAACCGCGTGAATTCTTCCGTCTGTTGATATGTATGAAAGCCCCTGTGCAGTACCAACTGCGATGTTTCCGAACCCGTCCTCGGAAATTGATTTGACGGAATTCGACACCAGTCCCGCCGATTTACTGTACGGAATCAGATCACCGTTGTCGTACTTTACAACTCCGCCGTCATTTGTCCCTATCCACAATGTTCCCTTCGAGTCCACATACAGACAAGACACACTGGCCAGTCCGCTTGCCGCATCATACCTGATGAATTTGCTACCGTCATATCTGAGCAACCCACTGTAACTACCAATCCAGATAAACCCGTCAGGTGTCTGAACTATGGCATTGGCCTCGGAAGTCGGAAGTCCATTTGTACTGTCATAGAGGATACTTGCGGTATTTACATCCGATTTCGTCAGATCTGTCACAGCAAAAGAAGGCATCGCAAATACAAGCGATACCATACTCAAGAGAAAAAATGCTGCGATCAGTCTGTTTTTCATCAATGTCCTTCCTGAATCTCTATCACTTCACCTATATACATATCGTGCGATGAATCCTTATCATAATATGTCTTTTTGACGTCATCCGGCATAGCAGACAAGTCAAGCTCCTGCATATAGAGCTTTTTGCAGAGAATAGTAACCTCAGCCTCCTCAAATGTCACTGAATCGCCTATAGCCTTCGGTGTGAGTCCGCTGTTGTTTATCTTGTCGATTTCACGTCCTGATTTGTTTCCAAGCGTGACCAGTATATCTCTTTTGTCCGCACCGAAAAAGCTTATTGTGAAATACTCTTCCCTATCAATGAACTCGTGAGTATATCTTGATTTTCTGATATACACGGTTGCAACAGGCTTGCTCCAAAGCGTGCCCAAGCCTCCCCAGCCGATAGTCATCGTGTTGAAGTCTCCGGACTTTCCTGCTGTGAGAAGCCCCCATTTTTCCGTAAACTGTGAAAAGATTTCTGTAGTAAACTGCATTATTTTTTCCTCCTTTTCTCACTTATCCAAAATTGTACCACAAATCCGCGGTTTATTCAATCACAAAGTTTATCATTCGTATTTGACATCGAAACGAATAATTGATATAATGAACAGGATTTATGTATCATTTGTCTTTTGGAGGAGTGCAAATGTCTTCATTCGACGAGTTTATCACATTTTTCCAGATTCCTACCACACTTGACGGCTGGACCGTACAGGTGGGGATATTTTTTATGTTCAGTGTTATCGGATGGTGCGTGGAGTCTTTGTATATCTCCTGGATGAATAAAAAATGGACCAACAGAGGTTTTCTGCACGCTCCGATATGCCCGATTTACGGATTTGCTGAGTTTGTGGGATACAGACTCATACTGCTGCTCGGCGATAATTATATAT
>JAIKWQ010000190.1 GCA_024684535.1 Eubacterium sp. | reverse complement strand
AACGAATCTCTGACGGGGCAAGTTGGTACATTGACATCGCAAGTGACGAAATTGATCGACTTGAAGCCATCGTCAGAGTAAAGGAGGAACAAAATGCAAGATATCAAAGAATCCTGGAGCGTCGAAGATCTGCTGAATCTGACAGAGACACAGCAGGACGAGATCGAAAATCTGAAGTCATCTCAAAAAGAACGGGAGAAGGAATGGGAGAACCTGAAGTCGGATTATCTGTTGAAGATACAAAATCTTTCATCCAGCAACAGCTTGCTGAAAGGGCAGGTTCAGATCGACACGGACGACATCAAGAGCAGGGATCAGCAGATCAACCGGCTAATCTCATATACGACAGTCCTAAACAAGAATATACAGAAAGTCCGGGAACAATCCAACCGGAAATCAGCCGAAGCAGAGAAGGCTCTGGCAGAGTGCGATGAGAAGATTGCTGAGGGAGTTAAGGCACAGGCCGTCCTGATTCGGGACGAGTACAGAAGGAAGTATCTGGCAAAAGAAAGTTGGCATATCGCCGTGTTCTCGTTCTGCAGTCTTTGGTGTGTTGTCTGGGCGGTGGCCTCGGAACATCTTCAGAGAGACGCTGTATTCCTCGCGCAGGCAATGCGTGGATACTGTATCGACCGATTCAAGAACATAAAGGCAAGCATCGGATGGGTAAAGGATCTTTGTTCCGGTATTTCGAATGAAACAGTAGAATCGGTGGTAAGCAGTGTATCAATGCTGCTAGTCGGGTTCGGCCACGCAGTACTCTTCTACGGTTCCCTGATTGCACTGCTTTTTCTTTCATTCCGGTATCTGACGGATCGAAAACGATTTGACGCGCCGGCTCGGTGGGTGATGGTCGGCACAGCAGTTCCTATCATCGCACTGTCCTATGTGAAGATCCCGTACCTGGGCGGAATCAACTGGATACTCGTATTTCTGGTCATACAGGCGGTATTCGCACTCTTCCGCTCGATTCAAAGGAAGTGGAAAGCACTACGAGACCGATACGATACGAACGCTGATGTACGGCGTAAAAAGACTCCCTCGAGGGTGATTGACCGCCGGAAGGTGGTTGGGGTACTCCTCAAGGTGTTGGGATGCGTTGGGATGGTTGCGGGGCCGGTGGTGATGTTTTGGTTGCTTGTTAGATAGTGGTGATAATTCTGAAAAAAATCTTGCCACTTTTCAACTATTTGTGTATAATGAAGATGAAATAGGAGGAGTTTAACCGAATGATTAAAGAAGACCAACGATATGGACGAGATAAAAGCACAATAGTCAACAAAACATATATCGAAAGTGGTGCGTTCCGACGAAAGTTTGATTCTTTGACAGATGATCACAAATTAGCAAGGCTTCTTTATGAGATATCAAAAGAAATGCTGTTTCATAGAAGTGGCACACGAATTGAAGATATGTATTGGATAGACAGAGATACAGGGGAAGTAGTTGCAAAGATTATTGATCAAACGGATGAGATTAAACAGAAGGTCATCTATACAGACGCAGTAAAGAGAGCAATTGAGAACCATCAAAATCTGATAACGATTCATACTCATCCTGCAAGCATGCCACCGAGTCCAGATGATTTTAATGCCTATGTTCAGAATGGATATGTAATGAGTTTGGTGATCTGTCATGATGGTACGATTTACCAATATGAATCTAAACAGTTGATCAACGAGAGATTGTTCGCTATGTATGTACAGCGATATATATTGGAAGGATATGAAGAAAAAGATGCTCAATTAAAGGCTTTAACGGTTATTCGCCATAATCATAGTATTGATTTTTGGGAGGTGATCTGATGAAAAAACATATTGAATGGGAATGGTTCGAGGATGATACACCGGTGGATTTGAGCGAGTTTGAGAATATGTCAAGAGAAGAATTGGAAGCCGAGATATCAAAATTGGAATCAGAAGCGATAAAGGAAAGGGATCGTATTCGCCGAGAAGAGGCACTTGCATCTGTCTGAAGAACGAGGGAAAACCAATCGGTTTTCCCTTTTTTTTGAAAAAAATAGATAACAAGGGTTAATAGATAACAGGTGTTGTCCGATATACATACTGAGCGATGTAATGAAGATTCCTTCGCAGTGCAGACATCCGTGTCTACACTGCCGTGCTTGGCATCTTCATGAAAACATCCTGTTTACAGACAAGACCAGGATGGTCTCATGTACCCGGAGGAGATCTCCGGCAGCACAGGGATGTGCGGAAAGGAGCAGCTATGCCAGTAAAAATCGGAAACAGTTATGTATCGGAAGTGGCGTATAATTACGCCAAGTCCAAGGTGGATGCCGCAAAGGAAACCGAAACCCAAGAGAAAAAGAGTACCGGAGGGATGTCTGTGCTCTCAGACCTGAAGGAGCAGTATAAGAATCTGAACTTCTCTACCAACACGGCACCATTTTCAGCAAAGGGAACAAACAACCTAGCGATCTCCCCGAAAATTCTGAAGCAGATGGAGGAGGATCCGGAAAAGCGCATGGAGTATGAAGCGCTGATTTATGACTGTAATGATGTCCTGAGCAGACCAACAAGGGATGGGATTAAAGCACAGGGAATGATTATTGAAGATGACGGATCACTTAGTATGTGGAGCATCGGTGTCTCGACGGATAACGGCGGAAATAACAAGACACATACCCTACTTGATAAAAACAAGCCGTTATTGGAGCAGTTAAAGAAAAAGAAGAAGAAATCAAAAACGGCGGTGCAGATTTATCAGGAGCAGCGTGAGAAAAACGCTGGAAAAATCAAAATCGCTGCAAAAAGCAAGAATAAAGCGGATGAAACGAAATCGGCTAAATCAGTTCCACCATACAAAAAAGAGAAAACACCCGGGGGAACGATTGATGCCAAAGGGTGATTCTCGGGCTCTTTACATTTGGTAGATAACCATGTACAATGGAAAGAAAAAAGGAGAGATAGCCATGAACAAGGATGACCGTATGCCGAGTGAAAGCGAATGGCAAATAATGGAGGTGATGTGGGCGCAGGGAGGAACGATGACCTCTGCGCAGGTGATTGATGCGCTTCGAAACAGGGGTGGCGAGCCAATGTCCGATAAGATGGTCCGCGTCCTGATGAATCGCCTGTGTACCAAGGGGCTTCTTGACCACACGCAGGATGAAAAAGATGCCCGTGTTTATCATTACCGCGTTCTTGCAAGCCGAAAGGACTGTGAAAAGGAAAAGAGTAAATCCTTTATCAAGAACTATTTCTCCGGACGTGGAAACGGTGCGGTTGCAGCTCTGCTCCAGACTACCGATCTGACCAGTGAGGAGATCGATGAGTTAGAGAAACTTCTTGAGAAAAAGCGTAAGAAAGAGGTTTGATGTATGGAGGGATTCCTGAACACTCTCGACTTTATAAGCGTTTACTTTACCATTCTGCTTCTCAGAAGCGCTGTACTAATAATGCCGGTGCTGGCGGTTATCCTTTTGCTCCGGCGGACGGTGCTCCGCGGGCGCGTTTTCGTCTGCGGAGCACTTTGGTCTATGGTAATACCAGTTCTTTTCATCGGACGGTTGCGCCTGTTCTACGAAAGCGAGCTGCCGGTAAGGGCAATGATCTGGATTCAATCTATGGCGGTAAGTATTATCTGGGTGCCACGGGTGTATATGTCTGTTGTGATACTATCCATATTGATTTCTATTTTCAGGAGAATCCGTTTGACGCATAGAGTCAAGAAGCTTCCGACAGAGACGGTATGTGGAATGAGCGTTCACATCAGCGATGAGAAGCACACTCCGTTTACTACAGGATTATTTCACGGACACATCGTGATACCGAGAGTGATTCTGGATGAATGCAGTGAAGGCGAAATCCGGACAATCATAGAACATGAACGGACTCATATCCGATTAAAGCACCTTTGGGTGTTCTTTCTGTGGGACATGGTAAGATGTCTGTTGTGGATCAATCCGCTTATCCATTTGGCTACCAGGCAATTCAGGGAGGACATTGAGGCAGTCTGTGATTATTCGACGATCAAAAGGACGGACAACGAGGCAAACAGCTATGGAAAGGTTCTGACACACAGTCTTCGCCTGGTTGGTGATAATCCACATGAATCCGGATTTCCGGCAGCTTTTGCCCGTACATTGAGCTTTGACAGGATGAAACGGAGAATCCTTATCGTCCGCGCATACAAGGTTTACTCGACGAAAAAGGTACTAACAATAGGCGCAGTGACCGTAGTGTTGATCGCAGCGGTGTTCGTAGGAATCGTTTCTGTTTCCTATGAGAAAAATATACCGATTCGTGGAGGATCAATATACTGCGAAGATGCAGCAGGAATCATTCTCAGTGATAGCGATGGAAGCGTTATTTTGGGACACTCGGATGGAAAAATACGCATAGATGGTCGAAAACTCTTAGAGCAATGTCCGAACATCAAGAGTATGAAAGGTGTGATCGGTGTCGGTGAGGGCGGCTATATGAAGTTACCCGGTGTCGGTGGTGAAAGCGGGCAGTTTGGCTGGCTTGATCCGGCGGAGATAGTTCCGGAAGTCTTTGAGATTGATTCTATAAACGAAGAAACTATTTTTGACAGGATACTGTGGGGTCTGTAGTATTACGCGAAGGAGGGCGGATGACAATGAGAATTGGAAATGTTAGTGGACACGCCGGGGTAGGTGCATCAATGTTGCAGCACCGACAGGAACATCACACCTCAGCAAAAAACAAATCCGGTATGTCAATGGCAAGTATGCAGGCTATGATTTCAGCTGATATTTCTATGGACCAGGCCAAAACGCAGGACGCCGTGAGAACAGAGATGAAGGGGAAAGCAAACGTCCTTCGCTCGGAAATCGAGCAGGATGGAAATCTCGGAGGGGACACCCAGAAAAAAAGAAGAAGCACTTGCAGCCACGGAGGATAAGATCCAGAGCCTTGAGACCAAGCAGATGAATTCCCTTTCCGATATACAGAAGAATCTGCAAGAGGCGTCAAAGGTTGAAGCCGAAGAAAAGCGAGCTGAGAAAAAGGCAGAGGCATCGGAAAAGCCGAAAGATAGGGATGATAAATCCTTGTGGATCGGGGACAGCTCTGATGATGAAATCTTTGATCCCAAAACGGAGACATCCGTAGCGGATATGCCACCAGGCAGTAATGTGGATGTTAAACTTTGAAAATGATACATTTAAGGAGAATAGAATGACTCTCCATTTGTCCATGCTATATGAGCAACATACGAATAATGATTCAATAATTATTAAAAGATAAAGAGAGCCATCGACCCATGTCAACCCCTTATCGTGCATCTTTATAAAAAAGACGCACGATAAGGGGTTGACATTTTTCAAGATATGAGTTATACTATCCATAGCAAATGATTGGAGGGCAGGTATGCTGGAATACATAAAAAACCGTTCAAATGATTATAATGTATCATTTTTCGTGAATGAATTGACTGATGCATCAAAGAATCTTGGGATATTGGAGGCAAAGATTGATTCATATCAGTTTAACAGTATACTGATTCCTATGTTGCAAAAAAAGGAAGCTGTTTCTTCTATGTATATTGAGGGTACACAGACAACAATTACGGACGTGCTTAAGGGTGAGATAAATCCTCATTTGAGTGATGAAAAAATAGCATTAGAGGTACGCAATCATATTAGAACGTTAATGTTTGGAGCTGATTATCTGCGATCTGCAAAGTTTACTCATTCATTTATGAAAGAAATACATTCATTGATGATGGAAGGAATTATGGCACATGGGCTTGAAAAAACCCTTGGGAAATATAAAACTAGTGATAATCAGATCAAGAGTTCTACAGGAGCGGTGGTTTATACCCCTCCGGCCGCTACGGAGACTAAAAAATATATGGATGAGCTGATTAACTTTATGAATGATGCAGTGGACGGATTAAATCCGCTGATTAAGGCAGCGATGATACATTCTCAATTTGAATCCATCCATCCATTCTCTGATGGGAATGGTCGAATTGGGAGATTGCTTATTAGTTTATATTTATTCAAGGCGAAGGTGATTAACTTCCCGTTTTTCTATATCAGTGAAGCAATTAATATGGACAAGTCAGTGTATTATAGTATGCTTACAGATTCTAGAGTGAATTCGCTTGATGAATGGATTAAGTATTTTCTACATAAAGTATCCGTACAGGCGATAAAACATATCGGGTACATAGAATCCTTAAACGATCTGTATGTTAGAACTAAGAGTAGGGTAAAGGAGTGTATCAATAGTCCTAAATTTGACGAAATCATTGAGTGCCTATTTACTCGACCGATTCTAACGGCTTCAGTTCTTGAAGATATATTAACGGTATCTCATGGACAAGCGGTTCGTTATCTGAATGTGTTGGAAGAAAAGAAGGTTTTGCTTAGCGATGATAGAAAACGAGGAAAAACATTTTTTTTTCAAGAATTGCTTGAATTAGCAAGGGGCGTATAAATTAGCAAAGCAAAGGTGGTGGTGTCTATGATTGTGAGCAAATAAAAAGCGCCAAAGAAGCATGTTGGTGCTTCAATTGGCACTTTTTCGAGTATCTCTACTCGTAATCTGGTTATTACATTATATGTGATAATCAAATAATAGTCAATAGGTTTTTCACAAAAGAAGGATGTTGACAAAAATCGTAATATTAAACAATTTACATTTTCGATATCTCTGCTCGTAATCTGGTAAATTACATCTGAGATAATCGAATAGTAGGTAGCAAGATCAGTATTACTATGGCACTAGAGATCTTGCGGAAGTGTGCTAGAAAGGAATAATTCGAAATGTCTCAGAAAAATACAAAACGAATTGGATGTAAGGATGCGTGGAATGCATTTATGTGTGAAGGGGCAACATTCAGCAGCAATGATATTCCATTTTGTCCTACAACAGCAAAAAGAATACCTAGTAGAATCATTCTATGGGATGAAGCAAAACGACTCTATAAAAATGCTCGTATAAGAGGTGATCATTCGTTTTACTGCGATGCATTCGTGTGCTGGTATATGGATGATTACAAGTTTGATGGTCCGAGAGGAATATGGCATGATTGTAATTATGTATTGAAAGTGCTTTCTCATTTTGCAGGTGCTATATCTCCGGATTTTTCAACATACCAGGATTTTCCTAGTCCGCTAAAGTATTATAACACATACAGGATGAGAGCATTTGGCTTTTGGCTTGGAAAGAATGGAGTATCTGTTATAAACAATGTCCGTTGGGGGACAAAGGAAACATGGAGTTATTGTTGGGATAGTATTCCAAAGAACAGTTATGTGTGTATAGGGACCGTTGGTGGAAGCCCCAGGAAACTCGCAGACAGAAAAAGATTTGAAGATGGATTCTATGAAATGATCCGGATTTTACAACCCCAAGTCATTCTTGTTTATGGATCGTCAAACTATCCTTGTTTTGATAGGGCTAGAGAAGATGGAATCATAATAAAAGGCTATCCGAGTAGAACAGCGTCGGCCTTTGATAAAAGGAGGCGCAACTAATGAGCAAACCGTTAAGTTATCACTATTCAGGAACAAAAGGACATATAGTTGCCGTTGCAGACGATTTGCCTCAAACTGGTCAAGGTCTTATTGATCAGGGATGGGAAGAAATATCACATCCAGCACAAAAGGCATCAGGTCATCATACATACAGGGAACCATCGACTGGGCTACGAATACGATATGATGAGCCAGTGAAAGGGGCAGAAGGGTTTGCCGGAAGAGATCATTATCATATTTTGAATCCAAATGCAACCGGGTCTAGAGACATGTATCTTGATAAAAATGGAAACCCGGTGAAAAAGAATAGTAGGGCATCTCATATTCTGCCCAAAGGGGGTAAATAAAATGTCGATTAAGGACTTTGTTGAAAACTATATAATGCATGACAGTTTAATTGATAGCGTCAACATCAGCGATGATGGCACTAAGATTGAAGTACAAATTGATTTTGCATTCTGGATGCAGAAGAATTATGTGGAGTCAGATCCTGAGACAGGAATCATATCGGTTGTGTTTGCCGGAGTAACCTACTATGAAGTTCCCAAGAGTGTTAATTGGGATGAAATAAGCATCTTAGAAACAAAAATGGAAAATCAATATGTCAAGTTCCTACTCATAAATGATATGACGGATGATTATCTTGAGATGGTGATTTCCGCAGAAGAAGTAAGTGTTCAGGCAGAGTAGTTAATTCAGAATATGGAGAAAGAATCAAAAAAGGGCTGGTCAAACTGATCGCCCTTTTTCTCTTGTTAATCTTTTTTTCCGATTTTCTTCATTTTCGCCGCGCGGTCGTCATCTTTGTGCGCGGTCATCAGATAATCTGTATAGTCAAACAGCTGCTTTCTCCCCTCGTCCGTGATGGAGCAGTACGCCACGAGCAGGCGGTC
>JAIKWQ010000034.1 GCA_024684535.1 Eubacterium sp. | reverse complement strand
AAATGATGCCGAGACTTGACCTTTTGTATATGACCAGAGTTCAAAGAGAGCGTTTTTTCAACGAAGAAGACTATATCAGATTGAAAGATTCATTTATTCTTGATCGTAAAAAAATGAAGATGGCGCCGGATGATATGCTTGTTTTGCATCCGCTGCCGAGGGTGAACGAGATTTCAACCGAAGTCGATTCCGATCCGCGAGCTGTTTACTTCAAGCAGGCAGAGTTCGGTGTGTATGTGAGAATGGCTCTGATACTCAAGCTTTTGGGACTTGAGTATTGAGTGATGGGAGGATGAAATGGAAGATATGAACGAACTTAGGATAGGCGGACTGAAAGAGGGCGTTGTTATAGATCACATCCATGCCGGCGGAGCTATGGAAATATACAACTATCTGAATCTGGAGAAGATTGATTCTTCAGTCGCTATCATTAAAAATGTCCGCTCGAGCAAAATGGGCAAAAAAGATATCATAAAGATAGAGGGACCGATTTCTATTGACTATGATGTTTTGGGCGTTCTTGATGAAAATATAACGATAGATGTGATAAAAGACAACCAAATTGTCGAGAAAAAAACTCTTAAATTGCCAAGTATAGTAACTAACATAATAAAATGCAAAAATCCAAGATGCATAACATCAGTTGAGCAGGAGTTGCCTCACAGGTTCAAGCTTACGGATAAGGAAAATCGCGTATACAGATGTATGTATTGTGAACAGAGATGGCACAGAAGAAACAGATAATTTGTAAAAAAGGAGAAGAAAGCTATGAAAATGGATGTTGTCAGATCGGATATCGAGATTGCGCTTGATGCAGAGAAAAAACCGATAACCGAAGTCGCTGCAAAAGTCGGAATTGAGCCCGATGAGATCGATCTCTACGGTAAGTACAAAGCTAAGCTTACTGATGAGCTTATGGACAGGGTGAAAAATAATCCCGACGGAAAACTTATCCTGGTTACTGCGATAAACCCGACACCGGCAGGAGAGGGTAAAACGACTGTTACCGTCGGTCTCGGTGAGGCTATGTCAGTTATTGGTAAAAAAGCTATCATCGCACTCAGAGAGCCTTCGCTCGGTCCTTGTTTCGGACTTAAGGGCGGAGCTGCAGGAGGCGGATATGCGCAGGTCGTGCCTATGGATGAACTGAATCTTCACTTCACGGGAGATTTTCACGCTATAACCGCAGCGAACAACCTTCTTGCTGCATTGCTTGACAACCATATCCAGCAGGATAACGCGTTAAATATCGATCCGAAGCAGATTGTATGGAAACGCTGCGAAGATATGAATGACAGAGTTCTCAGAAATATAACAGTCGGACTCGGAAGAAAAGCTGACGGTGTGACCAGAGAGGATCATTTCATCATAACTGTTGCATCTGAGATTATGGCAATCCTCTGTCTTGCAAGTGATATGAAAGACTTGAAGGAAAGACTTTCAAGAATTGTCGTAGCCTATACGTACGAGGGCAAGCCTGTCACAGCTAAACAGCTGAAAGCAGTCGGCGCTATGGCAGCTCTTCTTAAAGACGCTATCAGGCCTAACCTTATACAGACACTTGAGAATACGCCTGCGATTGTGCATGGTGGGCCGTTTGCAAACATCGCGCATGGTTGTAACTCGATCAGAGCAACAAAAACAGCACTTAAACTTGCTGACTATACGATTACCGAAGCCGGGTTCGGAGCTGATCTCGGAGCTGAAAAATTCCTCGACATCAAGTGTCGTATAGCAGGACTTAAACCTGACGCTGTTGTGCTTGTGGCAACAGTCAGAGCTCTGAAATACAATGGTGGTGTAAGTAAACTTGAGCTGAAAGAAGAAAACTTAGAAGCACTGAAAAAAGGTATAGGAAACCTTGAAAAGCACATAGAAAACATCGCAAAATTCGATGTTCCCTGCGTGGTTGCGCTTAATCACGTTATCACCGATACCGAAGAGGAGATAGCATTCGTAAAAGAATTTGTTGAGTCAAAGGGAGCTGAATTCGCAATAGCTGATGTTTGGGCCGACGGTGGCGAGGGCGGAAAAGAGCTCGCAGAGAAGGTTGTAAATCTCATAGATAAAACACCGAGCAAATACCATCCGCTGTATCCTGACAGTATCTCGCTTAAAGAAAAAATCGAAACGATTGCAACTGAAATATATGGAGCCGGCAGAGTAGAGTTTACAGCCGAGGCACTCAGAGAACTCAAACGTCTTACCGAACTCGGATTTGGAAACCTGCCTGTATGTATGGCGAAAAACCAGTATTCTCTGTCGGATGACAAAAATGTTCTGGGACGTCCTATCGACCATACCGTACATATCAGAGAGGTTTATATAAGCGCAGGAGCTGGCTTCGTTGTAGCTTTGACAGGAACCATAGTTACTATGCCGGGACTTCCTGTCGTACCGGCGGCAGAGGGCATAGACGTAGACGATGAAACCGGTAGGATCACAGGTTTATTCTAAAAATAAATCGACATACGATGAGCGGGCAAGACTGTCCGCTCATTTTTTTGTGTTTTTGTTGCATTTTTGCTTGCGGAGAGCTTATTTTTTTGCTATAATATTATGGCATATGTGATGAAAGGAGTATTTTTCTAATGATTAATTTATACGAGGGCGGAGCATTTTTGAAAAACGGAACGACTCTGATCCCGGAAAACACCCCTGAGGCGGGCAGTCTCGATAAAGCAAAAGCAAAGGAAGGAACGATGGCTTATCGCATCCTTCAGAAGCACAATCAGTCAGATGATAAACAAAATCTGAATATAAAATTCGACAAACTGACATCTCACGATATCACCTTTGTTGGTATATTGCAGACAGCGAGAGCGTCAGGTCTTGAGAAATTCCCGGTACCGTATGTACTTACAAACTGCCACAACAGTCTTTGTGCTGTAGGCGGAACTATAAACGAAGACGACCATGTCTTCGGACTTTCATGCGCGAAAAAATACGGCGGCGTGTTTGTACCGCCTCATCAGGCTGTCATCCATCAGTTCGCGAGAGAAATGCTCTCAAAGACAGGTGATATGATTCTCGGTTCCGATTCTCATACCAGATATGGTGCGCTTGGAACGATGGCTATGGGAGAGGGCGGTCCTGAGATTGTTAAGCAACTTCTCGAGCAGACTTATGATATTCCGATGCCGGATGTAGTTGCCATATACCTGACAGGTAGGCCTGAAAAAGGCGTCGGTCCTCAGGATATTGCGCTTGCTATCATCGGCAAGGTGTTTGCAAACGGATATGTAAATAACAAAGTAATGGAGTTTGTCGGACCGGGTATCGAAAACTTAAGTGTCGACTTCCGTATCGGCGTTGATGTAATGACCACAGAGACAACCTGTCTTTCATCTATCTGGGTGACAGACAGCGCTGTGAAAGACTTCTATGAAATTCATGGCAGGTCAGGTGATTATGCAGAGTTGAAGCCTGAAGAGACTGCTTACTATGATGGAGTGGTAGAAGTTGACTTATCAAAGATCAAACCTATGATTGCTATGCCGTTCCACCCGAGCAATGCATACACAATCGAAGAAGTAAACGCAAACCTCGAGGACATCCTTCGCGATGTCGAGAAGAAAGCGCTTGTGAGTCTTGACAACAATAATATCGACTTCAAGCTTACCGACAAGATTGTAAACGGAAAGCTTCAGGTTGAACAGGGCGTTATCGCCGGATGTGCAGGTGGTGGATTTGAAAACCTGTGTGATGCCGCTGATATACTGAAAGGCAAAAATATCGGCTCGGATGAGTTCTCACTAAGCGTATATCCTGCTTCACAGCCTGTGATGATGGAACTTGTGAAAAATGGAACCATCGCTGAGTTTATGGCGGCGGGAGCTACTGTACGTACAGCATTCTGCGGACCTTGCTTCGGCGCGGGAGATGTTCCGTCAAACAAAGGCTTAAGTATACGCCACTCGACCAGAAACTTCCCGAACAGAGAAGGTTCAAAGGTTACTGACGGACAGATCGCTTCTGTTGCACTTATGGACGCTCGTTCAATCGCAGCAACCGCTGCAAACAAGGGCATACTTACACCTGCAACAGATATCGATGTGACATTCAGTAAACCTAAGTATTTCTTTGATAAGTCAATATATGAAAACCGCGTATTTAACGGTGTCGGCAAAGCTGATCCGTCTGTTGATATCAAGTTCGGACCAAACATCGTTGATTGGCCGACCATGTATCCGCTCACAGATAATGTATTACTCAAGGTTGTATCGATGATTCACGATCCTGTGACAACAACAGATGAGCTCATTCCTTCAGGAGAGACTTCATCGTATCGTTCGAATCCGCTCGGACTTGCTGAGTTTACTCTTTCGAGAAAAGATCCTGCATACGTAGGTCGAGCAAAAGAAGTCAGAGCTACAGAAGAAGCCCGTATCGCCGGCGGGGATATTTTTGCTACAGATGATAAGCTCAAGGGTGTATATGAAAAACTTGCCGCAAAAGTTGACGCAAAGCCTGCCGAGACAGAGGTTGGATCTGTGATTTTTGCAGTAAAACCGGGTGACGGTTCAGCGAGAGAGCAGGCAGCCAGCTGTCAGAGAGTTTTAGGTGGACTTGCAAATATCTCCAGAGAGTATGCTACGAAGAGATATCGTTCAAATCTCATTAACTGGGGAATGCTTCCATTCGTTTTTGATGATGACCTTGTGTTTGATCTCGGAGATTATATATTTGTAAAAGATATTAAAAAGGCAATTTCAGAGAAAATCGATGAAGTAACTGCTTATGTTGTAAGCGATGATGTGAAAGAAATCAAACTTCGTCTCGGAGCGCTTACTGATCACGAGAGAGAGATTATTCTCAAAGGTTGCCTGATTAACTATAACAAAAAGGGATGACAGAATATAAAAAAGGGATGATATGATATGAGAAACATGAATGATAATTTCCTGACTGCGCATATGGACAGGGCTGAAGTTCCTGTTGATTTTGCGAACATCTTCGGCAGCGCAAATATCGACAAAGTTGAGTTTGACCGTATGATGATGATGTACAGCGGCGCGATACGTGAGGTAAAAACCAAGCTTCAGGTGCTCAATGACGAGCTTTCCGTAACAAGAAAGCGCAATCCTATCGAGTTTATCGAGACCAGAATCAAAAGTCCCGAGAGTATCGCAAACAAGCTTAACAAAAGAAAGTTGCCTCTTACGGTTGAATCTGTACGAGAAAACTTAAATGACGTTGCCGGAGTCAGGGTTATCTGTGCATTTTTGGATGATATCTATCAGGTTGCAAAAATGCTTGAGTCACAGGATGACGTTGTGATAATCAAAACAAAGGATTACATCAACCGTCCGAAGAAAAACGGCTACAGAAGCCTGCATCTGATTGTTGAGGTTCCTGTATTTTTCTCAGACAGAAAAGAGCGTGTCAGGGTTGAAATCCAGATACGGACTATCGCTATGGACTTTTGGGCAAGTTTGGAGCACTCTGTTAAGTACAAGAAAAATGTCCGCGACGCGGAGGATATCGTCTATGAGTTGCGCGCGTGCGCTCATGTTATAAATCGGACGGATATACATATGCCGAGCATCAGAGACAAGATATCATATATCGAGTAATATTACTCAATGCTTGACCTGATAAAGTCAATTTCGCTCAGGCCCGTTTGCACTTATACCTGCACCTCGCGTTGTGCGGCTTGAAAAAACCAAGCCTGCGCAACGAGGGCAGGCGAAGACCTTCGCTTAGAATTGCTTTATCAGGCCAAGCGATCAGATTAACTATAGCCAAGAATTCAGGAGGTAATCATGTTTGAAATAATTGACGGGAAAATGATATCTAACCAAATTAAACAAGAGCTGGCGGAGCGTGTGAAAAGCGAGGGGCTTGAGCTTTCGCTTGCCGTTGTGCTTGTGGGAGATGATCCGGCATCTGCGGTTTATGTCGGTAATAAGAAAAAGGCTTGTGAAATGGTTGGTATCAGATCTGTTTCGCATGAACTTCCGGCTTCAACGACAGAGGATGAACTTATAGAGCTGGTTCAGAAATTGAACGATGATGATTCTATCAATGGAATTCTTGTTCAGCTTCCTCTACCGAAGCATATTGATGAGGACAAGATAATCAAAACAATTTCTCCTGACAAAGATGTTGACGGTTTTCATCCCGAGAGTGTGGGCAGACTCAGTATCGGTCAGCCCGGATTTGTTTCTTGTACACCTGCTGGTATTATTCAATTACTCAAAAGAAGCGATGTAGAGATAGACGGCAAAGAATGTGTGATTATCGGACGTTCAAACATAGTCGGAAAGCCTATGTCTATGCTTATGCTTCGTGAGAACGCAACAGTTACCGTATGTCACAGCCATACAAAAGATTTGAAAGAAGTCTGCAAAAGAGCGGACATACTTATAGTCGCTATCGGAAAACCGAAGATGATTGACAGCTCTTATGTAAAAGAAGGCGCTATCGTGATAGATGTAGGTATCCACAGGCAGGATAACGGTAAACTCTGTGGTGATGTTGATTTCGATGATGTTGCACCTCATACATCGATGATCACTCCTGTTCCCGGTGGCGTAGGACCGATGACTATAGCGATGCTTATGAACAACTGCGTGGAAAGTGTGAATTTAAAGTGAGTTTAAGCTGTTATTTCGCGTCGCTCGGTTGCGACAAAAACCTTGTTGATACCGAAAAAATGATGGCGCTTTTGCAAGGCGACGGTTATATTTTTACCGATGACGCTGAAGAAGCTGACGTAATAATAGTTAATACATGTGCATTTATCCTTGACGCAAAAGAGGAGAGCATAGAGACTATACTTGAGCTTGCGGAGTACAAAAAATCAGGAAAATGCAGGGCGCTTATAGCTGCCGGATGTCTGGCACAAAGATATGCTGACGAGATAAAAAATGAAATCCCGGAAATAGATGCTATAATAGGAACTTCCGGCTATGATGATATCCTGCAGGCTGTTAATGCCGCTATAGAGGGTGAATGCCCGAAAGTTTTAAAAGACCTTGCTTATCTGCCACATAACCTGACAAAAAGAGTTGTGACAGGTTCGGGCGCAGTAAGCTATTTAAAAATCGCCGAAGGATGCGATAAACACTGTACGTATTGCATAATTCCCAAACTTCGCGGTCCGTACCGAAGCACCCCGATGGAAGAACTTGTTGAAGAAGCGGAAAACCTGGCAAAATCCGGCACAAAAGAATTGATTCTGGTTGCTCAGGAGACTACTGTTTACGGAAAAGATATATACGGTAAAAAAGCTTTGCCTGATTTGCTCCATAAACTTTGCAAAATTGATGGGATAGAGTGGATCAGGATTATGTACTGTTATCCGGAAGAGATTACAAAAGAGCTTCTGGAAGCTATGAAAACTGAGCCTAAGGTTTGCCATTACCTTGACTTGCCCATACAGCATTGTGATGATGAAATATTGAAAAAAATGGGCCGACGAACTGATGAAAACGATATAAGAGAAAAAATCAATCTGATTCGTGAGATACTTCCGGATGCATCTCTCAGAACAACGCTAATAAGCGGCTTTCCGGGTGAAACGGAACAGGCTCATGAGAAGTTGAAAAACTTCATAAAAGAGATAAAATTTGACAGATTGGGAGTTTTCCCTTATTCTGAAGAAGAAGGAACTCCTGCAGCAGAGTTCGAAGGACTGCTCGATGAAGATACAAAGAATTCAAGAGCTGAAGAAATTATGTTGTTGCAAAAAGATATCATAAAAAAAGAAAATGAAAAATACATCGGCAGAACACTTAGCGTATTTACGGAAGGCTATTTGCCTGAAGACGGTTGCTATATCGGAAGAAGCTTTCGGGACGCTCCCGATATCGACGGCTATGTATTTTTCGGATCGGATAATAACCTCATGACCGGTGATATGGTCAGGGTTTTGATAGAAAAGGCAAATGATTACGACCTGGTCGGGAAGGAGACACACTGATGAATCTGCCTAATTCGTTGACGGTACTCAGAGTTATCATGATTCCGCTTTTTGTTATAGCGATGCTTATGAATTTTGAATACTCTGACTATGTGGCGGGAGGAATATTTATAGCAGCCTGCATCACAGACTTTTTTGACGGCTACCTCGCCAGAAAATACAATCAGATAACAACGTTCGGAAAGTTTATGGATCCTTTAGCTGATAAGCTTTTGGTTTGCGCTGCTCTCATATGTTTTTTGGTTGATTGTCCGGACGAGATGCCTGCCTGGGTGGTTATCGTTATCATCAGCAGAGAGTTTATAATCAGCGGTTTCAGACTTGTTGCCGCAGAAAAAGGTGTTACCATATCAGCAAGCTGGTGGGGTAAAGTGAAAACCTTTGTTCAGATGCTCATGTCACTTTTGCTGATTTTTAACTTCAGCCATCCTGTATTCAGAACCATCGATATGGTGTTTGTATACCTTGCTTTGGCGCTTACTGTCATTTCTCTTGTTGATTATATATTCAAAAACAGGGGAGTAATGAAAGACATACACTGAAAGGCCCGAAAAATCGTGTTGTCAAATAAGTGACAAACTTTTTTACTATAATCTCCTTAACTTTGATAGGAGATTAGGGGTGGAAATCTTGAAAAAGTTAAAATCTTTTGTATGTCTGATTTTGTGCGCTGCACTTCTTTTCGGATGCGGAGAAAAGACTGATCCTTCATCAAGTCCGTCTGCTCCGTCGGCAACTGTAGAACCCACATTTGAAACAATAACTATTTTCACTATAGATACAGGAAATATGCAAATTGTGCCTTCTCAGGTTAAAAAAGAAGACGGTAACGACAGTTTGGTTTATATATGCGACTTGGTTGAAGACAACCTTGATGATGACGAAATACACGTTACAGGTGCTACACTTGAGAAGACTAAGGTTGCTGATGATACAGCAGTTATAGTTTTTGACGCAGAGGGCAAACCGTTGAAAAACTGTGTCGAAGATATGGAAACGCTTATTCTCGACTGTTTTGCAAACAGCATACTTGACAATGTCGAGGGCGTTCATTATGTAGTATTCAGATCAAGCGAGGGCGCTTACAAAAGCGAATCACTCAAGTTGGGAGAAAACGAGGCGTATGCTTCAAAGTGACAAATATGACGTATGCGTGATCGGGGGCGGAGCTTCCGGTATGATGGCAGCAGTGTTTTCTGCAAGAAAGGGCAAAAGCACTGTGATTATTGAAAAAAATGAAAAGCTCGGGAAAAAGCTTTTTATAACCGGGAAGGGACGATGCAATTTCACCAATTCCTGTGATACAGAGGATTTCTTTTCACAGGTGGTGACAAATGCTAAGTTCCTTTATTCTTGTATATATGGATTTTCAAATTTTGATGTTATAGATTTTTTTGAAAAACTTGGACTTAAAACGAAGGTTGAAAGAGGCGGAAGAGTGTTTCCTGCTTCCGATAAGTCATCAGATGTTATAAAAGCCCTGAAAAATGCTTGTGATGAAGCGGGTGTCAAAGTCCTGCTAAACACTGAAGTTGATGATGTTCTTGTATTGACGGATGACTCGAAAGAATCTGATTCACAGCAGATTAAATCTGTCACAGGAGTGAAACTGACTGACGGAACAAAGATATTTGCTGACAAAGTCATAATAGCTACCGGAGGAATTTCTTATCCCTCGACAGGTTCAACAGGCGACGGATATACTTTTGCCGCAAAAACAGGTCACAATCTTGTCCCTGCAAAACCCGGACTTACAGGATTGTGTACGAAAGAGAGATGGACATCAGACCTTGCAGGGCTAACACTAAATAACTGTGGGTACATTTTTAAATCAAAAAAATCCGGCAAAACTCTGCATAAAGATTTTGGAGAACTCTTGTTTACTCATTTTGGTGTAAGCGGACCCTGCGTTCTTTCAGCGAGCAGCTTGATCGGAGACAGAATATGTGACGGCGAGGTTTCGTTAATAATTGATTTGAAGCCTGCGCTTGATGAAGGCAAGCTTGACAAAAGACTGATCCGAGAAATAGAAGGCTCAGGGAAAAAATCAGTGAAACATATGCTTCACACCCTGCTTCCTTCGAGCATGCTTGAAGTGTTTTGTGATATTTGCGGCATAGATGCAGCAAAAAGAGCCTCTTTTATCACAAAGGATGAACGTAAGAGCATCGTAAATTCCCTTAAATGCTTGGAACTCACACCTACATCGCTCAGAAACGTTGATGAGGCAATCATAACCAGGGGTGGGGTTGATGTAAGAGATATTGAGCCACACACCATGCAAAGCAGACTTGTTAATGGTTTGTATTTTGCAGGTGAAGTGATAGATACAGACGCCCTGACGGGTGGTTACAACTTGCAGATAGCTTGGTCTACAGGCGCGCTTGCAGGCAAATCAGTATAAAATAGGGAGTCATCCCGGAATCGAGGACATTATGAAAAATGTAAATATCGCAGTAGACGGACCTGCAGGTGCAGGAAAAAGCTCTATAGCAAAGCTTGTTGCAGCAAAACTTGGAATTGTTTATGTTGATACAGGAGCCATGTATAGAACTATGGCTTACGGTTGTCTTGAAAATGGAATCGACGTTGATGATGAAAAAGCCGTTTCAACCGGTATTATGGATTTCGGCATCGAAATAGCCTACGAAAACGGCACTCAGAACATTTTTCTCGACAAAAAAAATGTGAGCACCGATATTCGTCAGGAAAAAATCGGAAATGCTGCTTCGAAAGTAGCCAGATATACCGCTGTTCGTGAAAGACTTGTCGCGCTGCAGCGTGAAATGGCAAAAAAACAGAGTGTTATTATGGACGGTCGAGATATCGGAACCGTAGTGCTTCCGGACGCCGAGTTGAAAATATATCTTACTGCAAGCGTTGATGTCAGAGCTGACAGAAGGTACAAAGAGCTTGTGGAAAAAGGAGAAACGCCTGACCTTGATGAAATCAAAAAAGACATAGAGGCCAGAGATTATCAGGATATGAACCGAGATGTTTCACCGCTTAAAAAAGCTGATGATGCTGTAGAAGTTGACACTTCTAATATGACTATAGATGAGGTTGTTGCAGAGATTTGCTCGCTTTATGAAAAATGCTGATGTACTCAGTAGTTGAGGTGGATCATGAATGTTACCATAGCTGATAGCGCCGGATTCTGTTTTGGCGTAAAAAGAGCCGTAGATGCTGTATATGAGCTACTTGACGCCGATACAGCTTCTGTCATGACATACGGTCCTATCATACACAATGAAACCGTAACCGATGAGCTGGCATCAAAGGGCGTAAAGATTGCAGATGACATCGAAAACATACCAAAAGATGCAACTTTAGTCATCAGATCGCATGGTGTTGGCAGGGAAATCATTGAAAAACTTGAGAAAAACGGCATAAACTATGTTGATGCGACCTGTCCTTTCGTCAAAAAAATTCACCAGACGGTGTCTGAGCACTCGGCTGCAGGGGAAGAGATAGTGATAATCGGTTCTGCGCAGCATCCTGAGGTCAAAGGAATTCTCGGGTGGGTTTCCGGAAAAGCCACTGTGATTGAAAATGAAGCTGAAGCAACCGATTTTACGCCATTTTCAAAGGATAACCCTGTGTGTATTGTCGCACAAACAACATTTAATTTAAAAAAATTTCAAGATTTAGTTGAAATTTTCCAAAAAAAAGGGTATTATATAAATATTGTGAACACAGTCTGCCATGCGACCATGACCAGACAAGAGGAAGCAGAGTTGCTTGCGGAACAGTCTGACGCCATGATTGTCATAGGAGGCAGGGAGAGTTCCAATTCACGAAAACTATATGAGATTTGCAAAAACAAGTGTTTAGACACTTTTTTCATACAGACAGCAGACGAGCTTAAGGACATAGATTTGAGCAAGTTTGCAAGCCTAGGAATTACCGCAGGGGCTTCGACCCCAAATAATATCATTCAGGAGGTTAGTAAGGCATGTCAGAGATGAGTTTCGAGGAAATGTTAGAGGAGAGTTTTGTGACTATTCACAACGGGGAAGTTGTAGAAGGGACGGTTATCGATGTCAAGGATAATGAAGTTATCCTTAATATTGGATATAAAGCTGATGGTATACTTACCAAGGCAGAGTATAGCAATAACAACGATGTAGACTTGACAAGCGAAGTTAAGGTTGGAGACAAGATGACTGTCAAGGTCATGAAAGTCAACGACGGAGAAGGACAGGTTCTGCTTACGTACAAGAGACTTCAGCAGGACAAGATGAACAAGATTTTCGAAGAGGCATTCGAAAATCACGAAGTTCTCACAGGAACTGTAAATGCTGCGCTTAAAGGCGGACTTTCAGTTACTTATGGCGAGGGACGCGTATTTATCCCGGCAAGCCTGGTTTCTGATATCTATGAGAGAGACCTTTCAAAGTATGAGAAACAGGAGATTCAATTTGTTCTCACCGAGGTAAACCCACGCAAACGCCGTATCATCGGTGATCGCAAAGTTCTTATCGTTGAAGAGAAGAAAAAACTTCAGGAAGAGCTTCTGTCACGTATCGAAGTTGGTATGATGCTTGACGGAACAGTGAAAAATCTTACAGATTTCGGTGCATTTATTGATCTTGGCGGAGCAGACGGGCTCCTTCACATTTCAGAAATGTCTTGGGGAAGAGTTGACGATCCGAAGAAGCTTTTCAAAGTTGGAGATCAGGTAAAAGTTAAGATTAAAGATATCAATGATACAAAGATTGCGCTTACAATGAAGCTTGATGAGAACAATCCTTGGAAAGATGCTGCTGAAAAATACGCTGTTGGTACAGTTATTACGGGAAAAGTTGCCCGTATGACAGATTTCGGCGCATTTGTTGAACTCGAAGAGGGTATAGACGCGCTTCTTCATGTTTCTCAGATTGCTATAGAGCACGTTGAGAAGCCTTCTGATGTTCTGAAAGTAGGGGATCAGATCACAGCAAAGGTTGTTGATTTCAACGAAGATACAAAGAAGATTTCACTCAGTATCAAAGCTATAGAGATTGAAAATCAGAAAGATGCCGAGCCGGCTGATGATGCAGCAACCACTGAAACTGCTGAAGAGGCACCTGCAACAGAGTCTGAGGCACCTGCGGAAGAGCCGGTTGCTGAAAAAGCTGCAAGCGAAGAATCAGCTGAGGAAGAGGCTTAATTTACGATCGGAATATTTTTCTGTTCGGAGGGATAGATGGTATGGCAGGCACATATGAGGAGTTTAAACAAAATTTCCTGAGGTTATCCGGAATTGATTTAAATTCGTACAAAGAAAGTCAGATGAAAAGGCGTATAGATAACTTCTATACAAGGCGTAAACTTGCTGACTACAATGAATTTTTCCAGGAGCTTTCAAGAAATGTTGAGATGCAGAAGGAGTTTACCAGTTATCTGACAATCAACGTTTCCGAGTTTTATCGTAATCCACCGCAGTGGATAACTGTCGAGAACGAAGTATACCCGACTTTGATCGAAAGATTCGGAAAAAGGCTCAAAATATGGAGCGCAGCTTGCTCTACGGGGGATGAGCCGTATACGCTTGCTATGCTGTTGGCAGAACACATTCCGCTTTCACAGGTTGAAATACTTGCCACAGATCTTGATGATGAAATAATGGCGAAAGCAAAAGAAGGCAGGTATATAGAAAAAAGCGTCAGAGGTCTTCCGAAAAAATACAGAGATAAATATATCATTCCGGATGGAAATGGGTATGTGAAAGTTTCTGATGAAATTAAAAGCAGAATCACTTTCAAACACCATGATCTTTTGAAGGATCCATATCCGACAGGTATGCATCTGATTGTATGTCGAAACGTAATGATATACTTTACCGAGGAAGCAAAAGACAAGATTTACCATAAGTTTTCAGATTCATTGGTCGACAACGGTCTGTTCTTTGTAGGAAGTACGGAACAGATTATCGGAGCGAGCAAGTATGGTTTCAAAACCAGACAATCATTTTTCTATGAGAAGACGAAAGAGTAACGGCAATTAATTTTTGCCAGCCACCCTCGAGAGCAAGGGTGGCTTTCGTACTTTTTTACATCAGATAGATTCAGGAGGATGAAATAATGGATGTAACTGTTGCAGTTGATGCCATGGGTGGCGATTATGCGCCTGTTGAAGCGGTAAAAGGAGCCATCGATGCTGTGAATGAATTTTCTCAAATCAAAGTCATTTTGGTGGGAAATATCGATGAAATAAAAAAAGAATTATCAAAACACGAGTATCCGAAAGACCGGATAAGTATAGAAGCGTCTACTGAAATTATCGAGATGGGCGATGTTCCGACGCTTGCCATAAAAGAAAAGAAAAATTCTTCGCTTGTTGTAGCGATGAAGCTTGTCAGAGACAAAAAAGCTGATGCGGTTGTGTCTGCAGGAAGCACCGGCGCAATTCTGGTCGGAGGTCAGCTGATCGTCGGAAGAATCAAAGGTGTGAAAAGGCCTGCTCTGTGTCCTTTTGTTCCATCAAAAAAAGGATTCTCACTTCTTATTGATTGTGGAGCAAATGTTGATGCCAAACCGGAAAACCTGGTGCAGTTTGCGCAGATGGGATCGATTTACTATGCAAATGTTATGAAAAAAGAGAATCCTACTGTCGGTATCGTAAACATCGGTACAGAAGAAGAAAAGGGAAACAAACTTGTCAAGGATACTTATCCGCTCTTGAAAGAATGTGAATCAATTAATTTTGTGGGAAGCGTTGAAGCCAGAGAAATCCCAAGTAACCCTACGGATGTAATCGTTTGTGAAGCTTTCGTCGGAAACGTGATACTTAAGCTTTTTGAAGGCGTTGCAATAACTTTTTTGGACCTTATCAAGCAGGGAATTTACTCGAGTCTGCGTACAAAAATAGGCGGAGCGCTTATTAAACCTGCGCTCAAAGGTCTTTTGAAAACTTTTGATACAAAAAGTCAGGGAGGAGCGCCTTTGCTTGGACTCAAAGGACTTGTAGTAAAAGCACATGGAAACTCAAAAGCCTATGAGATTAAAACAGCCATAGGTCAGTGTATAAGCTTCAAAGAAAATGATATTCAGGACAAAATTGCCGAGGCAGTAAAGGAGAAATAATGAAGTTTGCCGCTGTTGATCAGCTTCAAAAGAATATCGGTTATGAATTCAAAGACATCGCCTTGCTCGAAAATGCACTTACGCATTCTTCGTATGCACACGAAAACGGTTTGAGCTACGGAGCAAATAACGAAAGATTGGAATTTTTGGGTGACGCAGTGCTTGAGCTGTCTTCGAGTCGGTTTATTTTTGATAAATATCCAAAGGTGCCCGAGGGTAAAATGACCAAATTAAGGGCGGCTTTAGTCTGCGAGCAAAGCCTGGCTGAGGTTGCAAGGAAGCTGAACTTCGGAGATTTTATACGTTTAAGCAACGGCGAAATATCAACCGGCGGAGCAAAACGTGATTCGATATTGTCAGATGCTGTTGAAGCTGTGATTGGCGCTATATATTTGGACGGCGGATTTGACGCTGCGGATATTTTCATAAAAAAATATGTTCTTGTTGATATAGACAAAAAACATATGATGTTTGAAAGCAAGTCAGCGCTTCAGGAACTTGTTCAGGACAAATATCACGCTGATACAAAAATAGAGTATAAAGTTGTGGAAGAAAGCGGTCCGGCACACGCCAAACACTTCAGAATAGCCTGTTTTGTACAGGGCAAAAAGCTCAGTGAGGGTGTCGGCCCTACGAAGAAAAAAGCCGAGAGTATGGCTGCTTATGAAGCAATAAAAATAATATCATAAATGGTGGAATTTGATTATGTATTTAAAAAGTATAGAAGTTCATGGTTTTAAATCTTTTGCAAATAAGCTTATCTTTGAATTCAACAACGGCATAACCGGAATTGTCGGTCCGAACGGAAGCGGCAAAAGTAATGTCGCTGATGCTGTCAGATGGGTGCTTGGTGAACAAAGTGCTAAGCAGCTTCGTGGAACAAGCATGCAGGACGTCATTTTTTCCGGAACTGAGATGAGAAAACCTCAGAGTTATGCATATGTTGCTCTGACTATTGCCAATGATGATCACAAGCTTGATACACCTTATGAGGAAGTTCAAATTGCAAGACGCGTTTACAGATCGGGAGAGAGTGAATATCTCCTGAACGGAACCGCCTGCAGACTTCGTGATGTACAGGAGCTGTTTTTTGATACCGGTATCGGAAAAGAGGGATATTCTATCATCGGACAGGGTCAGATTGACAAGATACTCAGTGGCAAACCTGAGGATAGAAGAGAGCTTTTTGATGAAGCTGCCGGTATCGTTAAGTTCAAAAAACGCAAGGCTTCAGCCGAAAAAAGCTTGGAAGTTGAAAAACAGAATCTCGTCAGGGTTGAAGATATCCTGGCCGAGTTAGAGTTACGTGTAAATCCATTGCGTGAACAATCTGAAAAAGCAAAAGAATACTTAGATCTCAAAAACGAATTAAAAACTATGGAGATCGGTCTTTTCAGACTTGATTATGAAGCGCTCACAGAGCAGGTGAACGCTATAACAACTGACATAAATAATACAACCGAAGAACTTGAAAAAGCAAAAGATGAAAAAGATGCATCTGCCGAAGAATACAAGCAGATGGATGAAACCATAGAGAATTTCGACGCTTCAATACAGGAGAAAAAGGATTACATAAATGAAGCCACAATCAAAATAAGCACCTGTGAAAGTGATATCAGAGTTTCACAGGAAAAGATTGCAGGAATCGAACAGGGAAAACAGTTTTATAAAGATCGTGAAGATGCTATCACTGCAGCAATTGATGAAACTAAAAAGGAACTTGATGTATACTTGAAAGACAAAGAAGCTGCATCTGAAAGCATGTCCGAAATGGAAAATGAAGAAAAGTGCAAACTCGAAGAACTTGAAAAAATTGAAAAAACAATTCTTGACATGGAGATACGATTAAGCGAAGAAAATGACGCTATAATTGATTCCATAAACAGAACTAATGAAATAACACTCAGAAAGCAGGAACTTAATTCCAAACTTGAACAGAATAAAATTCTTCAGGCGCAGTTAAACCAGAAAATCATCACAAACCAGTCAAAGGTTGATGAAGCTACGCAGAGTATGAAGGCCGAAGAAGAAGCTTTCAAAAACGCAAAGAAAATATATGACGAAGAGTATATTGCTCACAAAACAACTATAAATAAAATTGCCGGACGCAGAGCTGATATCACTCAGATAAACAGAAAAATAGATGAAACAAAAAGTGATTATCACAGAGAAAATTCCAAGCTTGAAACATTAAAAAACATGACTGAAAGATACGAAGGCTACGGCCAGAGTATCAAAAGAGTCATGGAACAAAAGAAAAATAATCCCGGCGTAATTGGCGTAGTTGCTGACATTATTCAGGTTGAACAAAAATACGAAATCGCTGTTGAAACCTGTCTCGGAGGTAACATCCAAAATATAATCACAAAAGATGAGCAGGTTGCAAAGGATATGATCACAATCCTTAAAGAAAACCATTATGGACGAGCTACATTTTTGCCATTGACAACAGTTGTTCCAAGCGAGAAAAAACCTTGGGATGATGAAGCGCTTAATATGCCCGGTGTGCTTGGTCCTATGGATACATTTGTTGACAGAGACGATAAGTATGATAAGATCATAAGATATTTACTTGGAAGGTATCTGCTTGTAGATAATATTGATAATGCGCTTGCCATAAACAAACAATTCGGCTATTCAATCCGTATAGTAACTCTTGACGGAGAGCTGATGAATCCGGGAGGAGCAATTTCCGGTGGTGCTTTCAAGAACAAAAACCACCTTCTCGGCAGAAACCGTGAGATAGAAAAAATCGAAGAAAATTTAAAAGCTATCAGACAGCAACTTGATGACTACAGAACTGAGATCAAGGATATCGAAGAAGAAATTGTAATGCTCACTGAAACGGCATCCGAAAAGTCTGAAAAACTTAAAAAACTTGAAATAGACCAAAATACCGCAAAAATCAAGTACGATCAGGC
>JAIKWQ010000107.1 GCA_024684535.1 Eubacterium sp. | reverse complement strand
CATCACTGATTTGTTTGATCTCCTCTACAATCACAGATTCCCCGTTTTGATATGCCTTGCATGGATTAACAAAAATCACTGTACCTATTTCAACATTTGCATATTCTATAGGCAGAACCAGTGATACTTTATCATCTTTTTCTGAATAGTATTCATTTAAATCATTCGAATTAACAGATGCATCATCTAATTGTACTTCCTGAACCCCCTCAGCTGTCACAATGCCTTTCACAGGTATTTCATCTGATTTTGTTTTTTTATCCGGATTAGTTCCCATGTAGTTGATTTCTACATAGTCAGGATATCCGTCTCCGTCGCTATCCTTGTTATGTTCTTCAACAACAGAATCTGTATCTTCTGTAGGAGACGGTTTTTTTCCGGCTTCTTTTATTTTTACAGTTATTGTTACAGTAGCTTTTTTATTGTCGCAACTTTTTGCTTTCACTTTGACTGAACCGGCTTTTTTAGCTTTTATCTGACCATTTTCAGTCACATCGGCTACAGACTTTTTATTCACTGAGAATAAAAGGTTTTTGTTTGATGCATTTTGAGGATTAATTTTAACATTGGCTTTAATTGTATCTCCAACAGAGATTTCCAGCTTTTTTACTTTTGCTTTCAAAGATTTAACTTTTTTATACTGTTTTTTTGAAATTACCTTAACAGATATTTTCTTTGATGCTGTCTTTTTTCCAAGTTTAGCTTTGATTGTAACCGTGGAAACACCATTTTTGAGTGCTTTAACAACTCCCTTTTTCGAAACTGTAACAATCATCTTTTTGGAGGATTTATATGTGATTTTCGCTTTACCGGCTTTTGCTCCAAGCTTATAGGACGTTCCTTTCTTCAACGAAACTATACCGGTATTGCAATTCTTAACAGTTATCTTAATCTTGCTTGCCGCAACTGAATCAACCGGATTTACAACTCCTACCAGTCCCAGCACAAGCGCTATCGAGATAATTATCGAAATAATTCTGTTCTTTGTTTTCATTTTTCCCCTCCGTTTTAATTCACTTCACCCTGCCACTCAGACGTCCAATCATCCGGCAGCAGGGTGAATTAATACAATCATCACACGTTATAATTCCGACAAAACATACCTTTTTTATCTGCTTTCAGCGTCAGCTTAACAGTTTTATAACCTGTTCTCTTTATAACCACTTTGATTTTTTCAACTTTTTTCAACTTACGTTTTCAGGCCGCCCCATCTGTAGCGCCCGCCTAACCACACAACGCTTATATTGTACCACTTCTCGGGCAAATCAGTCAAGCCTAACTTGACTTTTATCCGAATAATGATACAATAAGAAACAGATGTTTTACCAATTCAGAAAGCAAAGGAGGTAAACTATGGGGACTGTGATTGCGTGGATTGCGATATTTGCAATCATCTGCGGTTGTATATTTGCGTGGTCGTACATGCTCCACAGGGGGCCTCACGCAGGTGAAAACGATGAACAAAAATGCGACGGCAACTGCACTGCCTGCGCGATAAATGCTATGAAGAAGATGGAGTGTAACAAAAATGAAAAAAATGATTAGAAAAATGTGCCCACTGTTGGCGCTTACGCTGATGATAGGACTCGTCCCCGGCTGCGGAGAGCAGAAAAATAACCCTGCACCGGTCGAGGAAGTCATCTCAGAAGGCGAAATAGAAATGGAAGGCGAACAGGATACTCCTGACAGCGGTGATGCCGAAAAAGCAAAGGATGTATCGCAGGCCGATGCCTCTGCAGACGCTGCAACACTTAATGTCGATGAAATGAAAGACAAGGGCTTTATGCTTGCCGAACAGAGCATTTTTACAACAGATTCTGTTGACCTCAAGTATCAGTTTGCAAAAAAAGTCGGCAAGGTAACTTGGGTTTCAGCCAACCCGAAAGTCGTAAAAGTCGGCAAAAACGGATCAAAGCTCACCGGAAAATCAGCCGGCGAAACCGATGTTGTGGGATACGACGAGAGCGGCACTCCTACGTATATAAGCCACGTAACCGTAGAAAAAAAACCGAAAAGCGTCATCTATCTGACTTTCGATGACGGTCCTACCAGATACAGTACGCCGAAGGTTCTTGACATACTGAAAGATAACGACGTAAAAGCTACATTTTTTGAGATCAAACCAGCAAAAGAAGACTATGACCTCACACAGCGAATCCTCGACGAAGGCCATACACTTGCAATTCATGGATACAGTCACACCTACAAAGATATATATAAATCTGAGGAAGCATACAAGAAAAATCTGACCAAACTTCAAAAACTGTTTTACAAAGAATTCGGAGTATGGTCGACACTGACCAGATTTCCGGGCGGAAGCTCAAATACAATCAGCCGTCACTACAGCACAGGTATCATGACCAGGCTTTCCAAGCTGGTTCCGAAATGGGGATTCAAATACTTTGACTGGAATGTATCCTCAGGCGATGCCGGCGGTTCAAATAACGCCGCACAGGTATACAAGGCTGTAACAAAAGGCTGCCAAAAAGGTCGCGGAAATGTGGTTCTGATGCACGATTTCTCCGGAAATGACAAGACGATAAACGCCCTGGACAGAATCATCAAATGGGGCAAAGATAACGGATTCGTGTTCAGGGCGCTAAACGCGTCAAATAACGAAGTTCACCATGGAGTGAACAACTGATATAGTCTATTATTTCTCATCAACTTGCGGCTTTCTTCCAAGGAGTAAAGCCGCAAGTTAATGCTTCAAGCCAAGTCATGAAATTATATTTTTTTCCTCTTCTGACATCGAGCGAATTAACAGAAACCGAATAAACGGATTTAACTCCATCCCAATCAGTATCCTTAAGTGACCCCAAATCGCTGATTACATACTGTTTTCCGGCATCATCCCCGATATACATCATTACGTGTCCTCCACAAAACAGTATTGAAGTCGGATCAAGCTTTGATATTTCTTTCTTTTTAGTTTCAATATCTTCAGAAAAATCCACATGATAATACGGTGCCTGCGACTGATGTGTCGTGTTTCTGGGTATCGCAAGTCCGAAACAACGATAGATATCTCTCATATACAAAGAACAATCATATGCTCCGAGACATCCTCCCCATCCATACCTGTCTCCAAGCAGGTTAAACGCGATCTCGAGGATATTTTTCTGTGTAAACGCAGGATATCCTATAGAAACATCGTGATGTGAAGATATCAATGCCATCTGCTTTTGCATTTTTCCATTTTTGTCACGTGTTGGAATATACACTGTGTATGAATACCATGGATATCTCTCAGCGATGCTTCCGGTTATAGCCTCTTTCGGTACCATCGGAAGAATTGTTCCCATATAAAGATCAAGCGCTGATACATCCGGCATATAATAAGACTGCTCAAGCGTCAGGTGACTTGCTTTCACTACCAATGGATTCTCAGGATAGGTCTGAGCCTCCCATTCATCCTTGTCATCACATATAGCAATTTTCTCCGTTTCAACCCAACCATTACAATTATCGGTATAAACGTGTGTAAACTTATTGTCCGCCGTAACCAGATCAACAATAACCGGCTCATTAATATTCGCTGATGAATTTACAAACTCACTGTCTGAATCAGACGCACTGTAAGCAACAAATGAACTCGTTGGTGCCATAGCCAAATCTGCTCTTTTCACTACAACACCGAATTTGTATTCAGCGTCTTTTGTTACATTGGCTGCTTCAATATTCGCTTTCATCTCAGCAAACCAAGCATCTATGGCATCCTTTTCAAGCTTATTTTTATCAACATACAACTCATCATCACACTTTGATTTCACAAGCGGTCTGACTTCACCTGTCAGTTCATTCATCAAAGATTGCTTTCTTGCTTCACCATCATATGTTGACATCTTTTTCAGGTCCCTCATAGCGGTGCCTGATGTCGAATAATTCAGTTCATTCGCTGCCTCTATCTCTGCCTTTGTCATCAGGACTTTGTTTGGATTTTTTAATTTATTATACCAATACGCAGCTGACGTCATAGCTTTCGTAACATCGTTCTGGTATATCTGATTGCCCTGCTCCGGAGCATCCGGTTCCGGCGTCACTTCTACGTACTGAATCTTTGCTTTTTTAACAGTAACTTTGCAGGTGTATTTTTTCTTATTAAGCTTTGCCGTAACAGTAGATTTGCCTGCTTTTTTTGCTTTTACTTTTCCTGATTTATTCACTGTTGCAACTGATGTTTTTGATGATTTCCAAGTCACTTTTTTTGCCTGTTTTTCCGTGATTCCAAGCAGCGCAAGTGTCTCTGAATCACCTACATAAAGTGTAGTTTTCGTGCGGCTCAATTTCACTTTTGACGCTGCAAAAGCTTTTCCTCCCATAGGGGAAAAAACCGACATCATAAGCGCAAGTGTTAATAATGTAACGAGTGTTCTTTTAACCTTTTTCATAATAATTCCTTTCTTCATATTTCTTTATACTGATTTAATGATACTTTCCCTCCAGCACGTCTTTGATATATCTTCCATACTGGTTCTTTTTATATTTTTCATATGCCTTAATCATACCGTCACGATCTATCCAGCCGTTTTCATAACCGATTTCCTCTAGACAGCTGATTTTTCTGTGCTGGTGTGTTTCTATAGTATAAACAAAATCAGAAGCTTCAACCAGAGACTCATGCGTTCCCGTATCAAGCCAGGTAAATCCGCGTCCGAGAAGCTCCACAGACAGATTGCCTTTTTCCAGATAGATACGGTTAAGATCTGTGATTTCCAGTTCTCCTCTGGCTGACGGCTTCAAACTTTTCGCGTATTCAACCACGTGTTCATCATAAAAATACAATCCGGTAACACAATAATTACTCTTTGGTTTCTCGGGTTTTTCCTCTATAGATACAACCTGCCCTTCCGAATTAAACTCTACGATACCGAATCGCTCCGGGTCCTCCACATAGTAACCAAATACCGTTGCTCCAACTTCCTTTGCAGCGGCCTTTCTCAGGATATCCGTGAGTCCCTGTCCATGAAAAATGTTATCCCCGAGAACCATCGCAACCGGCTCACCGTCGATAAACTCTTCACCTATCAAAAATGCCTGCGCCAAACCATCGGGACTTGGCTGAACCTTGTATGACAGATTGATGCCGAACTGGCTTCCGTCTTTCAAAAGGCTCTCAAATCTCGGCAGATCCTCAGGTGTAGAGATGATAAGTATGTCCTTGATTCCTGCAAGCATAAGCGTGGAAATCGGATAGTATATCATCGGTTTGTCAAACACCGGCAAAAGCTGTTTGGATGTAACCATAGTAAGCGGATAGAGCCTTGTTCCCGATCCCCCTGCCAAAACTATTCCTTTCATAGATTTTTCCCCCTATTTTTTATTCTTGTAATCAGCAAAAGATGCCTGTTTTTTGTCTTTATCAGAAAGCAAAATATCCGTTCCCGCTATCTCATCAAGTGGCCATTCAACACCGATATCCGGGTCATTCCAAAGAATTCCTCCCTCATCGTCGGGATGATAGAAATCCGTTACTTTATAGCAAAACTCAGCCGTATCTGAAAGAACAAGGAATCCATGCGCAAAGTTCTTCGGGATGAAAAATTGCTTTTTATTATCTGCCGATAATCGCACACCGAACCACTTGCCGAAAGTCTCACTTCCCTCACGCAGGTCAATTGCAACATCATAAACCTCACCACTAACCACGCGCACCAGCTTATCCTGCGGATAATTAATCTGATAGTGAAGCCCCCTCAAAACGCCTTTTGTTGATGCCGACTGATTGTCCTGCACAAATTCTTTGTCTATGCCTGCTTCTTTGAAGTCATTATAATTATATGTCTCCATGAAATATCCTCTGGCATCTCCGTACACAGCAGGCTCGATGATACAGAGTCCTTTGATTCCGCCACAATCCTTTTCAACTTTTATTTTTCCCATGTTTATCTCCTCCGATCATCAGCCGTACATTTTTTCATAATATTCCTGATACGCGCCGCTTGTCACTCTTTCAAACCATTCAGGGTTCTCAAGATACCATTTTATAGTCTTTTTTATTCCCACTTCAAAAGTAGTTTCAGGTTCCCAACCCACTTCTTTTTTTATCTTATCAGGTGCTATGGCATACCTGCGGTCATGCCCTTTTCTGTCTTCGACAAATTTAATCAGGTCTTTCGATACATTTTTCTTTCTCGGATCATCATCCGGAAGCAGTTCAAGCAATGTCTCGATAACAAGGTTTACTATTTCAATATTTCTCTTTTCGTTATGTCCGCCGATATTGTATGTCTCAAAAAGCCTTCCCTGCTCCATAACCATATCTATTCCTTTTGCGTGGTCGTCTACATAGAGCCAGTCGCGGATGTTCATACCGTCGCCGTATACGGGCAAGTCGCGCCCCTCAAGTGAATTGTGAATCAAAAGCGGAATCAACTTCTCCGGGAACTGATACGGTCCATAGTTATTGGATGTATTTGTGATATTTGCCGGGAATTTGTATGTGTCCATATACGCCTTTACCAACAGATCCGAACCGGCTTTGCTGGCTGAATACGGGCTGTGAGGACTAAACGGAGTGGTCTCATAAAAATAAGACTTTCCGTCATCCGGAAGCGATCCAAATACTTCGTCCGTTGATACGTGAAGGAATTTTTTCCCCTCTTTAAATGTTCCGTCAGGCAGTTCCCATGCTGCTTTGGCACAATTAAGCATGGTAGCCGTTCCCACAACGTTTGTTATGACAAATACCTCGGGATCTTTGATCGATCTGTCCACGTGAGACTCAGCTGCAAAATGAACCACCCTGTCAATATCATTATTTTTAAAAATGTCTGCTATGGCATCACGATCCGTGATATCTGCGCGAACGAAAGAATAATTATCATTGTTTTCGAGGTCTTTTAAGTTTTCAAGATTTCCGGCATATGTCAGTGCATCGACATTTATTATGCGTATCTCTGAACCGTACTTCCTAAACATATAGTGAATATAATTCGATCCTATAAACCCCGCTCCACCTGTTACCAAATATGTTCTCATCACTACTTTACCTCCTGATTTTTTATTTTTTCAACCCACTCGGCAAATGCATCCTTCCATTCCTTCATTGGCTCTATTCCCTGCATGCGTAACATAGAATTATCAAGTATGGAAAATGGTGGACGATCAGCCGACGCAGGGTTCATTTTTTTGTACTCCCTGCTGCTTACGTGCTTAACTGCAGTAGATTTTCCGAACATTCTGAATATCTCTTCCGCAAATGTGGCCCAATTGGTTGAGCCCTCGCACGTGGCATGATATATTCCAAAAAAATGTGTAGGTTCCAAACGATGAATCAATCTCGCAACTTCGTCTGCAGAAGTCGGTGATCCAAATTGATCATCTACCACACTGATTTCATCATGGTTTTCTGATAGTTTAAGCATCGTTCGTACAAAGTTTTTGCCGTCACCGTACAACCACGCAGTCCGAAGAATAAACCACTTGGTCGAAAGCTGTCTCACGTACTCTTCACCCCAGAGTTTTGATCTGCCGTACGCGCTGATCGGTCCCGGAATCGCCGATTCATTCAACGGCGTAGAATCCGTTCCCGGGAAAACATAGTCAGTTGAGATATGAAAAAGTTTCGCACCAACCTCATCAGAAGCTACAGCAAGATTTCTCGGTCCGAGGGCGTTTGCACGAAACGCTGTCTCAAAATCTTTTTCACTTTCGTCAACATTCGTATAAGCAGCGCAGTTTATAATCACATCCGGCTTTTCCGTCGTTACCAGCTCATAAACCGCGTCCATATCAGAGATATCAAGCGCACGTATGTCACCCTCAGCATGGTGGCCCGTAAGAATAAACGAAGCCTCATCCCCGTATTCTTCGCGTACCGCGCGTCCAAGCTGTCCGTCACAGCCTGTCAAAAGAATCTTTTTCACATTATCCTCCACTTCATGATGCAAATAAAACCTCTGCAACTCTTTTGTATGATGAGATTGCAAAGGCCATTCCCTCCGTTCAAAAACATAATAATAATTTACCACATTTTGCTGTTTTCGTCAACGACTTCTTCTCGGAAAAATCTTGCACAAATCGCCCGTATACTATATAATAATAAAGATTTATCAATCCGTACGGGAGGTAGGTATCGAATGCAATCCACGCTCGAAACCATAAATAAACAGTTTGACCTGACGCAGCCCGCCGCAAACCAGGCAGGACCGCTGAAACTTGCGTATGTAGGCGATGCCGTATATGAGCTTGTGATACGCACCATAGTTTTCGATTCAGGCGAAACATCAGTCAAAAAAATGAACCGACATGCGCAGGATCTCGTAAACGCCACTACTCAGGCCAAACTTGCAAAGAGAATTCTTCCGAAACTGAATGAGGAGGAAGAGGGCATTTTTAAGAGGGGGCGAAACACAAAAACAACCTCTGTTTCCAAGCATTCGGATATCAAGGACTACCGTGTAGCTACGGGTTTTGAATCATTATTCGGGTATTGGTATTTTTCCGGACAACTTGAAAGAGGGATTGAACTTCTGAAAAATGCGATAGATGAGGAGACAAATAATGAACGATAAAAAGAATCATAAATTCGAAAACGATAATAAAAATGAAACCGACGAACTTCAGCTTGAGGGCAAACACAGTGTACTCGAGGCACTGCGTTCGGGTGCAACGGTTGACAGGCTGTTCGTACTTCAAAAAGCGAATGATTCAGGTCTGCAGACCATACTCCGTGAGGCGAAAAAGCTGGGAACCACCGTTGACTTCATTACAAAAGAAAGACTTGACCAGCTGTCATCCGAAGGACATCATCAGGGAGTTATCGCGAAACTTTCTGCTTTTGAATACGCATCAGTTGACGATATACTGAAAAAAGCTGAAGACGCAGGAGAACCGCCGTATATCTACATACTTGACGGCATCCTCGACCCTCACAACTTAGGAGCTATCATCAGAACCGCAAACATGTCCGGAGCGCACGGCGTGATCATCCCGAAAAGAAGAGCTGTCGGATTGACTGCAACGGTCGTGGCTGCAAGCGCAGGCGCTATTCACCACACTCCTGTTGCACGCGTGACAAACATCTCAGATACCATAAAAAAACTCAAAGATAAAGGACTCTGGTTTGTGTGCGCAGATATGGACGGAACTTCTATGTATGACCTTAACCTCTCGGGGCCGATAGGACTCGTGATCGGAAGCGAAGGCGAGGGCGTAAGCCGCCTTGTAAAAGAAAACTGTGACCTCATAGCAAG
Source organism: Eubacterium sp. (assembly GCA_024684535.1). Classification (GTDB taxonomy): domain Bacteria; phylum Bacillota; class Clostridia; order Lachnospirales; family Lachnospiraceae; genus Eubacterium_F. Next base: position 19,777 of record JAIKWQ010000107.1, on the reverse strand, counting down.
CATCCCAACAAAAGGCGATATCGACTCGTTAAACGCCTCAGTCGCAGCAGGCGTACTCGGATTTGAAATACTCAGACAAAGAAGCAGGTAGAATATGACTGAAAAAATCTCAGATTTAAATAATCTCTCTGATGAAGAACTGATAGAGCTTTTTCGTGGCGGTGAAGAGCAGGCAGTTGATACTCTCATAAACCGTTACAAGGGTATGGTGCGCAAATCAGCCCGCGCCCTGTATTTAATCGGCGGAGAAAACGACGACCTGATACAGGAGGGTATGATAGCCCTATACAAGGCGGTTCGTTCTTACGACGAAAAAGCTGCTTCAACAGGCGGTTTTGCGCCCTATGCATCAACCTGTATTTCAAACCACCTGTATAACGTCATCAAGTCAGCAAACCGACTGAAAAACTCACCGCTTAACTCTTCGATATCACTTGACGCGCCGGCATCTCTGTCAAACAAAGAAGATGATTCGAGAACGATCGCGGACACACTCCCGCCCGATATCAATTCAGACCCCGAGAGAATCCTTATCGACAGGGAAAATGTAACCGACATCAAAGAGAGCCTCATGTCACGCCTGAGCAGTTTTGAGCGCGATGTAGTGCTCCTCTACATAGAAGGAGAGAGCATCTCATCGATTGGGAAAAAACTAAACAAAACTCCCAAATCTATCGACAATGCTCTCCAACGTGTCAAAAAGAAATTATCTTAAATTGTTTATAAAAATGTCATGACAGAAGTGTTACTGCATAGGCAGCCATACCTTCTTCTCTTCCGGTAAATCCGAGTTTTTCCTCAGTAGTAGCCTTGACACTTACCTGATCTGTATCAATCCCCAGCGCCTGCGCGATATTTTTCCGCATATCATCTATATACGGCCTGAGTTTCGGTTTTTGTGCCAGGATGACTGAATCTATGTTTTCTATTTTGTATCCTTTTTCTCTGACTTTTTCTCCAACCGCTGCCAAAAGCTTCAAACTGTCCGCGCCCTTGTATTCAGGATCAGTATCCGGAAAATGAAGACCTATGTCTCCAAGCGCCGCTGCCCCGAGTAGCGCGTCAGATATCGCGTGCAAAAGCACATCCGCATCCGAGTGTCCGTCGAGTCCCAGCGTGTGCTCTATCTCCACGCCGCCCAGTATCAACTTCCTGCCTTCCACAAGCCTGTGAACATCATATCCGTTTCCTATTCTCATAGCCACCATCCATTCTAAAACAATGCGTTAAAAAAATATCCCGCTCCAGATAACTGAAACGGGATAAGTAGCGGGAACTGGAGTCGAACCAGCGACACCACGGGTATGAACCGTGTGCTCTTACCAACTGAGCTACCCCGCCACATACATAAATTAAATTGTAATGATGTTTACTTTGTAAACATCCTGGGGCCTACAGGGCTCGAACCTGTGACCCTCTGCTTGTAAGGCAGATGCTCTCCCAGCTGAGCTAAGACCCCAAAATCTCGTCGCTTTGCGCCGAGCTTTCTTCGTTTTGCTTAGCAAAACTCACGACTTTTCCCATTATACATATTTCTACGCGCGTTGTCAAGCTATTTTCAATGTTTTTCAAAAAACTGCTGAAGTCTCTCCAAAAGCTGCTCTTTGCTGATCGACTTAAGCAGGTACCCTTCCGGTTTCAGCGAGATCACGTGCTTAACACTTTCCGTGTCATCCACTCCAGTCAAAAATATAACCGGAATCTTTCTGGTGCCCGCATCTGCCTTCATCATCTCAAACACCTGCGCGCCACTGGCTACCGGCATCTGATAATCAAGAAGCACCAAATCCATAGGCCGCTTCAACAGATGACTTATCGCCTTCGTACCGTCTGTTACAACCGCAACCTGATACTGATCTTTGAGCCAGTCTCTGAGAACCCCTGCGAAATAAGCGTCATCATCAACAATCAAAATCTTTTTCTTGGTCTTTCCTGCTGCTTTGCCTTTTTCCAGGTATTTGAGCATATCCGAGACAAAAGCGGATGCATTGACAGGCCTTTCATAGAATGCGTCAAATGCGAATCCCGCGATATTTTTCTTGACAAAATCGTTGTCAACTCTCTCTCCGATGCCGACAAACATTTTGTTCTGTGACTTCGCCAAATCGCGGATACTTTCCGTTATTTCAATCATTTCTGCCATTGTTCCCTCGAGCAGAAGAATAAACATATCCGCCATATCGCTAATCATGGCGATTTTTCTGGGCGAATACTCCGCGTATATGGGAGTTATTCCATTGTCAATCAACTCTTTTGATACGGATCCCACTACCAAACCGTCCTCATTTCGTATGATTGCCACTCTTCCGTTCGTTTTTGCCATAAGTTGTCACCCCTCTTTAATCCAGTAAATCTATGATTTCATCGTACTCAAACTGAGTCGAAAGATCCAAGACTTTATCGAATTTTTCATTAACTTCTTCAGGCAGTTTGTAGAGTCTCGCCTCTTTGATGATATCCTCAATCTCATCTATATCCATTTCATCGGCAGCTTCTTTGATTCTGTCATACCAACCCTGTATAGCATCCTCGCCTGCCTCATCCTTCAAATCGTCCTCATACTCTTCTTTTTTTGCCTCGCCTCCAAGTGAAGCACCGCTGCCGCAAACAGGATCCAGGATATCATACATTTTTTCATATTCCGCGATCAACTTCGCGTGATTTTCCTTGATGAAATCTATCCTTCCTTCTTTTCCGGCCATCTCAAGATTATAGGCATCCTCACCAAGATCTGTAGCTCCTATGATTCTCGCAGAACTCTTCAGCGCGTGTACCTTGATTGTATAGTTTTCCCAATCCTCATCCTTGAAAAATGAATCTATCTGGGCAGCCCTCGACTTAACTCCCTTGTAGAACATATCCACAACAGTCTTGTACCCGGAGGGCGAACCGCAATTATCAAGACCGATTGCAACATCTATGCCGACAATCGCATCAAAAACTGACGGATCCAGGCTGTCTGCTTCTTCTTTAACCTCCTCTTCAGTCACTTCTTCCGAAATATACTTTATAATATCATTCGGTAGGAATTCACATATACAAGCTTCGAGCCTGTTTGTATTTATCGGCTTTGTGATATAGTCATCAAAACCGGCATTCATATACATCTCCCTCGCGCCTGAAACAGCATTGGCTGTCAGACACACAACCGGAGTTTCAAGGTTTAAGTTTTCCTCGTCGGCGCGCATATTTTGAAATGTTTCGATACCATCCATCTTAGGCATCATATGATCGAGAAAAATGATATCATACTTGGTCTTTTTCGTCATCTCCAGACACTCAAAACCGTCATTTGCTTCATCAATCTGCATTCTTGTCTGACTCAAAAGTCCTTTGAATACAACAAGGTTTATCGGTGTATCATCCACCACAAGAATCTTCGCTTTCGGAGCGACAAATTTTTCAGTGTATTCCTCTTTTGACTCCAAATGTCTATGGAATGACTCCTCATAGTCTCCGACATATTCTCTGGAAACCACTCCCTGCAAAACCGAAAAACTGAATGTCGAACCAACACCGTACTCACTTTCAACCACAAGTTTACTGTTCATCAGCTTCAGAAGCTTTTGCGTGATAGTCATACCGAGTCCGGTTCCTTCTATGTTACGGTTTCTCTCCTCTTCGATACGGTCAAATGTACCAAAGAGCTTGTCCATATCTTCTTCTTTTATACCTATTCCCGTATCACTTATCTTCACATCCAGATAGACCTCATCAGGATTCGCCTCGTTTCTTCTTCCCCAAACCGAAAATGTCACAGAACCCATTTCCGTGTACTTAACAGCATTTGTGAGGATATTGGTTACAACCTGCTTGATTCGTATCTCGTCACCGAGAAGAACACCCGGTATGGTTTTGTCAAAATCGATTTTTAATTCCAATCCTTTGGCATCGGCACGAGTCTTAATCATATTCACAAGGTCGTTAAGCACAGACGCCAAATCGTACTCGACGGGAATTATCTCCAATTTGTTTGCTTCTATTTTTGAAAAATCCAGAACATCATTTACGATCCCGAGAAGTGTGTTACCCGCATTTTTGATATTCTCTGAATACTCAAATATAGGTCCCTCATCGCACTCGCGCAGCACCATCTCGTTCATGCCCAGAATCGCGTTTATAGGTGTCCTGATTTCGTGAGACATATTTGACAAAAATGACGTCTTCGCTTCGCTCGCGGCAATAGCTTTTTCCGTTTGTATTTCTTTTTCAGACAGCTCATCACTAAGTGTTTCAACAGCTATGCTCTTTCTGCCCATATTTATAAAAATAGACACGAGAACAAGAGTTGTAACTATGAAAATAATAATCGTAATAATGATAAGTGTTCGCAGCGGTTTATAATTCTTTTCGGTATCAATCAAAGATATTGAATGCCAATTCTCACCTACGGCCATATCATATACCAGATAATCCGTACCACCGTAACTGAATCCAAAGCAAATCTCATTTCCGGCAGCAAGCTCTTTTGCAAGCGCTGCCCCCATAGTGTCTTTTTCCTGCAGATAGTTGTGACCTATTTCTTCCAAGTTGCTATGTGCTATAACAATACCGGTTTCATCAGTCACTATGCCAATTTTCCCTTCTTCCCTTTCACCGGTTATCTCTTCAATCATAGTAACTTTTATATCAAGCGCCACTACACTTTTTTTGTCATTACAAAGTTGTGCAGCAGTCATAGTCATTTCTCCGGTTTCGGAATCAATATAAGGCTCCACAAGCACAAGTTTACCACCCGCATCATATGCTCTTGTATACCACGGGCGTTCTGTCGGCACATAGTCGGCTTCCGGCACCCACAGGGCACCGTCCATATACTCACCATCTATATACCCATATATACCGGTAAACCTGTCATCAACCGTTGTCTGAATATTAGTTGTGGATGTAACCAGATAATCAAGAATTTCCTTGTGAGAAACGTGTTTTGAAAGCATATTGTCAACCGAATATCTCATTTGCTTGACTATGTCAGCACTCTCACTCACAAAATAATCAAGCTTCGCAGCTGATTTTTGGGCTTCCAACTCACCACGTACAGTTATATTTGATTTGATGGAATTATACAAAAACACAACAAAAACGGAGATGAGCGCCATGAAAAACACATACACCACAGCAGCTGTCAGGACATTTTTGAGCCCCAGCTTTTTGAGAGCACTCCTTTTGGATATGTTCTTGTTTGTTTCTTCTTTGATTGTTTCCTCTGTTTTGTCTTTTCCCATCTTGTCCCCCAAATACAGTATAGTTATGTAAATTGTACCATATTTTTCGTGTTATGTAAATCAGTTAATAGCGACTTTTTGATTTCTATGAAAAAACGGGCAGTATTCCGAAAAATGCAGGCGCAATCAGACAGGCCCCCACAAATATGCAGGTCATCGCAGCGCACATCGCAAACCTGAGTTTACTCATCGGCTTGCAAACATACACCAGTACACAGAGGCTCACAGCGCCTCCCAGATACATATTCATCGTGCTTGTGATATCCGGTCCCAGCGTAAAAATGCCGTCAAGGATTCTGACCGCAACCGTTACCACAATCATCCCTATGGCCCCGGGTAGTGAAATCCTCAGCACATGCCCCAAAAATCCACTGATCACAGGTTCTTCGTGTCTTTCAAGCGCCAGCAGAAAACTCGGGATTCCTATGGCGGTTGCTCCGATAAGACTGAGCTGTATAGGGATAAACGGATAACTTCCGCCGATTATTATAAATATCACACACAAAAATACCGAGTATATCGTCTTAGTCAGATATAGCGCGCTTACACGCTCAATATTTGCTATGATAGTTCTTCCTTCTTTTACTATGTTTTTCATCGAAGCAAAATTCGAATCTGTGAGAACGATATGCGCAGTCTGTCTGGCCGCATCGGCTCCGCTCGCCATAGCTATGGAACAATCAGCTTCTTTAAGCGCAAGAACATCATTTACACCGTCTCCGACCATTCCCACCACTGAGGTTTGATCCGCAAACTGAAACGCCCGTATCAGGTGATACTTCATCTCCGGTGAAACACGTCCGAATACAGTATACTTTGCAGCCACCTTGCGAAGTTCTTCCTCATCAGTCGGAAGAGTAGTTGCATCCACGTAGTATCTTGCGTTTTCAAGTCCTGCTTCCTCGGCAACCGCTGCCACTGTTGCGGGATTGTCTCCGGAAAGAATTTTTATCTTCACGCCCATATCCCTGAAAAATTTCAACGTCTCAGGAGCATCTTCTTTCACACAGTCTGACATAACCACAAGCCCTATCGGTTCAGTACCCGTCAGATTCTCAGGCATATCGGCAAGCGTATCTGTTTTTGCAAGCAGGAGTACCCTGTGGCCTTTTTTTGCATAGCTTTCGGATTCACTGATTATAGCTTCTTCTTTCGTCAGGAAATCAGGCGCGCCGAGCACATAGGTACCTTCTTCCGCAAAACTTACTCCCATATATTTTCTTCTGGAATTAAACGGAAGTGTTTCAGTAATCTCATATGGCTTTGTGTCATCAAAAAAGTCTTTGAGCGCCTCTCCGGTGACATTGGTCTCAGAAAAAGCGTAGGCGATCCCCTCCATAAGTGTGACCATTTTGTCTTTTGAATTTCCGTCTGTTTCCCCGGTAGCATTCTTTTCAGTTTCTGTCGTATTTTTTTCCCTGATTCTCACAAGTTTCTCAACCCGAAGTGCTCCTGTCGTGATAGTACCCGTTTTGTCAAGGCAGAGCGTATCAACTCTCGCAAGTGCCTCTATCGCCTCCATTTCCTGAACCAAAGCACGCTTGCCCGCAAGCCTTCCTACACCGAGTATGAACGAAATACTGGTAAGCAAAACAAGTCCCTCCGGAATCATTCCGAGAACTCCGGCAACAGTATTAACCAAAGCATCTGACATGCCAACTTTTACTCTGAAAAACTGTATGGAAAACAGAATAATTCCTATAGGTAACAATGCATATGAAACATAATGAATTATTCTGTTGATAGCATACTGCATCTCAGATGAAGCACGTTTTTTTGTCTTTGCTTTTTTCACGAGACCGGCTGCGTAGTTATCTTCTCCGGTGTGTACTATATACGATACAGCTCCTCCGGCAACTATATGAGTACCTGAAAACAGTTCATCTCCTGCTTTTTTGTGAACCGGAACAGACTCACCGGTAAGCATTGATTCATCGACTTCAAGACCTTCTGATACCAATACAATTCCGTCACAAACTATCTGGTCACCGGCGCTCAATCTGATAATATTTCCTACTTTTAAATCATCTATGTTTTCTTCTGTTGTCGGGGCATTTTTGAGATCATTCGTGATTTCTTCAGACAAAGGATCAAGAAAGAATTTGTCATCTTTTTCGCTTATGTGTTGTTTTGTTTTTTCTGATATTTCAGCTGAACACTCAAGTCTTTTCGCCTTCGTTGCAGTGAGAACTGTAAGCCTATCAATCAGCTTTTTCACGCGCAATTCCTGTATGATTCCTATGAGAGAGTTGCTGATAACAACGCCCATAAAAAGCATATTTTTATACTGACCTGATATCAAAATCAGCACAAAAAGAACCAGGTTTAAAAAGTTAAAATAAGTCAGTACATGTGCTGCTATTATTTGTGAAATACTTTTTTCAGTCTTCATAGTTTTCTCCGTTTTTCTTTTGCCGCAGAATTATAACACAAGTGAAACTCCAAACATACTCGCCATACTCATTATAATTCCCGCAAGAAGCACTCCCCCCATTGCGGCCAAAACCGTCGGTCGAAACTTCATATCCAGGATACTCGCGCCGAGAGTTCCCGTCCAGGCACCCGTTCCGGGCAAAGGTATACCGACAAAAAGTAACAACGCGAAAAATAACCCTTTTCCCGCTTTTTCCTCAAGCTTCTTTCCTGCTTTTTCACCTTTTTCCAATATCCACCCGAAGAAACCTCCGATAAGCTTTTTCTCAGCTCCCCACTCGAGAATCCTCCTCGCAAAAAGATAAACAAACGGCACCGGAAGCATATTCCCCACAACACAGACAACATATGCCCAAATCATCGAAAAATTCGGGTCCAGCGCGTGATAGCCTGCCGCCAAAATTATGGCGCCTCGAAGTTCAACTATAGGCACCATGGAAATCAAAAACAAAATCAAATACTTATAAAACATCGAAACAACCTTTCTTCAATAATCTATTGACAAAAATCTCTTTTTTTGATAGTATACATAAGTCAGTGCTGTTGTAGCTCAGTCGGTAGAGCGTCGCCTTGGTAAGGCGGAGGTCACGGGTTCAAGCCCCGCCAACAGCTTTTTTATATTTATTTCCACTTACATCATAAAACTCAACACTTACTTTCCCCTCATCAACCGTCAGCACCGCGTACGTCTTCGTCGCGTCCATCTGTCTCGGTCTGCTGATACTACCCGGATTGCAAATCAGGATACCACCTACAACCTCACAAAACGGCTTATGCGTATGTCCAAAAACAACCACATCAGCTTCATTCTCTCTCGCCGTATACCACAGCGCATCCACATCCGGTCCACCATATCCGCCGAACATATGCCCATGCGTGGTCAATATCCTTTTCCCATCAAAATCAATTATATTTATCCCCTTTAACTTCAGATTCGAGTCACAATTTCCCTTCACGATATAGCTGAAACACCCTATCTTCGATGCTTCTTTGTTTACCAAATCCTCCGCTCCCTGAAGATCACCCATGTGAAAAACAGCATCAACCTTGCCTGCGTGCTCTCTTATCACACGCAACATATCCTGATTGTCGCCATGCGAATCACTGATTAACAACGCCCTTTTCATGCGTTTTCCCCTTTTTCATTTTTCAAAAGCTCAACCATTTTTCTCACTGCCTGTCCTCTGTGACTTATGGCATTTTTCTCATCGGGCTCCATCTCTCCGGTAGTCATCCCTCTCTCAGGATAGTAAAAAATAGGATCATATCCGAATCCGTTTTCTCCCGCGGGCTCATATGCAAGCTTGCCTTCGATAACACCTTCTACAGTCTCAGTTCTTCCGTCCGGAAATGCGCAGGCAATCACGCAGACAAACCTCGCAGCTCTCTTCTCATCCGGAACATCCTTGCAACGATCAAGAATTGTGGCATTTTTCACAGAATACGGAGTATCCTCTCCCAGATATCTCGCCGAATAAATTCCCGGTTCTTTGTTCAGGGCGTCAACCTCAAACCCGGAATCATCCGCAAGAACCATTTTCCCGGTTGCATCCGAAACCGTTCTGGCCTTGATGACAGCATTTTCCTCGAAAGTTTTTCCGTTCTCAACTATATCTACGTCAATATCCAAATCTTTCATAGACAGAATCTCGTATTCATCACCGAGCATCTGCTTGAATTCATTTACTTTTCCCTGATTTCCTGTCGCAAAAATAAGTGTCATTTTTTCCACTGTTTCTTCCTCCAAATCATTTATAATTCATTTATTATTTACCTGAATACAGCATCACATAATGCTCCAGATTTTCCCCATACACAGACGAATCCATATTTTTAAACCCGAAGTTTTCATACATTGTTACGTTTTCTTTCAGGTTCGTTTCAAGACAAATTCTGTATCCTTTTAAATCAGAAAAATCAAGCAACAGTTTCATTATTTTTTTGCCATGTCCCTGCCTTTGACAATCCATTTTGGTAGCAAAAATATAAATATACCATGTGATGTCATCCAGGTACTCTTCCCTTTTCTCAAGAGCATAGTCTTCGTATTTTTCCTGCTTATACATAGCTGATTTGAACAGCAATGAGAAGTCTCCCACATCTGCGACTCTCACATACTGAACCATCCCTGTTTTTTTCGTCTTTGGTGGCTCAAAAAGAAGAACTGATTCGTAGTTTGAGCTGCTTGCAATCCCACCCATCATCTTCAGTCTGCTTCTGAAATCGACCTTCATCATCCTTGAGAGAACTTTTTCATTGTACCTTCCATCGAAAATCTGCAAAAACAATGGGTACTCCCTATACGCATCAACTGAAGTCTCAACGTATTTCATCAGGTTTTCCCTAGACAGTATCAACTCTTCATCAAAACCGCTCCTAACTGCATAGTCATAGAATTCCCTGAGGAGGCTTTCATTTTTCTCGAAGCTCATATTTCGTATCCTCCTCCATTATATTAAGCATGATTTCGGCAATCTCCGGATCAAACTGAGTGCCTTTGCCTTTTTCAAGCTCATTTTTCACCACATCCTGCGGCAGATAATCTCTGTAACTTCTGTTACTTGTCATCGCATCATATGAATCTGCCACGCCGATTATACGCGCCTGGATCGGTATCTCCTCACCTTTCAGTCCATCCGGATAGCCTTTTCCGTCATATCTCTCATGGTGCCATCTTGCTCCAAGTCCGACTTCTTTCATCTCCGGCATCTCAGACAGGATATCGTATCCTATTCCCGGATGACCTTTTATGATGTCATACTCTTCATCGGACAGCTTTGTATTTTTGTTTATTATGGCATCAGGCACACCTATTTTCCCGATGTCGTGAAGCATAGCCATGTTGTATATCTCATCTATTTCTTCATCTGAAAAATCCATTCTCTGTGCAATCATTTTTGAATAATCCGCAACTCGCATAGAGTGACCGTTGGTGTACTTATCCTTGGCATCTATAGTCTTTGCGAGCGTGTACATGGACTGCATAGTGATTCGCTCATTCGATTTTTCCAGAGATGCATTCGCGGCGTCGAGTTCGCGGTTTTTCTGCTCGTAAGCTCGACTCAGATACTTGATTGTAATTCCGAAAATAAGTGATACTAACGCAAGTGACTGAATTACATCAAACGCAACCGCCTGTTCCGAATCAAATAACACAACTGACTCAGGATGATGTTCACTGTACACGATGCATCCACACTGAAAAATAAGCCCTGCGCCGTATATTATATACAGTATTTTTTTTCGAATTATAAGCCAGCTGATAACAAGACTTAAAAGTAGCCAAAGCGGCATACCTCCGTGATATCCGCCCGAAGTGAAATACATAATCGGAAACAGAATGAAGTTCGCAACTACAGAAAAAAGAACCGCCGCATAAACAACATCTTTTAATCTGAGCGACAAAAACAGGCAAAAACATGCAAATATACATGCAGCAAAAAACGCAGCAATAGCTATCGGTGAACTGTCCATCGCAATAGATATGATTGCGGATACCAGCGCACCGACAATCGCAATTATAACAGAAATATTTAAAAGTTGTTGCCACAAATCATGATCGCCAACCAAAAAATCATATAATTTGTGAAACTTTTTTTTCATCTTACCTGCGATTGTTCTCACCTCCTTTTCACTTACGTTTAGGCGGTTTTTCGCCCATATATTGATACAGGTATGTCTTCAGCATACCATTGTATATTTTCCTTCTTTTGGTCACTTTTTTTGTGATATCTTTCTCTGCTTCCTCATATCCGCTGAGGATAAACCACGACCATGTAGGGTCATCTGCTATCCTGTCGCTTATAAGTCCATACAGAGATTTCATCTCATTTTTATCTGAAAGCCTCTCCCCATACGGCGGATTGGTCACGACAAATCCGTACTTTTTCGGACTTGAAAAATCAGCCACATCCCGCCTCTGAAAATGTATATCTTCTTCGACGCCCGCCAATTCTGCATTTGCCCTGGCGTAGCGTATCACCTCGTCATCTATGTCGTACCCTGCTATCTGAAGCGGTTCTCCGTCACGTATCACAATATCATTCGCTTCTTCCCTAACACGCAAAAATGCCTCTTTCGAAGCAAATTCGTTTGTTATTAATTCTTTTTTGTTATCACTGTCGGCCCATTTTTCCGCGAGGAACTCCCTGTGAATGCCGGGCGCAATTTTTCTGGCTATAAGCGCGGCTTCTATAGGTATCGTGCCACTGCCGCAAAACGGGTCCACCAGCACCCTGTCCGCTTTCCAAGGCGACAAAAGAAGTATCGCCGACGCAAGCGTCTCTGTCAGAGGCGCCGGCGCCGTATACTTCCTGTAACCTCTTTTGTGAAGCGACTCACCGGTTGTATCAAGTCCGATAGTCACGAAATCCTTCACGATACTTATCCTAAGCGGATAGTCTGCTCCATCCTCAGGAAAAATGTCAAGATCGTAAGTTTGTTTAAGCCTCTCGACTATGGCTTTTTTTACAATTCTTTGTATATCTCTGGGACTGAACAGCTGACTGCTCACAGAGTTTGCCTTTGCAACCCAAAATCTTCCGTTTTTCGGGATATATCTCTCCCACTCGAGCGCCTTCACACTTTCAAAGAGTTCATCAAAAGTCTTTGCCTCGAAACCGGCCACTCTCACCAGCACTCTTTCAGTGGTGCGCAGGAAAGTATTTGCTTTCGCTATAGCATCCTCATCTCCGATAAATGTCACTCTGCCATCCACAACTTCGTCGATTTCATAGCCGACATCTGCCACCTCGCGCTTTAAAACCGCTTCCATACCAAAGTGACATGGAGCCATCAACTTGATACTGCCCATCAGTAACCTCCTACTTACGCAGGTTCTTTCCAGAAAATCTTGCTTGCTATCGGCTCAACTACTTCATAAGTATCGCCTGTCTTTTTGTTCAGTTCATCATCAAACTGCTCATAATACTTGCTGTCATATTTTACCTACTTGATTGATCCACGTTTACAGTTACAATTACCAATCTAACGCTGACGAATCAGCATCTTTTCCTTTTTTTCCACCACCCGATGATGATCCTCCCGATGTTTTTTTATGTTTCTTTTTTCTCTACTGCTTCCTGCTCTGCCTTCTCCTCAATCGGCTCTTCCTTAACAGGTGGCACCGGCATCGGTGGCGGAGTCATCTCTTCAACTTCTTCTACCGCAGGTTCTGCCTCAGCCTGATTTTCATCCGCATATATTGGTTGCCCTGTAAACGGATCATACCCCGTTATCTCTCTTTGTGGCTGTACCGGTGTCGGTTCCTGCAAGCTCTGAATCGTAGCCGATATAGTCTCCTTCACTCTGTCAGGTGAGCTCATATAGTGCAAAAATGTCATAGCTGTCAAAAGCAAAAGCGTAAATATATAGGTGAATCCACCAATTGTATACGAAGCAAATCCGTACGAAGCCGCAAATGCTGTCCCATTATATCCTCTCGGAAGAATAAATCTTGTTACTATGAAAAAAACAATCGTCATAAAAGTTGATGCTGAACTGAGTATAAAAATAACCATGTTCAGTTTTACTTTTGCAAACTGATGCACAAGACAAGCCGCAACAAGTCCTATTCCTATAAGTAAATCAAAAGCAAATAATCCCAAATGAACTATGTCTGTCTCTCCGTATCTCACAGTTTTGTTCAAAAAATACATCGGCGCCAAAAGGACCAGATTGAACAAACCATAACCTGATATCAATGCTATGAAATGTTGTCTGAAAGCAAGCGCAACAGCTATACCGAAGTTTCCGAGCATCGCAACCAGCCACAACGCTGCAGGCAAAGTTCCAACCCAAACCCGACTCGTCGTGACTCCGGCAATCATGCATGCAACTCCTGCCACGCAAAAACATATCCAAATCACAAATTCCGTTATAGTTTGAGTTGATTTCTCAGCTGCAAGTGCTGAAAAGATATTATCAATTGTTTTCTTTGGCGTAGATTGTGATGCACCCGGCGATACCGGTACACCCGGTGCCAGTTTTTTTCCACAGCTCGGGCAGAACGCACTGTCATCTGCAATCTTTGTTCCACAAAACTCACAAAACATATATATTCCTCCGTTTCAATACAATTCAAAATCCGCGCAACATATCAGATCTTCGAGTAAGTATATCCGTTTATCTGTGATTCGATCTCCTGTTTTTCAAACTCTTCCATAGAGCTGTATCCATAGAAAGTAACATCACCTATATACACAGCAACAGTATTTGAATAATATCCATTCAGGTAATTGTCCTCCTCGCTGTCACTGTTTTTGATACTTCCTGTAGCAGGATCTATCTGTACATCATCAAACCTTACAGCATCCAGTATTTTTGCTGTTTTTCCGTCCACCGATATAGTGTCCTGATATATGACATACACTTCGTTTATCGTTCCGCTTGTCACGTCATCTTTTCTATGCAACACGTACACGCCCACATAGTTTGTATCAACCAGTTTTTCTCCTGATTCCCAACCTGCTGCTTCCGTCTTTATTTTCTTTCTTGTATAATCCTGCAGCGCAACCAGCATAGAATCCGTAATCTGATCCGCAGTAACCAAAGCCTCTGTAAGTCCCTCTACCTTAAACTGCTTTGAAGTCGCCTGCGCCTTGTATTCATAATTATTGATTGACATAAAGCTATCCGCATCAAAGGATACCGTAACAACATCACCATTCGAAAGATCTGATTCTTTGTCGAGTTCAAAATCAACACCGTATTTATTCTCACCCGGGTCAATCTCTGCATATCCTTCGCCGTTTCTGCCTGAGAACTTAACCGTGACTCCCTCAAACACATCTACTCCTTCAGCATCACCGAGTCCTGATACTTTGAGTGTCGTCTCCGAATAATCAAATATTACTCCGTAGCTTTCTTTGTAAACATCCTTGTTTATATCTTTCCATGTAAGTTTAATCTCATCACCGTTTTTCAGATTTGAATCCTTGTCAAATTCGATGTGTCCCACGCCGAACGATTCAAGGATGTAATCCCTCGTACTGTCGTCAAACTGCTCAATCGCATCACAAACATCATTCTCGAGCTTATCTGAATCCAGGATCTTGGCGTAATCAACGCTTCCGTATCCTTCAACACCGGTGAACACTTCATCACCTGTCCTTATATAATCATTCAGATTTATAGTCTTGTATTTATTAAGTGCAAGAAAAATAACCAGCCCGATAATCGCCAGAAGCAACGCGCATCCGCCGATAACAATTCCCAAAACCACTTTTTTATTCAGCGGTTTAACCTTTGCTTTCGCATCCGCCTGAGGCTTAGCCTCCTGAGGTGCCGCTGCCTGCTGTGGCTGAACCTGCTGTGGCTGAACCTGCTGCGGCTGTTGAACAGCGCTTGCTACCTTTGCTCCGCAGCTCGTACAAAATTGCGCTCCGTCCGCTAACTGCGCTCCACAATTCTTACAAAACATATCCATCTCCTCCTTAACCATCTACATCCATTTTATCAAGAAATTTATCAAGTTTATTCGCCCAGTAAATCAATGATTTACCCTTCTGATACTTCTTTCTGTACTTCTGCAAAAACTTCAGATTGTCAAGTTCTCTCTTTGTAAACGTTATACTGTTCTCCGATTCCGTTGCATAATCAGAATACCAGGATCTGGCAGCAAAAAATCTTGCCATCGCTTTGTTTGTCACAAACTCATAATCGTTATAAGCGTATATGGTCTGTATAACCAGGTTTATCTTGTTGTACTTATCAAGTCCTTTGAGCTCCTTGAGTTTAAGTATTTTCTTTATGTCGCTTTTATTAAGCTTTTTCGTATCGAGTTTATATACATTTCCCTTTGGATAAACATATGAATCTTCGTATTTTTGCTGCCATGGTGTGTTATCATCCGGCTCAACCTCATCTTCAGGCTTTGCTCCGAATATTTCCGGATCCTCTTCCTGATCATTTCCGACATCACTTGCATCCACTGCCTTTTCAGGTTTTGCAGCCTGATTATTATTTGACTCGTTCACATCCACAGCTTTCTCCGGCTTTGCTTCATTACCCTGATTCGCGTCAGCCGCTTGTGTGTTTGCTGCATTTTGTGCTGCCACATCGTTTGAGGTTATTTTTTCTCCGCCTCCGATTTTAATTACGCCTGTTGCAAAAAGAATTCCCACAACTATTCCAAGCACTGCCACGCTTGAGCAAATCGATATGATCACCGGTGCCCTGCTCTTCTTCGGTGTCGCCTGAGCGTATGCCTGATTAACCGGCTGCGGTGCAGGCGCTACGTTTTGTGGCTGCGATGCAGGTGGAACATTATTCATCTGCGGTGCAGGTGCCACATCCTCACATTTGGTTCCGCACTTAATACAAAATACGTGATTGTCCTCGAGCTGAGCTCCGCAATTTTCACAAAACTTCATGATCTGTATCCTCCTCTTTCTTGTCATATGATTTATTTATAAATTCTTTCATATCCAGTTTTATCAACTCTTTGAACACTATCATTACCTGTATCTGTTCCAAGAGCTCCCTGTATCCCCAATCAGGTCCCCTTATGTTTATATCCGTATCCATCCGAACACCTCCTTTGCATCCCTTTCACTTATATGATGCAGGAAGTTCGAATCAGGTTTTATGTTTTTTAAATTTTTTTTAGTCTTTTTTGAAAAAAATGACACGACAGGCAGTTTTTCCTGTCATGTCATTTTTAATTAACACTTTTTTCAGCTATCAGGCTTTGCCGTCACTTCCGAAGAGTTTGATCTTCTCTCTTACAGTCTCGCGGATCGCTTCAGCACCCGGTGCAAGAAGTTTTCTCGGGTCAAATCCTTTGCCCTCAAGATCCTTGCCTGCCATTATGTACTCACGTGTTGCTTTTTGGAATGCCCACTGGCACTCAGTGTTTACATTGATTTTTGATACGCCGAGGTCTATTGCCTTTTTGATCATATCATCAGGAATTCCTGTACCACCATGAAGAACAAGCGGCATAGCTCCTGTTTTCTGCTGAATAGCATCGAGTGTCTCAAAGCTTAAGCCTGCCCAGTTGTCAGGATAAGCACCGTGGATGTTTCCGATTCCTGCTGCAAGCATAGTTACTCCGAGATTTGCAACTCTTTCACACTCTTCCGGATCTGCGCACTCGCCTGCGCCTATAACTCCGTCTTCCTCTCCACCGATAGAACCTACCTCAGCCTCGATAGAGATTCCCTTTTCCTTGCAGATAGCTACAAGCTCTTTTGTCTTGTCGACGTTTTCATCGATAGGAAGTGAAGAACCGTCAAACATGATTGATGAGAACCCTGCTTCGATACAAGCTTTTGATCCCTCATATGTTCCGTGATCAAGATGAAGAGCTACAGGAACTGTGATTCCAAGTGAATCAACCATAGCGTCAACCATAGCTGCAACTGTCTTGAATCCACACATATACTTACCTGCTCCCTCTGATACTCCGAGAATCACAGGGCTTTTCATCTCCTGTGCGGTAAGAAGAATTGACTTAGTCCACTCAAGGTTGTTGATGTTGAACTGTCCAACTGCATAATGACCTGCCTTTGCTTTTTTGAGCATTTCTTCTGCTGAAACTAACATTTATTGATACCCTCCGTTTCTTATTTATATTGTGTTTTTCACAACCACTCTATACTATACCATATCAGAGCTCGTAACGCAACAGTTAATTGTCTTTTTTGGCGCCATCTTTGTCATATGCCTTTCGGATATTGTTGATATCCTCTGTAGAGCCGCCTCCGTCGTCATCTTTCGCCCTGAAGTATCCCTTGTCTACGAGTCTCAAAAATGCATCGACAACATCGGATGCAAGCTGAGTTCCCGAAACATCCTTGATGATGGAAACCGCTTTGTCAAAATTCATTCGTTTTCTGTACGGACGGTCGGAGTACATCGCGTCAAAAGTATCAGCAACTGCGATTATCTGCGCCACACGAGGGATCTGCTTGCCTGTCAGTCCCTCAGGATAACCATGGCCGTCAGGTCTCTCGTGGTGAGAACCCGCTCCCGTAGCAAGCTCCGGCATGATGCTTATGTTTTTCAGCGCATCGTGTCCAAGTGTAGTATGCGATTTTATGATCGCGAATTCCTCATCCGTAAGCTTACCCTGTTTATTCAGAACTTCTTCAGGCACACCGATTTTTCCGATATCGTGAAGAAGAGCTATGTTGTAGTACTGATCCACTTCCTCCTGAGTGTATCCCAGCTCTTCGGCAAGCATAACCGTGTATCTGGCAACTCTCGCTGAATGACCGCGTGTATAGCGGTCCTTCATGTCTATCGTTTTTGAGAAAGCTTCCACGATTTCCCTGATAAGGAGTTTATCGTTTTCCTGTTTCTTCAGGAATATTTTTGTTTTTCTGAGCATATAGATCCTGGCCACCACAGCAATCAGCGCAATTCCGAGAAGCACAAGCAGCACTCTGAACCATACCTGCTCATAGAAAGCTTTTTTCTTGTATATGTGGACTATAGCAGTCTGCTGCACCTGACCGGTAGATATGTTTGTAACTCTGATCTGATAACTGTATGAACCGCCTGACAGGTTTGTATATCTGACCGGCTGCATCTCTGTTTTGAATACAGTGTTGTAGTCGTCATCCACTCCGTCAAGAATGTACTGAATTTTCGGGTTCTGCATAGAATAAGTCAGAGCATATCCGTAAATTGTTATCGCATCCGCCGAGGACGGAAGCGTAATGGTATCGCCATTATCGGGATAATACTTAACTCCTTCGTATTCCACATATGGCACGCAAAGCTTGATGTCGTGAGTTTTTTCAAAATACTTATCTATGTTTACAGAGTACACTCCGGTTCTTCCGGAAACATAGAGCGTTCCGTCTTCGTCGAGCTCACTGAAAGCATTTACCGTCGCCATACTCGGCAATCCGCTCGTGAAATCATAATGTTGATAATCATACTCTTCTTTGTCAATCATATCCCGGGCTTTGAGAACATAGAATCCATTCGACGCAAGCACCCAGGCATTTTCACCCTTGTCGAAGTATATATCGTAGTTATTGTTGTACGGAAATCCTTTCACTTCTTTGATTTCGCCGTCTTTTATGTACTGAATGGAGTTCGATGTGATGACCCAGATCAATCCTCTTTTTTCGTCTTTTTTTATACGGAGTATAACATCACTTGTCAGTCCGTCATCACGCCCTTTGTGAATCAGATTGTTTCCGCTCACCACATAGATGCCACCACCGTCGGTTCCCAGGTATACATCTCCGTTTGAATCCTCTTCAACGGTAAGTGTAAGCGCATTTCCCATACCTTCTTTTTTGCCTACGGTACGCACTACTTTTTCATTTTTGATGACTGCAAGACCTTCATTTGTTGCAGCAAGTATAGATCCGTCCGCGGACTCCGTCGTGGCTCTGATCTGGTTACTGAGAAGTCCGTTTTTCGTAGTATAGCTTACTATCTTTCCTGTATTTGTATAGCAAATCAAACCGAGATCATTTGTGTATGTTGATATCCACAGATTTTTCTTGCTGTCCTCTTTGATACACCTGATTCTGGTTTCTTTCAAATGTTCCACAAGTTTATCTTTGATAAGTGAATTTCTATTGTCAAATATCTGCAATCCCGTATCGGTTCCTATATACAGATAGCCATTATGCATACAGGTTGAATTCACCACTGCTTCTTCCAGCGCATTTCTTTCAGTGATATTGTAGAATTTGTTTGCTACTATCTTCATGACGCCCTGTCTGGTAGACGTAAACCAAAGGTTTCCTTCGTAGTCCTCCGCAACAGAACCGATTCCACCGGTCAAAGGAAGATTTCTGACAGGAGTAAATGTCATGCTGTCGCTTAACCAACCAACTATATCATCACGCACAACCCAGATTTTTCCACTGTCTTTTTCTATCCAGTTAATCGGTTTGTCATACGCTTCCTGATTTTCGTCTTTTCCGTCGCCTGATACCGAATCAACCTCCGGATCGATGATACTTATCACCTTTTTGTCCTTGAATTCATCCGCAAAACTTCCATAAGCTATCTTCGAATCAGAGGTTCCCATATACAACATTCCTTCGTTGTCAGGATCGGGATACACAGTGTTTATGGTTGCCAATCCTATATCAGAAGAATTGATTCTTGAAGAAACCTTCAGATCCTTTATGCAAAATACAGCACCA
>JAIKWQ010000084.1 GCA_024684535.1 Eubacterium sp. | reverse complement strand
ACAAATTTCAACAAGTTACAGACAGCATTCCACGTACAGGAAGTACTCGGTATTCATCGTGTATCCTGGCAGAACATAGTTAAGCCGGATTCGACTATCAGTCGAAACGGAAAAGGAATTGCAACCGGTATCACAAAGATAAACGGAAAAATTATCATAGTTCTTGACTTCGAGAAGATAGTAACAGAGGTTAACCCTGAGACAGGACTTAAGATTTCAGAGGTTGAAGAGATGGGAGAACGCGACAGAAGCGATCACACCATACTTCTTGCCGAGGATTCACCGCTCCTGCTTGAGATGTTGAAAAAATGTCTTACAAAAGCCGGTTATACACACCTTATTCCGACTACAAACGGTCTTGAGGCTTGGAACAAGCTTGACCGTATGATGAATGAGGGAGCAATCGTCGGAAAAGACATTTCTATGGTTATAACCGATATAGAGATGCCTCAGATGGACGGACACCACCTGACGAAGCGAATCAAGACAGACGACAGATTCACCGGACTTCCGGTAGTTATATTCTCATCTCTTGTCAATGAAGAAATGAGAAGAAAAGGTGAGAGACTTGGTGCGGATGCCCAGCTTTCAAAACCTGAGATCGGAAGCCTGATCGGTGAGATAGACGTTTTGCTTCAGAACAAAAAATAATTAGATTTGGGAAGTACCACAGTATGAATACTCTATGACTATATTAAATTTGCGCCTTGTGATTGTATACACTTTCAGACATGAAATGTGTGTGCTGTCACAAGGTTTCTTATCTTAATGCTGAGAGAATGGAGGTGAAGACAGTGACGATATGCAGAAAATGCGGTAATCCGATAGCTGACGGAGAAGAACTGTGTCAGGCATGTTTGGCAAAGGAAAACTCTGCCGGTGTTGATTTGATGGCACAGCTTGCTCAGATGAACGCATCTGCAAGCTCAGGTATGTCTGCAATCGAAGCTGTCAAAGCCAAAGCTGCGGCTAGACCGAAGCCTGCACCTGCACCGGAACCAAGCATTCCGGAGCCTGCGCCGGCGCCTGTAGAGAGTACGGAAGAAATTCCGGTGGCTGAACCTGCGGCTGCAGTGTCGGGAATAGAGCGGTTAGCAGCTGCAAAGACTGCTGTTAAAGCTGAGGAGCCTGAAGAGGCGCCTATGCCGGAGCCGGAAATTGAAGATATGCCTCAAGTAGAGGATATTCCTGAGATAGAAGATATTTCTGATGTAGAAGATATACCTGAGATAGAAGAATTACCGAACATTGAGGAATCAACAGAAGAAGAAATTCTTCCGGATGATGACTTTGAGATAGACGAAGAATTAAGTGAGCTGCTTGAGATAGTCGGTGGTGATGACAGTACTGCGCCGGGATCTGAGCTTCAGGCTGCGATAGCAGCTGAAAAAGCACAGCAGACGGAAAGCGCTGTTGCTGAAGGTGCTGCAGAGGAAACAATGATAGATGAGCCTGCGGTGGAAGAACCAGCGGTAGAGGAATCTATAGTAGAAGAACCTGTTGCAGAAGAACCTGCAATTGAAGAGCCGACAGAAGAACCGGAAGAGGAATTCGATCCTAATAAACAGCTGAGTCCTGATGAGATAGCAGCAATGTTTGCGGGTGCAGAAAGCGCTGCTGAAGAGAGTGCTGAGGAGCCTGCTGAAGAACCGACTGAGGAAGAAGTACCGGAAGAACCGTCAGAAGAACCTACAGTTGAAGAAGCTGAAGAAGAATTTGATCCTAATAAACAGCTGAGTCCTGATGAGATAGCAGCTTTGTTTGGCGCGGCTGAAAGTGATTCTGCGGAAGAAACACCGGAAGAAGAATTTGACCCGAATAAACAGCTGAATCCTGATGAGATAGCAGCATTATTTGGCGCGGCTGAAGAAGCTTCATCAACTGAGGAAAGCGAGCCTGAAGTAGAAAGTGATGAAGTGGAAGATGAGCCGCTTCCGGAACTTGATGATATAGAAATTGCACCGGATGAGGAAATTATGCCTGATGTTTCTGAGGAGGAAGAAGCTGAAGACATACCAATGCCTGAGCTTGAAGCAGAAGCAGAAGCCGAAGAACCTATAGATCCGGATGAAGAAGACGATATAAACAAGCTTTTGGAAATGCTTGATGATAACTATGTAGAGGAGCCTGAGCCAAACTTCGATGATGAGGAAGAAGACGAAGAAGAGGAAGAAGAGGCAGTAGACTATCACGTAGACCCGGATGAACTCTTCAGCAGTGATGACAGTGATGCTATTTTTGCTGATGAGCTTGAAGATGAACCTGTAGTTGAAGAGGAAGAGACGGACGCATTTGTTGAGCCGGAGGATGATTTTGAGGTTGACTTAACGCCTGAACCTGACGAAGATGAGTTGCCTGTAGCGGATGATGTGGCTGCTATGGAACAGGTTGATGATTTGTTTGCGCTTATGGATGACGTTTCTGAAGAAGGACCGTCCGGCGATGAAGCATCAGATGTAGATGCCGTACTTGATGCACTCGGTGAAGATGAAGAGGGAGTAGATACCGTTGATTTGGCGAACCCTGTCAAGGTTAAGAAGGTAAAAAGAAAAAAACCGAAGCAAAAGGGCGGTTTTGGCATTTTTATGAAGAAAATCTTCGGAAATGTCATAACTGAAGAAACTGCCGAAATAGAGGCCAAAGAGCGCGAGATGGAAGAGCTTGACAAAGAAGAAAAGGTTAAGCTCAAGGCTGAAAAGAAAGAACTTGAAGCAGCTCAAAAAGAGGAAAAAGCTGCAGCGGCAGCGGCGGAAAAAGAACAAAAAGCGGCTGATAAGGCGGCAGCGGCAGCGGAAAAGGCAGCTGCAAAAGAAGAAAAGAAGAAAAAGAAACAGGAAGCTGCTGCAATGGAAGTTGTCGGAAAACTGAATCCGATTGGAACTTCTATTGTTGTGATTATGTTTGGAGCTATATGTGTAGCTGTTATACTCGGTTCGAAATCGTTCTCATATAGGTCAGCTCTTCTTAGGGCAAATGATTCGTTTGATCATGGAGAGTATGAGGAGGCTTATGACTCCATCAAAGGTGTGGAAATGAGCGAAGATGACAAAGTGACTGAGGAAAAAGTCAGAATTTGTATGGAGCTCCAGAAGGAACTCAATTCCTATGATAATTACTATACGATGGGACTTTATCTCGAGTCGCTCGATTCTCTGATGAAGGGAATCAGAAGCTATGATAAAAACCGTGAAAAAGCGGATAAATTGGAGATTTTGGGACAGTTGAACGCTCTTGAAGGTCAGCTTGCGGGAACTCTGTATAGTGAGTTTGGAATCAATGAAACCGAAGCCAGAGAGCTCAATGATCTCGAAGACAGGCGTGAATACACCAGACAGCTTCAGGATATCATAGAAGCCTGGAAGAAAAAGATAAAAGCGGATGAAAGGTAATACTTCGAATGATAGCAATTGCTGATTATGGCGCCGGAAATATGGCAAGTGTCGGAAAAGCGCTTAAGTTTTTGGGGGAGAACCCTGTTGTTACAAGCGATTCCGAAGAAATAAAGAAAGCCGACAAAGTGATAGTTCCCGGTGTCGGTGCATTTGAAGACGCTATGAACAGAATGAATAACCTCGGATTAACCGAGGTTTTAAGAGAGTATGCAGCGTCAGGCAGACCTATTTTTGGGATTTGTCTGGGACTGCAGCTTTTTTTTGAAGAGAGCGAGGAATCAAAAAACAGAGTGGAAGGACTCGGATTACTTCCGGGCAAGCTTGTGAAGTTCCCTGCAAAGGAAGGATACAAAATTCCGCATATGGGTTGGAATTCACTGAAAATAAAAGAAGGATCGAAGCTGTTTGCAGGCATACCTGATGAGTCATATGTTTACTTTGTTCACTCTTATTTTCTTCAGGCTAAAAATGAAGGCGACGTCGCGGCAACATCTGAGTATATAGTGCCTTTTCACGCTGCTGTGGAGAGTGGAAACATATTTGCAACACAGTTTCATCCGGAAAAAAGCGGCGAAGTAGGACTGAAGATTTTGAAAAATTTTGTTGAATTATAAGCAGGTGAAAAATGTTTACAAAGAGAATTATTCCATGCCTTGATGTCAATCAGGGACGAGTTGTAAAAGGTGTAAATTTTGTTGATCTGGTGGATGCGGGTGACCCGGTTGAAGTGGCTTCCGTGTATGACAAAGAAGGTGCGGATGAGCTCGTATTTTTGGACATAACCGCATCAAGCGATGCCAGGGAAATTCGCGCAGATATGGTCAGGCGCGTCGCTGAGAGAATTTTTATTCCGTTTACTGTCGGTGGAGGAATCAGGACAGTAGAGGATTTTCAGATGATTCTGAGAGAAGGTGCTGACAAGGTTTCCACGAATTCAGCTGCTATCATGAATCCTACTCTGATATCAGAGGCTGCTGACAGATTCGGTTCGCAGTGCGTGGTGCTTGCCATAGATGCCAAACGACGTGCTGACGGCGAGGGGTGGACCGTATACAAAAACGGTGGAAGAGTTGATATGAAGTTGGATGCCGTTGAGTGGGCTGTGAAAGCGGAAAAACTCGGCGCAGGAGAGATTCTGCTTACCAGTATGGATTGCGACGGTACAAAAGATGGATACGATATAGAGCTCACGAAGGCAATTTCCGAGAATGTCTCGATACCTGTTATTGCATCAGGTGGAGCGGGAAAAAAAGAAGATTTTTACGAGGCATTAAGCACTGCAAAGGCTGATGCGGCTTTGGCGGCTTCGCTGTTTCATTTCAAGGAGCTTTCAATATCTGAAGTGAAAGAATATCTGGCGGAGAGAGGAATACCTGTCAGGAGATAAACAAGGAGAATCAGAAGTGTCAGGACTGAATAAAGAGTGGGAAAAAGCGCTTTCGGGAGAGTTTAGCAAGGAATACTATTCCGCGCTTTTTTCTTTTGTTAATAATGAATACAAAACAAAGACAATTTACCCGCCGAAAAATGAAGTGTTTGCTGCGTTTAATCACACACCGCTTTCTGAAGTTAAGGCAGTAATAGTCGGACAGGACCCGTATCATGGTCCGGGTCAGGCGGAAGGACTGTGTTTTTCCGTAAAAAAAGGAATTGCGATACCGCCGTCTCTTGTAAATATCTACAAAGAGCTTCATGATGATATAGGTTGTGATATACCAAATCATGGTTCACTAACAAGTTGGGCGGATCAGGGAGTTTTACTTTTGAACAGTTTACTGACGGTGCGCGCGCATAACGCTATGTCCCACAGCGGTCATGGTTGGGAAGAGTTTACTGATGCCGTGATAGATATACTTAATAAAGAAGACAGACCTATAGTCTTTATTCTTTGGGGTTCACCTGCGCAGAAAAAAGCGAGGAAACTGAATAACCCTAAACATCTGATATTAAAAAGCCCGCATCCTAGTCCGCTGTCAGCATACAGGGGGTTTTTCGGAAGCAAGCCTTTTTCTAAAGCAAATGAATTTTTAATTTCAAACGGTGTAGAGCCGATTGACTGGAGTATCTCATAGGTGGGCAGGTTCTAATTTCATTCGATTATTTCCCGGCAACAAAATTTAACAGATCCTCACCAAACACGTTTTCAAAAACCTCCGCAACGCCTGAAGTTGCATTTCTGAAAGGCTCGAGGTCGGGACGATTTACTTTCATTCCGACGTCTTCAAGTTTGGAGACATATTCGGAAGTCTGTTTTTTGACCAGATTTCTGTTTTCATCCTGAGCTTTTTTAGCTTCATCCTCTATGATTGATTTGTACTCGCCCTTGATACCGTTCCAAAGGTTATTTCTGATTACGAGAGGCATAGCATCATAGATGTGATTTGTTATTGACAGGTATTTTTGAACCTTATACAATCCATTGTTATAAATAACCGGAATCGGATTCTCCTGCGCATCAAACACGCCTTTTTTCAGGGCATCCGTAAGCTCTGCAAAAGGATAGCTTCTCGGATTTGCTCCGAGTTCAGACATAGTCTCCATAACTATCTGATTATCCGGAGTACGGATATTCAGTCCATCCATATCTGATGCCTTTTCTACAGGGCCAATTTTTTCTGATGTTGTTACGCATCTGAAACCGTTATCAAAATAAGAAAGAACGTGCATATTATATTCTTCCAAATCCTTACCCAATGCTTGAATCTCATCAGAGTCTATGAATTTCCAAGCACTTTCAAAATCATCAAACAAAAACGGCAAGGCAGAAACGCCCATCCTTGTAGCGTACAAAGCAAAGTTACCCGCGCTTGAAACTGTCATATCAACATCATCAGTGATAAGGCCTGCAATCAGTTCGCCGTCACTTCCAAGTTCTCCACCGGGATGAATCTCGATTCGGATGTCTTTATTTGTTCTCTGTTCAACACTTTCCTTAAACTTTGCTAAAGCTATTCCCCTGGGGTCAGTCTCTCCTGTAGAGTAACCCACTCGTATCGTGATAGGGTAGCTGATTTCTTCAGATTTATTATTGCTTTCTATAGATGCTGAAGAGCCAGATACTGCAGGCTTAACACTTTTCTCGGTTGTTTCGCCGCAGCCGGAAAGAATAAGTATCATTATGGCGGCTAAACACAGTAGTCTTTTTTTCATTTTGCCACCTCCCGGTCTGATTCGGCTTTTCCGTCTTGTATGTCAGGTGTCCATATGGTATGTATACCTTTGCCTGATTCCTTCGACACATACAGAGCCTGGTCTGCCTTGATATACAATGATCTGAAGTTTTTTGCGTCTTTAGGATAGAATGCTATTCCTACGCTGCATCCGATTTCAATAAGTTCAGAAGATGACGTACTGGAGTAGCTACTTCTGATGTTGTTACAAATCTGTTCTGCTTTGATGTTAATCAGGTTTTCAGAGCGATTACCGCTATCCTTGATGATCATATATGCAGAGAATTCATCTCCGCCGATACGTCCCAAAGAGTGTTCTCCAGGGAAGAACAATTTAAGTTTTTTTGATACATCTGTCAGAACTCTGTCACCAACCACGTGACCCAAATTGTCATTTACAGCTTTGAAGTTGTCAAGGTCAATGATAAACAACGCCAATGCGCAATCTTCACCTATCTCTTTCATAATCTGCTTAACATCTGACTCAAAAGTGACTTTGTTTGTAAGTCCCGTCAGCAAGTCGGTATTTGCTTTGCGCGCCAGAGTTTGCTCTATTTTAACACGTTCATCTATGTTTTCAACACTTCCTATAAGTCTTGTCGGTTTTCCTTCGCTGTCAGAGACTATGGTTATGTTTAACTGGAACCATCTGTAACATTCGTCGGTACACCAAAGTCTGCCTTCACGTTTGAATTGCTTTTGCTTATATAATGCGATTTTTTCGATATCATTTCTTATTTCATTGTCTTCATCATTTATTCTGTCAAATATTACTTTTATATCTTCATCATCATAGTATTCCTTTTTCTCAGGAATGATCAGACTAGTATCGCCCTCAAGCGTGAGTTTTCTTGTAGAATAATCATAATCAATAATGATATCACCTGATTGTTCTGAAACGGTTTTCAGTCTTTCATTAGCTCTTTCAACACGTTTGGTTTTCTTACCCAAAATGTACAAAGCAAACATAATCAGTATAAATATGATAGATACTTCGACAATAACCAAAACTACATAATGCTCAATCCTGCGACTTTGTTCGGTTACAAGTTCTTCAGGGATAACTGTGGCAAAATACCAGTCATGTACACCGACCGAAGTAAGTACGATTATATTCCCTTTGTTATTCTTTTGGTATTTGTACATGAAATCTTTTTGTCCTTCGCTTATCGGAAGTCCGGGTATTTCTTCAAAAAGGTTGGATGCATCTTTAGAAATCAACGGGGTGTCATCCGATTTTGCGATAATATCCCCGTTTTCTGAAACAAGAATGTTTGCCACACTGGTCGAAAATCTGACTGAATCAACCAGTGAGTTCAGCACCTCGGCGGAAAATGAACCATATATGATACCTGCAACTTCGGAGTCTTTTTTGATCGGAACAGCAAGTACCAGCTCCTCGCCTTCCGAAGAATCTGTTGGGTCAGATATTGCATTTTCGCCTTCCATAGCTTCTTTGAAATAGTCTTGAAGAAGGATGTTTCCGGCGGATTTACCGTTATAATCCATAGTAGCGCCGGTTGAACTTGCAACACCGATTGAATTGAAAGCGCCGATTCCTTTTGTTGAGATGATTGTTCGCTTCATAGCGTTATAGTCAGTCAGATCCACATCTTTGAAATATCTTGTCTGTGATTCAAGCATGACCATCTGGTCATCAAGCTTCGTGAAAAATGTCTTCGCCAAAGCATCAACATTGCTTTTCAGATAGCTCTCTGTTGTTTCATTCAGTGAATTGCTCATTCTGTCTCTGAACAGCAAAAAAATGCCGATAAGTCCAATAATGACTACGGCAATGATTATTCTTATAGCGTGTCCTTTGATTCGTTTCTGCATATGTCTTCTCCATAAATGTGTCACGTTTTATTATACCAAAAAAAGCCATGCTAATGCAAGGCTTTTTTATGGTAATCTTTTTCGTTGTAGTATCAAATCATTAAGCATCAACCTTTTCAGCTTCAGCCAGTCTGTCATTGGCAGTGGCGAGCATCAGCTTGATACGGTTCAGTTGGTTTACCTCGCTGGCGCCCGGATCGTAGTCGATAGCGACGATGTTTGCCTCAGGGAATGATTTTCTGAGCTGTTTGATGACTCCCTTGCCGACAACGTGATTCGGAAGACATCCGAACGGCTGTGTACATACAATATTCGGCACACCTTCGTGCAAAAGCTCGATCATCTCGCCGGTCAAAAACCAGCCCTCACCGGTCTGGTTACCGGGAGAAACAAATGGTGTTGCATAGTCAATAAGTTTGTATATATCAGCAGGCGCTGAGAAGCGTTTGCTTTTTTTGAGCTCCTCAACAACTGGCTTTCTATATGTCTCGAGAACCCAGTTTGAGAACTTGCCTATCATTTTATCTTTTTTCGAGTGTCCGAGATGGTCGTGCTTGAACACATCATCGACAGCGCCGTACTGGAAAAATCCAAGCATATCCGGCACGACAGCCTCAGCACCTTCTTTTTCGAGCTGATCAACCACGTAGTTGTTTGCTGCAGGGAGGTACTTGACAAGTATCTCACCTACTATACCTACGCGAGGTTTTTTCACTGATTCGTCAAGCTCGATATTATCGAAGTCGTGGATGATTCCGCGTACATTTTTCACGAACTGTTTGTGGTTCGGTTTGATTGACTCCTCAATGCAGGCAGGCAACCATTTTTGGTGGAGAGCCTCAACCGATCCCGGCACTTTTTCATATGGTCTTGTTCTGTATACAACCCTCTGGAACAGATCTCCGTACATCAGCGCGTGCACACCGCGTTTGAGAATACCGTATCCGATATCAAATCCGGGATTTGACTCAACACCGGTACTTAGTGATATAACCGGAACCTGACTCATACCGGCCTTTCTGAGAGCCCTTCTGATGAATCCTATATAGTTTGTTGCACGACATCCGCCACCTGTCTGTGTGATGATGCAGGCTGTGCGGTCGAGGTCGTACTCGCCTGAAAGCAGTGCTTTCATAAACTGTCCCACAACCAAAAGAGAAGGGTAGCAGGCGTCGTTATTTACGTATTTCAAACCGTAGTCGAGCTCGCCGACTCCTGTCGGAAGCTGAACTATATCGTATCCGCAGGCTTTGAGCGCCGGAACTACCATATCAAAGTGTATGGGTGACATCTGTGGCGCAAGGATAGTATAGTTCTGGCGCATTTCTTTTGTAAAAATGACACGATGGTAAGCAGCATCCTTGATCTCTCTTGTATAGCCTTTTCTTTTGCGGTCTTTGACAGCAGAGATAAGTGATCTGATACGTATACGCGCAGCACCGAGATTGTTTACTTCGTCTATTTTTAATACCGTACAGATTTTTCCGGAACCTGTCAGTATGTCATTTACCTGATCTGTTGTTACAGCATCGAGTCCGCATCCGAAGGAGTTAAGCTGTATCATCTCGAGGTCATCTCTGAGTCTCACATAACTTGCTGCGGCGTAGAGTCTTGAGTGATACATCCACTGATCCATAGCTATCGTCGGGCGGTTGATCTCTGTCATATGGGAGATGCTGTCCTCTGAAAGAACGGCTATGCCATACGAAGTGATAAGCTCCGGGATTCCATGGTGGATTTCAGGATCGATATGGTACGGACGACCTGAAAGCACGATACCCATAGCGTCGTGTTCTTCTATCCATTTGAGCACTTCTTCACCCTTGCGTTTGATATCTTCGCGAGTGGCTTTCAATTCTTCGTATGCCAGGTGCGCGGCATTTTTGATTTCAGCCGCAGGGATACCGTTTTCTTTTGTGAGGAATCTCACAAGCTCATCAGTGATAGCTTTTTCCGTTTCGAAGCTTAAGAACGGGTTCTGATAAACGATGTCATCAGATGCAAGTTCTTCGACATTATTTTTGATGTTTTCACCGTATGAGGTTACGATAGGGCAGTTGTAGTGGTTTCCTGCGCCTTTGAACTCCTCACGCTCATACGGTACGCAGGGATAGAAGATATAGTTTATACCCTGCTTGAGAAGCCACATGATATGACCGTGCGCAAGCTTGGCAGGATAGCATTCCGACTCACTTGGGATTGATTCGATTCCGAGCGAGTAGATGTCTCTGGAAGACGGCGGAGATACTATAACCTGATACCCGAGTTCTGTGAAAAATGTAAACCAGAACGGATAGTTCTCGTACATGTTGAGGACTCTCGGTATACCTACGCGACCTCTGTATGCCTTGTCTGCGGTCAGTGGCTTGTAGTGTCTGAAAAGTCTTTTGTTTTTGTATTCGTATAAGTTAGGTATATCTTTGTTTGTGCGCTCTTTTCCGAGTCCGCGCTCGCAACGGTTTCCGGATATAAACTGTCTTCCGCCTGAGAAACGGTTAATAGTGAGAAGACAGGCGTTTGTACAGCCTTTGCAACGAGACATGGAGCTTTCAAATCTTAAGTTTATGATGTCCTCGAGTGAGAGCATCGTTGTTTCCTCGCCCTCATCATAGTGCTCTCTGGCGATGAGAGCGGCGCCGAAAGCGCCCATTATTCCGGCGATGTCAGGACGAGTTGCCTTGCAGCCTGAAACCCTCTCGAAACTCCTGAGCACTGCGTCGTTATAGAATGTACCTCCCTGAACAACGACATTTGTTCCCAAATCTTTCGGGTCGGTAAGCTTTATGACTTTGAGCAATGCATTTTTAATTACAGAGATTGCAAGTCCTGCCGAGATATCCTCGACAGTAGCTCCCTCTTTTTGCGCCTGCTTAACTTTTGAGTTCATAAA
Organism: Eubacterium sp.; assembly: GCA_024684535.1. Taxonomy (GTDB): domain Bacteria; phylum Bacillota; class Clostridia; order Lachnospirales; family Lachnospiraceae; genus Eubacterium_F. The sequence continues at coordinate 6,895 of JAIKWQ010000084.1, read as the reverse complement.
CACAGTACAACGCGAACCGAGGTCTATCGGATGTTCTGCGAAAAGAGCCATTTTTGCAAAGTCTTTTACATCGTGACCGAGTGACCTCGCAAATGTTTCTATAAACGATCCGCAGCCTGATGAGCAGGCTTCGTTTAACTGCACGCTGTCTACGGAGTTGTTTTTTATCTTGATACACTTCATATCCTGTCCACCGATATCAAGAATACAGTCGACTTCGGGATCGAAAAAGTGAGCCGCATAGTAGTGTGATACGGTTTCTACTTCACCCTCATCAAGCATGAGAGCGGATTTGATCAGAGCTTCTCCGTATCCGGTTGAGCACGATCTGACGATACGTGCGCTCTCCGGAATGAGTTCAGATATTTCGCGGATTGCGCGGATTGTTGTTTTTAACGGGCTTCCGTTGTTGTTGTCGTAGAATGAATACAAAAGTTCACCGTCCTCGCCGACAAGCGCAACTTTTGTGGTTGTTGAACCTGCATCGATTCCGAGAAATACATCTCCTTCGTATGAGGAAAGATCGCCTTTTGTGACTGCGCTTTTTCCATGTTCTTCGAGGAAATCATTGTATTCTGCTTCGTCTGCAAAAAGCGGTTCCATTCGCTCAACTTCAAACTGAAGTGTGATTTCACCGGAAAGCAGGTCGAAGAGCTTTCCGAGAGAGGTCACAGATTTTCCTTCCGAGTTCATAGCTGCGCCGCTTGCAGCGAAAAGATGAGAATTATCAGGTGCGATTATAGCATCACCCTTCAAATCAAGTGTTCTGATAAATGCTGCTTTCAGTTCTGTCAGGAAGTGAAGCGGACCACCTAAAAATGCAACGTTTCCGCGAATTGGTTTTCCGCAGGCAAGTCCTGAGATTGTCTGGTTTACCACAGCCTGGAAGATAGAAGCTGCCAGGTCTTCTTTTGCTGCACCTTCGTTTATGAGTGGCTGTATATCCGTTTTTGCAAAAACTCCGCATCTTGCGGCTATCGGATAGATTGCTTTGTAGTCTTTTGCATAGACGTTCAATCCTGCTGCATCAGTCTTTAAAAGGCTGGCCATCTGGTCGATAAATGACCCGGTTCCGCCTGCGCAGATACCGTTCATTCGCTGCTCGATTCCGTCAGAGAAGTAGATAATTTTTGCATCCTCGCCTCCGAGCTCTATAGCCACATCAGTATGCGGAGCATAGTCTTTGAGTGCGGTTGCAACTGAAAAAACTTCCTGAACGAAAGGAACATCTATATGCTTTGCTATCGAAAGACCACCTGAACCGGTGATCATCGGAGCAATCTCAGCGTCACCGAGATTGTCCAAAGCTTTTTTTATGATATCCCTCAATGTTTCCTGAATATTTGCAAAGTGTCTCTCGTACGCAGAGAACACTATAGTGTTATCATCATCGAGAATAGCTATTTTTACGGTGGTTGAACCGATGTCGATTCCCAAACGATACATGGTGATACCTCCAAACTGATATAGGTTTACATTACGAAATCAATATTATAATATATATTAAGGAAAAAAGCAAGCAGGACTTTTGTTAATTATGAAGCAACTTTCGTTGACAAAAATGTCCGTTTCGTCTATAATTATGTTTATCTATGTGTTGAAATTGCAAAAATATGCAAACGGGAGGTGTGGCACGATGATTAAAATCTTCAAATCAAGCGAAGAAAGAGAAATCACCGAAGTAGAAAAAATCGAAGAAGGTTGTTGGATATCGGCCATTCACCCTACCAGTGAAGAACTGGATTTCCTTCAGGAAATTACCGAAATTGATCCGGATGACCTGAAGGCTCCTCTCGATTTGGAAGAGAGATCACGTTTGGAGCTGGAGAGCGGATATACTATGATCCTTGTCGATATACCTATTCACGACGAAAAGGACAGATATGTAACTATACCTCTCGGTATATATATCACAAAAAAATTGATTGTAACTATTTGTTTAGAGGACTCGCATATATTGAGGGCGTTTGAAAACAACAGGGTCAAGGATTTTTATACTTTTAAACGTACAAGATTTGTTTTTCAGATACTGTACAGAGGCGCATCTACTTACCTGAGATACCTGCGTATCATCGACAGAAAGAGTGACCAGATAGAAGAAAAACTTCAGAAATCACAGAAAAACAGTGAGCTTTTGGAATTGATGGAGTTGGAAAAATCACTTGTATACTTCACGACATCTCTTCGTACCAACGAGGTGGTACTTGAGAAACTGCTCAGGTCAGAAAAAATTAAAAAATACCCCGAAGATGAGGATTTGCTTGAAGACGTCATCATCGAGAACAAGCAGGCTATCGAGATGGCCAACATATACAGCGGAATTTTGAACGGCGTCATGGGAACATTTGCATCGGTCATTTCGAATAACCAAAACGGAGTTATGAAAATACTCGCGCTGATGACTATCGTGCTTTCCATACCAACCATAATTTCAGGATTCTACGGAATGAACTTCGATGTCATACCGTTTTCGCACGAACCTTTGGGATTTGTGATAACCGTTATCGTGGCATTTTTGCTATCGGGAGCGGTGGCGTTTATTCTGTACAAGAAAAAGATTTTCTAGGAAAGGCAGTTACCGATGAATTTTATTGATAAGCTTGAGAGAAGATTTCCAAGGTTCGGAATTCCCGGACTTATGAAATACATAATTTGTCTGAGTATAGTCGGAACAGTGATAGCGCTCATAGATATCAGCGGAATTTTGCCGGTGAACATTTATGCGCAATATCTGAGCTTGGATGTATATCAGATACTTCATGGTCAGGTTTGGAGACTTGTGACATTTATTCTTTATCCGACAATCAAGTTTTATGGTAATATGTCCTCGTCTATGGTCTTTATTGATCTTATTTGGTTTGCGATCTGGGCATTTTTGTACTATCAGATTGGTACTGTTCTGGAACGTGAATGGGGCAAATTCAGATTCACGCTGTTCTATATAGGCGGCGTGCTTTTCGTGATCATAGTGTCATTTGTGTATTATTTTATCAGTATTGCAAATACGGATCCAACCTTACTTTCATCTTATGCGACGATGGTTGGATTTGAAGATCCGTCAGCTCTTGTCGGATTTGCTGTGGGACAGGCTGCGAATTTGGAGTACCTGAATCAGACATTGTTTCTGGCGTTTGCGCTTATGTTTCCGGAGGTCAGATTCTATATTTACTTTATTCTTCCGGTCAAGGCCAAGTGGCTTGCATACGTGTATCTCGGACTGATGGCTTGGCAGATTGTACAGTGCATAATGAGGTCTGATTATTATGGTGTGACGTTGATTGTCGGAGCACTTGTGAACTTCGCCGTATTTTTCATATTTGCCAGGGGAAGCTCGTCGCTTACCGGTTCGGTGAAAGAAAAAAGGCGTAAAAATAAATACAAAAAAATGCAAAGACCGCACGAAGTCAGCCCGGATGGCTCCAGGCATAAGTGCGCTATCTGCGGATGTACGGAGATTACTAATCCGGAGAGAGAGTTCCGTTACTGTTCAAAGTGTAACGGAAATTATGAGTACTGTTCGGAGCATCTGTTTACTCACGAACACGTAAGATAAGAGAATAAATAATTAATCTTTAGAAAGAGATTGTTGCAATGGAAATCGACGAGAACGTTCAAATAATAATTGATTGTCTTCAGGTAGGCGGAATCGGATTGATTCTGATGATAGCCGCATACTCGCTGAGACTCAAATATGAGGTTGAGGGATACAGAAGATATGTGAAGGACAACGGCCCTTCAGGCTTTAAGTATACCTGGATATTTGTGGTTCTCGGTGCGGCGCTGGTGATAAAAATATTCCTCGCGGCGCATTACAAAGGATATGATACAGACATGAATTGTTTTTATTCATGGGCTGATATGATATACGACAACGGATTCAGCAAATTCTACGGTCTTGATGCATTTACCGACTACCCGCCGGGATATATGGTGTTCCTTTGGATAGGAGAATTCATAAGCAGGATTTTCGATATAGAAACCGCGACTACAGCGTCGAGAGTTATCATAAAACTGTTCCCTATTTTAGCAGATCTCGGAGCGGGATTTGTACTCTACAAAATTGCAAAAGAAAAATTGTCCGAAGGGTCATCTTGCCTGGTTGCGGGAATCTATGTTTTAAGTACGATCGTTTTGATGGACTCGTCCGTATGGGGGCAGACCGACAGTGTGTTCACGCTTTGTGTTCTTCTGACCGCATATCTGTGCATGAAGAAAAAAAGAATTCCGGCATATTTTACTTTTGTGGTGGGGTCTTTTATCAAGCCACAGACTTTGATTTTTGCACCTTTGCTTATATGGGTAATTATAGAACAGGTATTTTTAACAGATTTTTCATGGAAAAAATTTGCCAATGACCTTGTTGGAGGACTGCTTGCGATAGGAACATTTTTCCTGATGAGTCTCCCGTTCGGATTAGGGAAGGTACTTGCTCAGTATGCTGAGACGTTGGTGCAGTATCCGTACGGAACGGTTAATGCGTTTAATCTGTGGGGACTTCTCGGAAAAAACTGGGTCAAACAGGAAGAAACGATATCGGTTTTCGGTATTCATATACAGCTTGAAAGCATAGGAATAATTGCGATTTTTCTCGCGATTGTCCTGAGTGGAGTGGCATTTTTCAAGCTCAGAAAGAAAAATGATCAGACCAGATATTTCATAAGCGCGGCTATGGTTATCGCGACGATGTTTATTTTCTCGGTGCGTATGCACGAGAGATATATGTTCCCGATTGTGGTTTTGCTTTTTGCGGCATTTGTGGTCAAGCCGACAAAGGAGCTGTTTTTTACGTCAGTTGGGTTTGCGTTTGTGCAATTTATGAATGTGGCGATAGTCTACAAAAACTGTGCCGTTCATGGTTCGGCGTCGGCACCGAGCGGAGGCGTGATAGGTGTTACGGCACTGCTTACGATAGGACTTTTCGGATATCTCTGGTTTGCTATGGGAAGCAAGTGCAGGGTTTGTGAGTTTGCACAAAGTGTAAAAGCAAACGGAAGAAAGGCCGTAAAGAGATTTATCAGTGAGCGAAAAGAAGATGTAAGGCCTGAGAAACCGGAGCCGGAAAGTTTTGAAATTAAACCATCGAAAAAAGTCCCGAAGTTCACGAAGTATGACTGGATAGTGCTCGGAGCTATTATATTTGTTTATTCTGCTTTTGCGCTTTTTGATCTCGGATATACAGATGCGCCGCAGACGGAACTTCGCGCTGATGACTTCGGATATGAGATAAACTTAGATCTCGGATCAGAGAAAAAAGTTGATATGATGTATACTTATCTCGGCTTTTATGAAAACAGAAAATTCGATGTAGATTTTTCGAATGACAAAGTAAACTACGAAACAGCAGGTGAGCTTCAGGCTGATTCTGTGTTCAGTTGGTGCAAGATAAAAACTCCCGACGAGGAGCAGGAGAGTTACAACCTTTCAAATAAATACAGATATATAAGACTTACATGCAACGACTCTCAGCTCAGGCTCAGGGAACTTGTAATACTTGATGATAACAAAGAAATAATAACGCCTGTAAATACTTCTGATTATCCTGAACTGTTTGATGAACAGGATTGTTTTGAGAATCCTGTAACGTTCAGAAGCAGTACATATTTTGATGAGATTTATCATGCGAGAACCGCGATGGAAATGGTCGAGGGTGATGTCAGATGTTATGAAAACACGCATCCGCCTCTCGGTAAATGGCTGATAAGTCTCGGTGTCAGAATGTTTGGAATGACTCCTTTCGGTTGGAGAATAGTCGGCACGATTTTCGGTATACTTATGCTACCGCTTTTGTACGTTTTTGCAAGGAGACTTTTCAAAGGCAAAACCTGGGCAGCGGGAGCGGCTACGGGACTTTTTGCGTTCGACTTCATGCACTTCACGCAGACGAGAATTTCGACTATAGATGTGTATGTCACATTTTTCGTGATAGCGATGTTTCTTTTCATGTACTGGTATTCGACTGTCAGTTTTTATGACACGAAGTTGTATAAAACATGGATACCTTTGGGGCTGTGTGCAATCAGTATGGGACTTGGTTGTGCATCAAAATGGCCCGGTGTGTATGCCGGCCTGGGACTTGCGGTTGCATTTTTCTGGGTGATCATACGCAGATACAGAGAGTATAGAATTGCGAAAGCGGACCCGCTGGGGTCAACTGCGGGGATAGAGCATCAGCATATAATTGATGTGTTCAAGAAAAATACACTTCTGACACTTGGTTTTTGTGTGTTGTTTTTCGTGATAATAGCAGGAACAATTTATACACTTAGTTATCTTGCATTTTCCGACGGAACGGATGCAGGACTCATCGATCAGATGCTCAAAAACCAGACGGATATGTTTAATTATCACTCGACGCTGAAAGCGGAGCATTCGTTTTCGTCGATGTGGTATGAGTGGCCGTTGATGATACGCCCTGTGTATTACTTCACACAGGAAACACTTTCAGGACTTAAACAGGGAATCACTTCATTTGGAAATCCACTTGTCTGGTGGCCGACGATACCTGTTGTGCTGTACATGATATACAGAGTATTCAGATATCGCGACAGAAAAGCGGGATTTTTAACTCTTGGGTTTGCCGCTCAGTATCTGCCATGGACTTTGGTCACCAGGTGCACATTTATATATCACTTTTTCCCGAGCGTACCGTTCGTTGTGCTTATGATAGTGTATACTATGGTTAAGGTTGATGAAAAAGACAAGGCTTGGCGCAAGTGGATTTATGCATATTTCGGAATCAGTTTTTTGCTGTTTTTGATGTTTTATCCGGTGCTCGCGGGACAGCCGGCAGACGCGGGATATATACGCGACGGCTTGAGGTGGCTCGACAGCTGGATACTTGGCTGATACAAATATTTGAAACTTGATAATAATTAAGAAATGGAAGAATAAAATG
>JAIKWQ010000030.1 GCA_024684535.1 Eubacterium sp. | reverse complement strand
TCAACAACCGGGCTGTCGCCGTATATTCTTGTTATACTTATACCACCTTCTATATCTTCGTAACAAATATGCATCTTTAATTCCTATCTTTTTTAGCAGGCATAATAAAGCGACAAAATGTTAAGTCCCAAAGCGTTTTGATAACTGACTTCATTTACATATTTTGTAACTATTCTGAGTCCTATATTGTGAGTTATATCTTCCGGATTCATCATCTCCATCCACTCCTTAGGATTGAATGTTTTGCAGTCGTCTTTGACACGAAGCAACACCTTGTCACCATAGTTAATTATTCTGATATTTGTAGTATGTTTTTTCCCGTCAGCAAATCCATGTTTGATAATATTTGCAGCGATTTCTTCAAGTGAGAGTCCGATATGAAACGCCTGCTTTTCAGGCATTTTTTGTGCCCTGCAAAACTCTATTGCCTTCACCGAAACCTGCACTACTTCTTCTTCATTGTATACGGAGAGTTCAAGTTTTTTGTCATCATCTATGCCGATCTCTTCGGGGATTGATATCTGTTTGTCAAACGACGTCGGCAAACACTTTGATTTAAGCATAACGCAGACAATCGCTGTGATCACTGACAAAACACCGCCTATAGCCTGTCCCATCCATACTCCTATAGCACCGAAAAACGGTGCCAGAATAATCGCTGAGAGAGAAGCTCCAAGCACTCCGTCTACCACCGATATGGCGTGCGTACACATAAGCCTGCCTGTACTCTGAAAATAATTGCTGTAAACCATCGTGATGCACGAAAGTGGCATTGAAATCGCATAGAATACAAAAAGCCACTGCGTCAACTGAAAACCTACCGAATTCGGATCGGAAAAGAACAGTTGGCTGATAGCTCCCGAGAAAACGACAACCAGTACGCCTACTGCGGTAACAGCAGCGGTTCCTTTGAAAAGAGCGGTTTTCATCACGCTCCGTATACCTATCCTGTCATCCTCACCCACGAAAACACTGACAAGAATTCTGGTGACTGAGCAGACGCCTCCGGACATAGCATACAGCAGCGCGCCGAACGTATTCATAGCTGCCAGAGCGGCAACAGCGTCATCTCCGGTTGCAGGTATCGGCCCATTCATCGATTCATTCATAAGCACGTAATTGAGCACAGAAGCTCTGATAGCCATACATATACTCGATATAGCACCCGGAAAACCTATTTTTATCATAGGTCCCAAATCCCTGAAATCAATCTCTTTGAAACTGAAACGCATAACAGATTTTTTCGTGAAGTAAAACGACACCAGCGTAAAGCAAAAAGCATAACCGCTCAGCGTGGTAGCAAGTCCCAATCCGAAAAGTCCCATATCGAGGACTCCTACCAGAAGTATATCAAGCGCTGTATTTGTCACTGCCATTACTGCAAATCCGACATATGTTCTTTTTTGTCTTCCTTCTATCTGCAAAAATCCCGAAAAATGTGTTCCCAAAACAGCAGGAATAAATCCCGGCGCATAACCTCGTATATAATCAGCCAGGTGATCCGTATTGGTTGATTTGTCGGCAAGAAACGATGCTAAACTGTGTGGAAAAACCAGACATATTATCATAAAAACAGCCGGAATAATCGTCATCATAAGAATATCCAATGAAAAATACCCGCTTGTTTTTTTCATGTCATTTTTTCCGAGACTTTTTCCGCACATTATCTGCGAGCCGCCAAGCATAACATTTCCTATTGCCATCATTATCTGAAAAATAGGAAAGAAAAACCCGATGACAGACATAGCCGCCGAGCCCATAAAATGTGCACCAACCGCTCCGTCTATGATCGAGTTTATACCGCCGACTGCAACAAGCAAAACCTGAACAGGCAATAATCTGAAAAAAAGTTTTGAAACCATAGATGTATCTGCCTGCATATCACAACTCCGTTTCCAAAAATTCTCCTACAACTTCATTTATTCTTTCTGCTGTCATATCATAAGGATATGCTTCGATTTCTTCCATAATACCGATCTTTGCGAATTTTTCATTGTCGATAGCATTGACTATGATATACGGATCCTCGCCTTCATCGAAAACAAGAAATCCCATTCTGAAATAATTGCCTTTGTACTCATATATCGGTCTGAGTTCGAACTTATCTCTGTTTTCCTCATCAAACTCTTCCATCAGTTTTGCGCCATGAGCAACCATACTCTCTTCAAATAATTTGATATTATTATTCAGAGTTTCTTCAACTATTTCTTTCCTCTTTTTTTTCTTTGAAAAAATCTGTTTACTTGCAGTCTCCTCAAGCCCATCCTTTGTTTTTTTGTACTGTATTATAAACTGGATAATCTCGCATACGACATATGCAATCGCTGCAACAGCAACTATTATCCCCAATATTTTCAAAGCTTTTTTCATATATTTATCCTCCTATCGTTTGCCCGGATTTACGATTGAAACCCGCACTTTCGGAATTTTTGCTTTCAGCGCCGCTGCCCATCTGTGATGTCCGTTTAATATTATATATTCATTGTTAAATTCCATTTTTTGTATGAGAATCGGTTCTTCAAAAATAGGGAGATTTCTCATCTGACGCATCCTGGCTTCCTGCGCGTAGCCCTCAACTATCCTCTCACTGGGGCCAATATTTACAAAGGTGAACTCATCGTCAGGATTCGGATGCAGTTCGTTCGGATCTATTTTTTTGACCGTAAGCCTTTCTATCAGGCTGACACGTATGGTATTTCGGTGGTCATTGTAGCGCTTGATATCTTCCTGCATGCGCTTCATAAATGAGTTGCTTCCGATCGCCATGCAAACACCCCCTACTTAGCCGCCTGCTTTTCTTCCAGCTCGCGAACTCTGCGGGCTTCCGCCATAACCTTCTCAGCCCATTCGTCATCGGGATCATATACCTGCATAGCACGAAAACCGTACATCGGAGCATTTTTCACTACACCCTCTTCGTCATCTATATGAAGTGATATTCTGTAGCGATTTGGGACTTTCTGCGGCATCGGCTGAGAGTTTTGTCCCTGGACTTCATCTCTGTGCCTGTAACCGTTTACAATATCATCAAACTTCACACCGTAGTGACGGAAAAGCGACTTGATATACACCGCCGTGCGGAATGATGAAGTGTAAACCCAGACCTCGAAACCATCCGCCTGAAGGTCATTGATCAGCTTCACTGTGCCTTTGCGAAGTCGCTCGGGGTAAAGTCTGTTGTATGGAAATCTCAGTGCCGGTTCTGTCTCGTATGTATCAGGCTTGACAAAAAGCACCTCGTCCAGATCAAATGATATTTTCATATTTCCCGTTTCCTCCTGTTTTTTGCCGCGCGTTTTCACGCCCGCTGCAACCAAACATATCTCTATAATTTTACTCTAAATTATAGAAAAAAGCAAGGAAAAATCTTGCTTTTCTCTTCTTCATATGATATAATTATCGCCGTATTTGTAATTGGCCCATCGCCAAGCGGTAAGGCACAGGACTTTGACTCCTGCACTCGTGGGTTCGAATCCCGCTGGGCCAGTTTCCTTTTCTAAAATACCAATGTCAGGTTATTGAGCCCCAAAGAATTGATATAGTTCGCATATTCGGTGATAGACATCACCACGCGTATTCCGATAGTCTCCGTTGGAGCATCGTCCTTGTGAAGCTCAAAATAGCTGACAGGGTCGAAAGTCTGACAATCATCCCTGATACGCAGGGTTCTTTTTTTCTTTTTAATCACATATCTGATATCGATTTTGTGGTCTTTGTTGTCCTTTCCAAAGCCGTATTTGATAATATTTGTAGTAATCTCTTCCATACAAAGCGAGATATAATAACTTGTTTTGTCATCCTCTCCATGCGCCTTGCAGAAATCACTCAATTCAATTGCAGTTTTTTGTATATCATCACCGGAAGAAAACTCAGCTTCATAGATATTTTCCTCAGGCACGCCGAAATCTTCCTCAAGCAGAGACATCGCCTCAAACGAGAGCGCAACCTTCTTTCTTTTTACAAATATGATACAAAGGATAACCAAAAATGTCGTGGTCTCGCCCGCAAAAAATGCAAGCCAGATACCTGTCGTCCCGATAAATCTACTCAATACAAATGCGAAAAGCGCCGTAAACGTGAAGTTTTGCATCACTGATATAAGCTGCGTCAGCCCTTTTCGTCCTGTGCCCTGATAATAATTTTTGAGCGTCGTACACATCGCGCAGGATACCAGCGACAGCGAGAAAAGCCTGAGTCCCACCACAGCCATTTCTCTGACTCCGGAGGTCGGATTCGTGAGAAATACTCTGATAAGAAGCGGCGCTGTCAGAAAAACTACGGCTATCACGATTACATTCATCACGATTGCATACTTTGTCATCGTTTTCACAACTTCAAGAAGCGACGTTTTGTCCTCCTCAACGTAGAACATCGACGACAGCGTCAGCGCCACAGCCGCGATTCCCGATCCGAAACAATAGCAGATATTGGCAACCGTTGAGATGACTGCATACGCAGCGACACCGGTGTTACCCGATACATTCAGAAGTGTCCTGTTCAAGACATATACAAGCAAAACCAGGCTAAGCTGGTTCACAACCGTAGGGAAGCCCTCTTTTATCAGGTGCTTCACAGTCTTCATCGCAAACAATTTTATCCTGAATTTAAATATACATTTTTTGCTGAGGAAATACGTAAGTCCGATGCCTAACGCGATATAGTAGCTGAGCGACGAAGCCATACCCATACCGAACATCCCTGCCTTCACCGCGAAAACATTTACAAGGTCAAGCGTCACATCCGCAACCGTCATCATCGCTACTGCTGTGATTAGCCTTTTCTGTTCACCGACAATCTGCACATACGGCACCATAATCTGTGAGCAGATAAATGCCGGCGCGCCGACGATGAAACCTATCAGATAGTCTTTTGTCAGCCAAAACACGGTGTTTCCGGGCACAGGATCTCCCGCCCCGAGAAGTGTACATATTTGATTTGGGAACAAAAATACAACGATAAGCGCCAGCGCAGAAACGCCCACACATAACGAAGCAGAAACCGTAAAGCACGAATCCGTCCCTTTTTGATCGCCCTTTCCTATAGTCTTTGAGCAAACCACCTGGATACCGGCAGAAATCATCGCGCCAAATGCCGCAAAAATAAGCAGCACCGGCGTGGTAAGCCCGTAAGCCGCTATCGAATCCTCACCCAAAAACCGACCAATCATTATGTTGTCTATCAGAAGACAGAGCGTAACCGTCATCGCTGATATAATCTGGGTCCAAATCATCTGTTTAAAGACTTTTTTTATCATACGTTGTTTTCTCCAAAAATGTTCGCGTCGCGATTTATGGTACCAAGTATAACTTTTTCTCCAACTTATATATCATAACATATAAGGAGCTTTGCTTCAAGTAAAAAAATCAGGCAGACCTATGCGGTCTGCCTGAAATGAGTTACATATAGCTGCTTTTCAAATTAATAATTTATTCGGGAAAGTCAATACTACTAATCTTCAAGCTTCCATCTGAAGCCTCATTGAGCCATACTTCACCATTACCAAGCATTATTCCACTACCATTTGCAAACATATGCAGGCAAGGTTCATCATTTAACGAAGCGATAAACGCTTCCGGCCAAGCTAAATTCAAAGCAAGGAATTCATCCCTGTTGTGAACTAACGCATCTCCTATTTGAATTCCCTCAAGATCATCTCCATAGTCGATGTAATCCGCAATGGTTCCACTATCGTTAGCTATGAATGCACGTTTGATTTGTGTTGCGATATACTCAACATCATTCGGAGTTATACTACTTGTATCAGTTAAAGCTACAGAATAATCCTCATCCTTGAGAGTAATCGGAATGACGTAACCAATCTCCGGATTGAGAGTCGAATCAATCTTGACCTGTACAATGAAGTAACCAGCTTTTGTCGTGCTTTCATTTCCACCGGTAACCTCTCGTTTACATATGGCAATTACCTCTTCAGGAATCATTGTCGAAGCCTTCTTAGCAAGTATTGCCACCGGTGTGTATGGAATCTTGTTATCACTGATGAATTTATCGATTGTACCCTTATACAACGGATCAATCGTAGGATCAGAAACCTCAACAGTTCCTCCCGGCAAATCTGTTGGATATGTATAGCTTTCGGTACCCAGATCCAGGCTTGCATAAACATCGTTCATCAGAACACTACCATCCTTGTTCAGCCAGTATTCATTAATCGCATAGTATGATGTTGATTCCTCAGATGTTGGTTCCTCACCGTTTTTCTCAACCTTACAAAATACACGTTTTGCATTCTGTTTCGTTGACTCTGCAAGAACCGCCATAGGCGTAATATTTTGTACTCCGTCGATTTCCTCATCATAGTACTTTTTGATAGCAGCCTTAAGCACATCACTTACCGTAGGATCTGTAGCTAAAGCCCAGTCCTTCACAGTAACTTTGCAGCTGAGCTTGGCTGTCTTTGTCTTTTTTCCTGATTTGTACTTAACAGTTGCTGTGATTTTCGCTGTTCCAAGTGTGGTCTTTGATGTTACAACTCCTTTTTTTGATACTGTCGCGATATTTTTGTCGTTCGATGTCCACTTGGTCGATTTGATCTTATTTTTGTTTTTGTTTACTTTCAGTGTTACCTTTCCACGAAGATCAAGAGTAACCTTCGTTTTGTTAAGAGTTGGCTTTTTCTTTGCAGCGTCTGCTTTTGCCGGTATGAATCCGACAGACATAGAGAACGCTACTGCTACAGCAACAATCTTTGTTGCGAGTTTTCTGTTCTGTTTCATGATTTTGCCTCCTTTTACTAAAAAAATGATATAATCAATATTATACACCAAAAATGCACTGTGTCAAGTGAACATACGGCGCGCAGGCACAAAAAAAGATGCCGCCAAGCAGCATCTTTGGTATCTTCGGGTGGGTAATGGGATTCGAACCCACGGCCTTCAGAGCCACAATCTGACGCGCTAACCAACTGCGCTATACCCACCATAATGTGAATCTGCTCAATCGCGTTTGACAAGACCAAACGCGTTGATCAGACGGGCAGCAAAGCTGCCTATTCACATGTCGAAAGCCTTCGGCTTTCTCCCTTGAATCCACTCATTCGTGCTTCGCACGAAGAGTTCCTCACGTGCCAGGAGGGATTCGAACCCCCGACCCACGGCTTAGAAGGCCGTTGCTCTATCCAGCTGAGCTACTGGCACAAAAACGAATCTTCATCATCGCATTTGAAAATACCAAATGCGTGATTCAGACGGGCAGCAAAGCTGCCTATTCGTTTGAACTTTCGTGCTTCGCGCGAAAGTTCACATACCTATGAAAGCCTTCGGCTTTCTCCCCTGTATCCACTCATTCGTGCTTCGCACGAAGAGTTCTTCCATCGGGGTAACAGGATTCGAACCTGCGGCCTCTTGATCCCAAATCAAGCACTCTAGCCAAGCTGAGCTATACCCCGTATTTACAACAAGCGTGATTATACCATTTTTCTGTACTCGTGTCAAGAAAAACATTTATATGGAAACGCTTTTTATACACTGCCGTTTTTCACATACTGTCGAGGGCGGCAAACAGCTTATCCATCTGCTCGTCCGTCCCTATGGTGATACGCAGAAACTCTTTGGTTCTATCTGCGGAAAAATACCTGACATATATGCTTTTTTCGCGGAGCTTTTCAAATATTCCTTTGGCGTTGCCGTCAGAGGGTCTTGCAAAAATGAAGTTGCTCGCAGACGGCAACACAGTAAATCCACGCTTTTCAAGCTCTTTTACGGTTCTCTCTCTGGTGGCAACCACATCATTTATCCTGCTTCTGAAATACTCATCGTCTTCTACCGAAGCCACACCTATTTTTAATGAAGCGTATGTCATCGTATACGAGTTTATCGACTGCGCCACGTCATAAAGCGCGCTGATAACCTGCTTTCCGCCGATTGCATAACCGATACGCGCTCCGGCCATAGCTCTTGACTTGGAAAATGTCCTGACAACCAGGAGATTCTCATACTTCTCAAGCAGTGGCAGAGCCGTCTCGCCGCCGTAGTCAACATAAGCCTCGTCAACAATCACCACGCATCCCGGATTCGCCTGCACTATCCTCTCAATCTCACTAACAGGCATCGAAATACCGGTCGGCGCATTCGGATTGGCGATAACTATGCCTCCCACATCACCCGACAGATAATCCTCCACGCGAATCCTGTAGTTTTCATCAAGCGGAACTTCTCTGTACGGAATACCGTAAACTCGCGCCCAAACAGGATAAAACGAATACGTCACATCGGGAAAAATAATCTCTTTCTTCGAGTTGAAAAATGTCAAAAAAGCCGTGGAAAGCACGTCATCCGAGCCGGTCCCCACGAAGAAATTCTCTTTTTTGAGCCCATGATAACGAGCCAACGCCTCCTCAAGTTCCGAAGCCGTCGGATCGGGATATCTCGAATACCTGTCCGTATCAAGCTTCGCGATTGTTTCATTTACCTGCGTGGAGGGCGGATACGGGTTTTCGTTGGTGTTTAACTTCACCAAATCCGTCCCCTGCGGCTGCTCGCCCGGCACATACGGAGTTACTTTTCTGATATTTTCTTGCCAGCTGCTCATTTTTCAACCTCTTATCGTAATTTCGTTATACTTTTCTTAATTTTTAATGACTTCCTCTCAGTTTGATAGCCGGTGATCCCTTGCCCAGAATATAATCTTTCGTGATAGTCACCTCGCCGATACTGTCATCTTTCGGAATCTCGTACATGATATCCATCATGAAATCCTCTATGATAGACCTGAGCGCCCTCGCTCCTGTCTTTTTCTCGACCGCTTTTTTTGCGACTTCGCGAAGCGCATCCTCCTCGAAGTTAAGCTTCACTTCATCCATCTCGAGAAGTTTCTGATACTGCTTGATGATGGCATTTCTCGGCTCTGTGAGCACCTTGATCATCATATCCTCATCGAGGTCCGCAAGTGAAAACACTATCGGAAGTCGGCCTATAAACTCAGGGATCAGTCCGAATTCCCTGATATCTTCTGTCTCAACCTTACTGAAAATGTCACTATCCTCATCATATTTATCTTTCAGCATAGACCCGAAGCCCATAGTTCCGGACTTAAGAAGTCTTTTTTTGATGATGTCCTCAAGTCCCGGAAAGGCTCCGCCGCAGATAAACAGTATGTGGCTTGTATTTACTGTAGTCATCGGAACCATAGCATTTTTGTTGGTTGCTCCTACGGGAACCTCGATATCAGCTCCCTCAAGTAGCTTCAACAATGCCTGCTGAACTGCCTCACCCGATACGTCGCGGTTGTGGGCATTGACTTTTTTTGCAATCTTATCTATCTCGTCGATGTAAACTATTCCTCTCTCAGCGAGCTCTACATCATTGCCGGCATTCGCAAGGAGTTTGCTTATTACGCTTTCGACGTCATCGCCGATGTAGCCTGCCTCAGTAAGCGCCGTAGCATCCGTGATCGCAAGCGGTACCTGAAGGAGCTTGGCCATAGTCTTCACCATAAAGGTCTTGCCGCTTCCGGTAGGTCCGAGCATAAGCATGTTGGACTTTTCGATCTCAACACCGTTTAACGGGACATTTTTCTTCGGATCTTCGCCCTCCTCTTCGTTCTCTTCGGCAATCTCAGCCATAACCCTCTTGTAATGGTTATATACACCGACAGAAAGGACTTTTTTCGCTCTCTCCTGACCGACCACGTATTCATCCAGGTTTCCTTTGATAACGTGAGGCGCAGGAAGATTTTTGATATCAAGCGCAGGTGATGTTTTCGGCTCTTCTTTTTTCTTCTTTTTCTTCACCGCGTGTTTCATCTGGAACTCATCCGGCGGCACGATTCCCATACCGCTGATATTCATGATGTCCTGCGGCGAGAGTCCCTGAACTCCCGGAAAGCCTGACGCCGATATCTGATCCAGCGTGTTTTGCATACAGTCGGAGCAGATGCATATGTTGTTCGGAATGACAATCATTTTGTCAACCTTGCTCTCCGGCCTGTGACACATATAGCACACGCGCTCATATCCGTCGTTATTGTTATTATTGTTGTTATCTTTTTTCTCTTCTTCGCCCTCAGGCGTTGTTGTAATATCTGTTTCGCTCATATACTCTCCTGATCATAAATAAAAATAAGGAAACACTGATTTACTCAGCGTTTCCTTATTATACACTATTTTTGCTGATTAGTAAACATTTTTCTTATGGAATCAGTTTCCGAACCCCCAAGGGATAACCTGATATCCGTCACCACCCGGCTGTCCGCCGTCCTGATTCTGCTCCTCGTCTTGCTGTCCCACATCTCCGTCGCTAAGTCCGTCGAGAGTATCCTTTGTAGACAGTGTCACCTTGACTGTCTTTTCCTCGTACTCTTTTCCGTTGTTACGTTGCAAAGTAACTTCTATGGTCGTTCCAACTCTTTTACTGTTTACGATTTCCCTTATGGCGGAAACCTGCTTAACTTCTTTTCCGTCAATCTTTGTGATGATATCTCCCTGAAGAATTCCTGCTTTGTATGCTGCTCCCGTGTCTGAAATAGCTGTCACATACA
>JAIKWQ010000028.1 GCA_024684535.1 Eubacterium sp. | reverse complement strand
GCTCGGAAGCATAGCTTCCTCGCTCGCGTCAGAGACGCGAGTATGATGAGCCAAGCATTCGCTTATGAAAGCAAGCTTTCAACGCGATGCTTATCACATCATGTTCACACAACTGTTTCACGAACTTTATTTGAGAGTTTGATCCTGGCTCAGGATGAACGCTGGCGGCGTGCTTAACACATGCAAGTCGAACGAAGCATCCCTCCCGAAGAAGCGGAAGTGCTTGCACAGAAGTGGATTCATTTGGGATGACTTAGTGGCGGACGGGTGAGTAACGCGTGGGCAACCTGCCCTATAGAGGGGGACAACAGTTAGAAATGACTGCTAATACCGCATAGTAATGCAGATCCGCATGCTTCTGCATTGAAAGCTTTTGCGCTATAGGATGGGCCCGCGTTACTCACCCGTCCGCCACTAAGTCATCCCAAATGAATCCACTTCGGTGCAAGCACTTCCGCTTCTTCGGGAGGGATGCTTCGTTCGACTTGCATGTGTTAAGCACGCCGCCAGCGTTCATCCTGAGCCAGGATCAAACTCTCAAGTGTAATTTGCTACGCAAATTCCACACCGATTTCGTTTGCTCGGTGTAGGACCTCGCATTTGAGCAAGCTCAAAACACGAAATCTACTTGCGTATTTTAAAACTTTAGTTTGTTCCTTTCAGATCTCACTTTAGCTTACGCTAGCGTTTGATCATCCAGATTCACATTCAATGAATGTTCTTTGACGGGAATGGTTTACCATTCCACTTAATCTTGGTGTTCAAAGTTGTTTCACTATTTAATTATCAATGTTCAAAAAAATTAGACGCTTTCGTGTTTCTTACGCGTCAGCAAGTAGTATCTTATCAAAAATAAACTCATATGTCAACACTTTTTTTAAAAAATTTCAAAAAATTTTCAAAGCACCGAAATATCGTTACTTTTGAGCAATAACACACATCATATTGTGGCAGATATACTGACCCACTCCCCCATAACGGTCGTCGTGATATTTTTGAAATCGGCTTTCTCGAGCGCCGCTCTGACCTCAAGCTCTCTTTCGACAAGTATTCCCGACGTGATATAGGTACCGCCTTCCTTTAAAAAGCCGGGCACAAACGCTGTAAGCGGAACGATAACGTCAGGCAGGATGTTGGCTACCACGATGTCGTAGCCGGGTCTGCCGGTCTCGCTTGACATCGACGCCAGGCTGACTATTTTTCCGGCGAAGTCCATGTCGCCGAGAACATTGCCGGCAAGAAGCTCGTATGAATCGGGATTGATAGAATTGACATCGAAGTTTTCGCGCGCAACTTTCACTGCCACCTCATCGATATCTGTAGCAACCGCGTGAGACGCCCCGAGAAGAAGCGCAGCTATGGTAAGTATCCCACTGCCGCATCCCACATCAAGCACGCTCTCGCCGCCCTTCAAAATCTCGTCAAGCTTCCTTATACAAAGTTTTGTCGTCTCGTGCGAGCCTGTTCCGAAAGCAATACCCGGATCTATGCGTAAAATCTGCGGTTGCTTTTCGGTAAAAATGTACCCGTCGCCGCTGTCGGAGTATTTTTCTGAAAGGAGGTCTTCCGGCACCTCATCTATCCAGGTCGGACATATGGCAATTCTGTCAGACGCGCGGAAAGGTTTGAAATACTCCTTCCAATTGTTTATCCAATCCTTATCCTGTGTCTCCGAAACTTCAACTGTACCTTTTCCTATATTAATATAAGAAGAAATATCTTTCAGAATCTCCTGAACCTGAAAAATTGTCTGCTCGGGATTGCAGTCTTTCGTATCCATATAAAAGCTTACCTTCGCCTCTTCCGAGGGCTCCTCGGGGTCGGGAAGGATATCAACAAACATTTTTTCTTTGTCCTCGCGACTGAGGGGAATACTGTCCTCGATTTCAATCCCCTCTATACCTATAGCGTCAAGTTCGTAACTCAGCACATCGACAGCGTCAATATGCGTGTTGATAGTAAATCTGGTCCATTTCATAGATTGTCATCACTCTTTCATTTTGCTTTTTCTTTTGTACATTTCTTTGTCCGCTCTTTTGTATACATCGTCGTAGCTTAAGTCTTTGCGTTCATCATAAATCGCATAACCGATAGCCGCGGATATACGTTGCCAGTTCTTAAGGGATTCATCCGCGGAAACACTTTCAATCTCGGAATTGAACTTATCTACAAGCGCTTCCGACTCATCATAATCAGAGCCTTTGAGTATGACGGCAAACTTGTTTCCGTCTATCCTGAAAACCGGTGAATGAGAAAATACCACACACACCAGATGACAAAGCTTGATGATTGCTTCATCGCCGCTTTCATTGCCGTATTCTTCATTAATATGTGACAAAGAATTCAAATCAACCAAGACAACTCCGAAATTTTTGATTCCGTTTTCAAGCTCCCATATGGTCTTTTTCACTTCCCTGTCATATCCAAGTTTGTTTCGAATTCCGGTCAGTTTATCCTTGATGGCAAACTCACCGAGAAGTTCAGTTTTTCTGGAATTATCATCTCCGTCCGTGTCAGAAGTTGCCGAAAGCAACAGTTCCCCGACATAATTTTTCATACTGTACGACATCGACGAAAGCGTATTAGACAATGACTCGAGCTCATCACCGCTGCCAAGCTCAGGCATATCCAGTATAAGCGCATTCGCATCTTTAATTTCAGAAGCAATAGTATCAAATTTTTTTGCCGATTCTTCTATTCTTTTAAGCGGATTTATAACACGTTTTTTTATCCAGATGGTCATCACCGATACGCACAAAAGAAGCAACGCAACAGTAACTCCCGAAACGATGATGAAGTATTTTTTCATAATATCATCATCGTTTCTCAGAATAATAAAACTGATCACACCCATTACTACTGAAGTCAAAAGTACAAAAATCAGACTCATAAAAAATAAGCTTCTCGCCAGTGGTCTTTTGTACTTTTTCTTCTTCTTTTTTTCTACCAATTCTTTCTCTTTTTCCAAAATAATTCCCCCAAACTTTTCTCCTTATGTCCAACCGCCGTCTACTTTAACTACCTGCCCTGTCAAATAAATAGGAAGCTTTGCTATCCCCAAAACACTCTGTGCGAGTTCAGCGGGCTCCCCGGGCCTGCCCATAGGAATTTCAGCAAAAATATCTTTCTTTTCTTCCTCATCAAAGCAGCTGTTCATTTTTGTTTCTATATAGCCCGGCGCAATACAATTCACTGCAATTCCCGAAGGCGCAAGCTCTTTTGCCAGAGATCTGCAGAGTGAATCAATTCCGCCCTTTGTCGCGGAGTAAGCAGCCTCACACGAAGCACCGACGCTTCCCCAAACTGAAGAAATATATATGATTCTACCGTACTTTTTTCTCACCATATACGGTATTATTTCTTTTGTAAAAATATGCGCTGACGAGAGATTTGTATCTATTATTTCAGACCATTTTTCTGCACTTAAATCCTGAAAAAGTCCGATATGCGACATACCTGCGCAGTGTATAAAAATGTCCGCTCCGTCAAGAGCGGTTACAGCTTCTGCAGCAACTTTTTCAGCCTCCGTCGAATCACAAAAATCAACACATTTTGCATATGCGGGGGCAAATTGCTTTTTCAATAATTCAAGCTTTTCTATGTTCTTTCCACCTACAAGCGCGAGCGTATATCCGGCATCCGCAAAAGCTTTTGCAACCTCGCTTCCTATATCACCCGTAGCACCTGTAATGATTACTTTTTCTGACAAGTTATACCTCTGTTTATAGAATAATTATTCTTTGTTTGCGATCGCATCGAGCGCTTCTATAGCGACTCCACCGCCTCTTACTATCTCTACTCTGTCACCAAATTTATCCTTGCAGAGCTCCAAAAGTTTGTTGTTTTTTTCTTCTTTTTCAACACACTCAAGAAGAACACTGTCTGATGTGCAATCTATAATATTAGCGTCGTATTTTTCACAAATGCCCGCTATTCTTTTCATTTCTTTTGCGTCACAACCGGTCACTTTCAGATACATAAGTTCTTTCATAAAAATACTCGCATCCGTAAAATCAATTACTTTTATAACCGGCACGCTTCTGTTTAATTGTTTTTTGATCTGCTCGAAAGTCTGATCATCACTCGTGAGACTTATTGTCATACGTGAAATAGTAGGATCAATAGTAGTTCCCACAGTCAGACTGTCAAGGTTATATGATTTACCGGAAAAAAGCCCTGCTATATAAGCAAGAACACCTATTTCATTCTCAACAAAAAGACTTATAGTCCTTTTTTTAATCTTCAATTCTGCCATTTTTTTCATCCATTCTGAGCATTGTATGATCAATTATAATTATACTGTTATTATAATAATATTCCCGAGTCGGATATAGAGTCCGACCCGGGTATTATTGGTTTTATTGTAATTCTAAACGACAATTATATGTCAAAGAATCAGAATTTACCTGCGTTTGCAGCTTCCTCGATACTAACTGCAACAGCAACTGTAGCACCTACCATTGGGTTGTTACCCATACCGATAAGTCCCATCATCTCAACGTGCGCCGGTACTGATGAAGAACCTGCGAACTGAGCATCTGAGTGCATACGTCCAAGTGTATCTGTCATTCCATAGGAAGCAGGACCTGCTGCCATGTTGTCCGGATGAAGTGTACGACCTGTACCACCACCTGATGCAACTGAGAAGTATTTCTTGCCCTGCTCATTGCACTCTTTTTTGTATGTTCCTGCAACCGGATGCTGGAAACGTGTCGGGTTTGTAGAGTTTCCTGTAATAGATACTCCTACATTCTCGTGCTGCATGATTGCAACACCTTCCTGAACATCGTCAGCTCCGTAGCATTTAACGGTTGCACGAAGACCTTTTGAATAAGCTTTCTCAAATTCAATATTGAGTTTTGCTTCTTTGTAGTCATACTTTGTCTCAACATATGTAAATCCGTTGATACGTGATATGATTTGAGCAGCGTCTTTTCCAAGACCGTTGAGGATTACGCGAAGCGGCTTCTGACGTACTTTGTTAGCCTTCTCAGCGATTCCGATAGCACCCTCAGCTGCTGCAAATGACTCGTGTCCTGCGAGGAAGCAGAAGCACTCTG
The DNA here is from genome assembly GCA_024684535.1 of Eubacterium sp. Lineage (GTDB taxonomy): Bacteria > Bacillota > Clostridia > Lachnospirales > Lachnospiraceae > Eubacterium_F. Next base: position 16,005 of record JAIKWQ010000028.1, on the reverse strand, counting down.
TCTCCTCCTCAAGGAGCATTTTTCCGAGATTTCCATGTCCGAGACCAACTTTTCTGTGGTCCGCAACAGATCCCGGTATACAGAAAGCCTGAAGTCCCTCACCGATTGCTGCTGCTGCATCTGCTGCGCGTTTGCAACCTTTTTTGATAGCGATTGCAGCACCTACAGTGTATGCCCAACAAGCATTCTCGAAGCAGATTGGCTGAATTCCTTTCACGAGGTCATATACATTCAGTCCTGCGTCTTCTGTTATTTTTTTCGCATCCTCGATAGAAGCAATACCATACTCACCGAGGACCTTGTTTATCTGGTCTATTCTTCTTTCATATGATTCAAACAGTGCCATAGTAATTACTCCTTTCTCGGATCGATAATCTTCGCTGCATCGTCAACGCGGCCATACTGACCTTTTGCTTTTTCCCATGCATCGTTAGGACTATCTCCGTTTTTGATAAAATCTGTCATCTTTCCAAGACTTACGAACTGGTATCCGATAACCTCGTCGTCCTCATCAAGAGCGATTCCTGTTACATATCCCTCAGCCATCTCCAGGTAACGAACACCCTTTGATTTTGTAGCGTACATCGTTCCAACCTGTGAACGAAGTCCCTTGCCGAGATCCTCGAGTCCGGCACCTACTGCAAGACCGTCATCAGAGAAAGCACTCTGGGTACGGCCGTATACAATCTGTAAAAACAGCTCACGCATAGCAGTATTGATGGCATCGCACACAAGGTCAGTGTTGAGAGCCTCGAGAATTGTTTTGCCCTGAAGCACCTCAGCAGCCATAGCTGCAGAATGTGTCATTCCTGAGCATCCGATAGTCTCTACAAGAGCCTCCTCGATAACTCCGTCCTTGACATTGAGAGAGAGTTTACAAGCTCCCTGCTGCGGTGCACACCAGCCCACACCATGTGTGAAACCTGATATGTCTTTGATCTCTTTTGCGTGTACCCACTTGCCCTCTTCAGGGATTGGTGCAGGTTCATGCTTAGCGCCCTTTGCAACAGGACACATAAGTTCAACTTCTTTTGTGTAGATCATTGCAATCTCCTTTCGTTTCTGATTATTGTGAAAAATGTGCTCACAGGCACAATTTTACTACGTTTCCCAAAAAATTTCAACAATTTTTTTCCAAAATCATATTACTTAATACTTTTCCTGGGGGAACCATAGGTAAAACCTCTGTCTCGCGGTCGATGATGAACTCGATGATGGTGGGGACTTTGGTTTCTTTTTTGGCTTCCTCGAAGGCTGATTTTATCTGTGTTTCGTCGGTGACGCGGATAGCTTTGGCGCCATAACTTTCGGCGAGTTTCACAAAATCAGGTGTGTACTTCGGACATTCTTCGGTTGGGCAGTTGCATTCTTTCGGGCAACTTCTGCGCCATCTGAGACAGGTGGAAGAATATTTTTTTCCGAAGAACATCTCCTGCCACTGTCTGACATTGCCGAGATAGCCGTTGTTGAGGACACACACTATGACCGGAAGCTCGTACACGACTGCGGTTGCAAACTCCTGTAGATTCATCTGGAATCCACCGTCACCGCTTACCGCGATTACCGCTTTGTCAGGGCAACCGAGCTTTGCTCCGATAGCTGCCGGGAATCCGTAGCCCATAGTTCCGAGACCGCCGGATGTGAGGAGTCTCTTGTTTTCCGTTATTTCTATATACTGCGTAGTCCACATCTGATTCTGGCCGACATCGGTTGTGATTACGGCATTGTCGAATTCTTCGTTTATGGCGCTGATGACTTTGTACGGTGTCACACCCGAAAGCTTTTCCTGAGATTCTGAAATCGGGTGTTCATTTTTCCAGTTGTTTATCCTCTCAACCCACTCGTCTGTATCAAGCGGTACGAGGTACTCCAAAAGCGCATTTATGGCATTTTTCGCATCACCGACTATCGGCACATCTACAACTATATTTCTGGAGATGGACGCGGGATCGATATCCACGTGGATTATCTTGGCATTTTTCGCGAATTCTTCTATCTTCCCGGTAATCCTGTCGTTGAAACGTACTCCGATAGAAAACAGCACATCGCACTCGCTGATGGCGGTGTTTGCCGCATAGCAGCCATGTATTCCGAGATTTCCGACGTAGAGCGGATGATCTGTAGGTATGGCGCCCTTTCCCATGATAGTCGTGACAACCGGGATATGCGTTTTCTCGACAAGCTTAGTCATCGCCTCGTTCGCACGTGCGATATTCACTCCGCCTCCAAGTAAAAATACGGGCTTCGAAGATTTTTTCAAGTCTCTGAGCGCGCGCTTAACCTGGCCGATATGCACTTCGGTATTCGGCTTGTAGCTGCGGATATCGATACTGTCGGGATATTCATCACTTCCGAGTCCTTTTTGTATGTCCTTCGGAAGGTCTACAACAACGACGCCCGGTTTACCTGAGCGCGCTATATAGAATGCTTTTTTGATGATAGTCGCCAAGTCTTCCCTGCGCCTGACGGTGACGGACCATTTGCTGATATTTCTTGTGATTCCTACGATGTCAGCCTCCTGGAAAGCGTCGTTTCCGATGAGGTTTAGAGGAACCTGACCTGTGAAGCAGACCATAGGAACACTGTCGAAGTTTGCAGTTGCTATACCCGTAACAAGATTTGTCGCTCCGGGTCCGCTCGTAACCAAACATACACCGACCTTGCCGGTCGCTCTCGCGTATCCGTCGGCCGCGTGGGCAAGCCCCTGCTCGTGACGCGGCAAAACGACATCTATACCCTCCACTCCGTAGAGAGCGTCAAAAAGGTCTATCGCCTGACCGCCGGGATAGGCAAACAGTGTATCAACATTTTCTTCTTTCAGAGCTTTCACAAAAAGCTCGGCACCTGTGATGTCCATGATTTCCTCCAATCCTTAAACAACAAAGATAGGGACATTATACAGCAAAAGCCCTGCTTTCGCAAGGGCTTTTTGCTTTATTACAGTTTGCATTTTTATTTTGCTTTTACTTAATCTCTCAGGTAAAGATCACCGATTGTAAATGTATCCTTCACCTCACCACGATTGATCTCAGCTCCGGGTTTGGGACCCTGATCATATCGATGAGAAAACAGGAACAACCTGCAATCCCTCGAATGATTAAAATCGTCCATTTTGCTGATCACACTGTCATTGACATCCACAATCTGAGATGTAGTATCAAGTAATTCTTCCCACGTTCCGAATTTATTGCTTCTGTCTTCTCTTGCGGGAACAGCGTTTCCGGTGCAGGCAACCACACGACTAAGCGGTGCAAGCTTCACCTGTTTGCTACCTATAGTTAAAGTCTCGCTGCTTGTCGCATACAGGTAAATCGGCCTTCCTGAGGTTCCTTGATTAAGTGAAATATCACTCACCAGATTGTAGACTACGCCGTTGTGAGTAATCATCTCCTCAGGTGTTATTCCACCTACCACGCAAACTATATCTCGGATCATTTTATCATCCAAAACAATGTCGCTGAAATCAAAATCAAAGTCTGACCAATCCTCATCCTGTGCTTCGACTGATTCATTTTTATCTGACTTTCCGGAAGACTCTATATCCTCACCGGCTTGTTTGAGATTGTCAGCCGGACACATCTTGTAAGCAAGGTAAATCGGCTCGCCTCCCGCCCTGTCATTCAAGTTTTCATTCACTACATAATTGAAACCGGTCTTCATCATCTCTGTCATCAGCGCAGTCTTGTCCTTCGCTTTGAACACAGTCATATCGCTGATAACACCATCTGATGTGTCTGCTTTCATGTGAATATACATATACATATCAGATAACTCATACAAATACTCTGCTTTTTTATCTCCCTCATCAGGAGAGGAGATACCTGCAACTGTCGTTACATTTTTACTTACAGGCTCGTTGTCAAATGTCAAATCCGTCAGCGGAAGTCCCGGATTTGCTCCCGGACTTTTTGTGTAATAGAAAAAATAACCATATACGGAGTCTCCGGCCCTGTGGTACTCGGCTCCATCCACCTTGATTTTCGCAGCAGGTTTACTGTCCGCCTTGAGCATTATAATTCCTGTGATAGCCTGACTTTCCGAATCTGTTCGATTGACGCCGATATAGGCAGCTGCGCTGTTTGACGCTTTCGGATCATTGTACCAGGCACCCTGTTGCGGTATCGCAAAATTGTAATTATATATACCGCCTTCGCTTCCGGATGCGAGACGCATCAGACAATCATCATCTGCGTATTTATCATACTCTTTGTACTCTTCTTCGGTAAACGTATGCTTGTCAGTATTCTCCGGTCTTTTGTATGTAACTACCTGAATGCTTGAAATATACTTTGGTTTTTCTGTTTCAGCACCCTTCAGATACATATAGACAGCCCTGTGCTTGTCATTATTTGCATAGGAAATATCAACCGGTTTTGAGTAAGGATCAGTAAAACGCTTCACTGAATGCATACCGCTCATACCCTCTCCGTCATAAGTCACGACTACATCCTCAACCTTAAGTGGATTTTTGTCCGCTACCGGTCCAAGTAAGTACAGCGACTGCAAACGGTACTGTGATTCTGTCCAGGAAATATTATCCTCTATTTTAACCTGCTGTTTTTCCCTGACTGTTGATGATTTCGGCGGATTGATACAGGAGTGATTTCTGGCCACTTTAGCAACCGGATTGGTGCTTCCTCTGAGGCTGAGCTCATGATCTTCTCCGGTGTTTGAACCCGCATACAAACAAGCCATATCTGAATACAGTATATTCTCGGCAACTGCATAGGCTCCCTCCCTTGAAGCAATCATAGGCTGCAGTTTCTCTATACGGGGAGTAGCAGTATAATACTTCACATCATAAATTGCTCTGTGAGGGTTATATGTGTAGGTGTAGCAGAGACGTATTTTGTAATCATCATATCTGAATTTCCCCGTCTCTATAAACATTACAAATTTTCCTTTTGAAAAATATCCATGTCGGTCTTCATTTGCAGCAATCGGGAAACTGACTATTTCCGGACCGAAGTCAGTCAGACCCATATCACTGATATACTCGTCAACATTCTTGCATTTCTCGCCTTTTCTGACTGATACATACTGAATTCCAGCCAGATACTTCTCGCCGGATGTATAGCTTTTGCTCGACTTGAAATATAGGTACAGCGGATCGTGGTGTGCATCATTCATATACAGGTCATACGCATTTCCACCGCAGAACATATTGACAGGCTCATATCCGCTCTCCGGAGAAAGCAGTTTTGTCTCGGTCAAAATTCCCCCGTAAATCGGATCACCTGTTACTTTGTATTTGGAATACATGATTGTTGTTCCGTCATCAAGTGTACCTGCGAGTGAATAGGATGCCGAACCGAAACGCATCTCCGATCCACCATTCGGAATCACACGTATATCGCGGATCGCGTCGCTTTCAACTTTTGTTGTTGAATAACCTATGTATGTGTAACCTTTGCCGTTCGACAGATTTTTGTCGTAGACGCGATACCCTTTCTTTCTTTTGATAGCTGCTTTCGCTGCCGACTCTGACTCCTCGTGAGAAACCATCAGTCCGTACAGGTAACAGCTTTTGTCGATGCTTCCGGCCGAAGTCTGATCTTTTTCCTGATTCTGATCATCTTCGCCCTGATTCTGTTTATCTTCCTTTTCGACTCCGCCGTTGTCCTCGATTGAATTTTTCGTATAAAAATGCAGATAAATCGGTGTTACATCTTTCTTTCTTGTATAAGAATTTAAGTTCGCTGCCGATTTTTCTCCAAATTCTTTTACACTGACCATTCCTGCAGGAGTGTCGGGATCATTTGTCGTTCTCGCAAAAGCGCATCCTGATTCCGGCGCTACAAGCGGTGTTCCCAAGTCCTTATTTTTTGAATAATACAACAGATTCCAGCGTTTGCCGTCATCTGCATTGATATCCTGCGGTTTGCCGTCATCATTTGTCACCGGCAGGTATTTGATATAGGCGGACTTCATCTCGCCATTTTTCTTAACCTGCGCCATATCATAAACTTCAGGCGGCATCGTCGTGTAGTCTTCCTTGTCATCATCTCTGAACTGGTCTACAATCCACTTCACAAGGTAAACAATTCCCACCACGATCAGCGCAACCAATACGGCATATCCTGCAATTACTGCCGCACAGCCGATCACTCCACCTATCGAGGCAAATACACCACTACCGACAGCACCGGCACACGCCGCCCAAACAGTGAGGTTTGAGCCTGCTATCGTAAGTCCTATCGTGATGCAACCTGTGATTACGGAAGCCACCGAACCCGCCAAGCTGATATAGGTCATAATCATATTCATAGTGTCATAGAACTCACCCTGTCTGGTAAGCTCTGTGTAGAGCGTTCCCGCCTTGCTTTCACGATAAGCATCGGAAGTAAGTGCGACCTGACGCTCATAGAATTCGGTATTTACACCTTCATATATTGAAAGCTGTTTTTCTCCGCCCTTCAGCTCGGACAACTTGTCATTTATTTCCGATTTCATTTTGTCAAGCTCTGAATAAAAATCATCCGAACGATTCAAGTTAAGTGCCATCTGAACAAAGCCCACAATCTTCATAATTCCATACTGTCCGTCAGTCAACGCTTCGACCAAAGGATAGAGCACTCTGAAATCAGATTTTCCCGAGTATGATTTTTCTCCCAAATCAAGGAAATAATCCCCTGCTTTTTCATCTTCACCAATCGTGTATTTGTTCAAAACTTCATACGCTGTTTCATACATCAGGTCCGGTGCATTTTTATCGGTATTGCCGGCGTCAATCACTTCCTGAACATTTTCTGAAGAAAGCTCATCATCTCCGGATACAGAAGCAACTGCAACCTGACCGTCACCGTTTTTGTGATTTTGACTTTTTCGATATCCTTTTGCGAAATCTTTCAATACAGGTTCAAGCTCTGATGCAAGATCATAATAAGAACGATCCAAAGCTTTTGTGTCGGTCTCTTCATCATTTTCTGCCTGATACGATTCGGTCTCAGGAATCCTTTCCAGCCAGTTTTTTTCCGTATCGGAAACAGCCAAAGCAAGCTGTGAATAAAGAGTCGTCAAAGAACCTCCATTCATACGAACGAGCATTTTTTTGATGTTCTGTTTATCTACATTTCCTGAAGAAAAATAATCCCCCAGATTATGTTTTGAACCTGTACCTTTTTCATCTTTTGTGAAGTATAAATAGTTCAAATAATCTTTGGCATATTCGGCCGCCTTGCTGCCATTTTTCATGTTTTTTTCAAACTCTTTTGAAGCAACTTCGATATCGTCGGCAAGAACATCCATTTTGTCCATCTGCGACTCGGCTACCTTTTGATAATCAAACCACTCATATCCATGATCCATCTCCAACATACGCAGATCAGTTATTGCCTCATCCTTATTGGAGGTAGTCTTGTAACCGAGCAGGATATCATCACGCTCGGTGTACTCGTTCAGATTCAACGGAGCATTACCCTCCGAAGCTATAGTCCATCCATCCTTCTTCGCGCGTTCCTCCACCGCTGCGCGATTACCGCCATTGGTTTTGAAAAGCTTGAGCTCGGAGATATAACTATCATTTGCAGCAGTATCCTCAGATGCAGTCTCTTCGGTAGTCGTCGCTGCTTTCGTATCCGGAGTATACTCACCCATCGGAAGTTCTGCAAAGAGAATTGCCGCAAGTAGAATTGATATAGTTTTTTTCAAAAATGTTCTCATATAAGTATCCTCATCATTTCTTCGTTTGAACCTTTTTTTGTTTCATTCTCAGATAAATAACCATTATTATTGCTGTCATTGCCATCGCGGCAAAAGGCACAAATCCCCAACCGAAATCCGTCATCGCTGTTGCCATAAAAACTTCTTGTTTTTCGGACGTATTTCTCAGTTCAACCTTTCCTCTGTCTGCGAAAAAATATCCGTTTGCAAGTTCATAATCAGTAACACCTACAACTGATTTGAAACCTCCGTTCAGAGATTTGGTTTTGTTGATGCCTATCCTCGAACCCGGCAAAAGTCCTCCATCGTACGCTGTTGCATCTGAAAAATTTCCATCCTGCAAAACCAGGTTGCTCGATGCGTTGCTGGTTGTTTTGTTATCTTCAATGATCAAACGCCCCTGTATATTGATATCTCTCAGCGAATCGACATAGACGCCTCCACCGTAGTCGGCCATATTTGCTTTGATCTCGCCGCCAACCAGGAAAACTCTGTTTTCATTTACCCAGATTCCACCGCCATCTCCATCAGCAAAGTTTCTCAAAATCTTACAGTTGTATATCTCAACATTCCAGCCATTAACAGCGATTCCTCCACCGTCTTTTTCTGTACAATTGTCTGCAATTGTACAGTCTCTGATATACATATAACCTTCTTTGTGATAGATAGCTCCGCCGTCTTTTTCTGAAGCGTTGTGATGTATGTTCACTCCGCTTATGTCAACGGTTCCTCCATCATTATAAATAGCAGCTCCGTAATATTTGTTATTTATTCCTGATATAGAACCGCCCTGCATAGTAAACTTGGCACCTTTTTCTACGTGGATTCCTCCACTTGTATTGTTCGATGAACCGTTCATTAGAGCGCCACCCTCACCTGCAGAGTCAATAACGGTTAAATCAGCTCCCGATGACAATCCGAAAATACCACCGTTTTTTGATTTATCGGCACCGGTTCTTCTCAACTGATGACCGTTCAAATCAAGAGTCATTCCTGCTAAATCGTCGCTCAGCCACATCATATACGGATAATCTATATCCTTGTACAGAGTCAGAACAGGATTCTTTTTTCTCATAGCATTTAATAGTGCCTGATATAAATCGTCGTAACCTGTTTCACTTCCATCGCAGGTAACACCGACCAAAGTATGATCATCCTTCGCCTTTTTTTGTCCCTGTGTGCCGGCTGCGGATGATATCATACCGGGCACAATCAGCATGAATGACAGACAAATAATACACGTTATAATTTTTCTCATTTACACGTCTCCTTCCGTAGACGTCACGCCTTTTTTTCTTTGCGACGCAATGTGCTCATAAATACGATTGCAAGGATAAATCCTACAAACACTCCGCCTATACCGATCAATACTATAAGTCCTCCTGACAGTGCAGTTCCTTCTGCAGCGTTCTCTTTGTAAAAAGCATCTCTCTGGAAGAATAAGTATACACCGCCTTCTTTGTCATTAAATGACCATCCGTTTTCGCCGTCTGCGAAAGTTAGGTTCTGAGCAACATTCGGTGTTCCGAACATATGCAATGGAGAGTATACTTTGTCAGGTGCACTGTTGTCACCGGTCTGATATACGAAATATGCGTCGCTTGCAAGTATAGGAGCACCTGCGTCTTTGTCTGTGGTGGTATACACAGCAAGCCACTGCTTGCCTCCGCCACCATTTAAGTCTCCGTAGTTTCCATCCTGATCATAAACACTGCGATAGTTGATATATGATGTTTCCTTGTTTTCATCGAAGGACAGATCCACCATATGATGTGGGATAGGTAAGTGATCTCTGTGGTAGTACTCATACAGCGCAACACCTGTGACTACTATGTCTGCAACTGCAAGGAGTGTTGCTGCTATCGTAAATCCGAGCTTCAGGCCTCGCATAAGTTGTAAATTCGGTGCAGTTTTTCCCTCTCTTTCATAAGCTTTTTGCAGAAGCTGCTCTTTTCCCTTTGTGGTTTGGTTAGCAGATGTGGCAAATTTTCCCCCATCTACGAGATTGACTTCTCTATACTCTTCCTGAAGTGCTGTGATTTTTTGACGCGCTGAATTAGCACCTGCAACATTTTCCATGCCTTCAGAACCGTTTATAAATCCACATTCATAATCGCTATATTCCTCAATTTTGCGCAATTCGTTGTATTTATTCTTTGCGATGTAAAACTCATCCGCTATAATATCCGGATCCATCGCTTTCGAGTAGTAATGTGCTGCTATGATGGCTCCGGTCGCAAAAGCTGCTGCTCCGACTGCTGTTCCTATAGCCGTTGGCATGAAGTAACTGCTTTCGATAAGTGCATCAGCCCAGCTTCTTTCAACACCGCTGCTGTAAGTTTTTGCTGCGGATGTCACTGCAACTCCGTCTTTGTATATCTCGCGATCAACTCCGTCGTAGATTGATATTGTATTTTTTTCTTCCCAACTGTCCAAACTCTCATTCATAATTTCTTTGGCATTGTCAACAACCTTTTTGTCATCCGCAGACAAAGTTTTTTTGATTTCTTTTGTTTTGTCAGTTTCGAAATCATTGAATACTTCTGCTGCCGCTGCATTCATAACCATAGTGAAGAGGCTGACAGACTCGTTAACTCCTGCCTGTTGTCCTGTTGATAAGCAGGCAACAAGAGGATAAAGCTTTTTCAAATCTTTGCCCGAAACATCCTTGTAATCCTGTTTGAAAAAATCAAGCAAAGTTTTGTCTTCGTATTTATAATTGGCAAGTTTATTGATTACGTTAAACTCGTCTTTGAAAATCTGAGTTTCCTCATCTTTTGCTTTATTTTTAAACCATTTTTCGAGTTCTGTCTCAGACATTTTTCCGATATTCTGTTTTTTTGAATATTCTTCAGCGTGACTGATATGCTGTTTAATGTCATTCCAGCTTCTTGAAAGCTCTTCAGCTTTATCCTTGTATTTCAAATCAAGTGCCTTGTCGGCATTTTTTGTATTGTTGTTGTAAGCCGTCAATGCTTTTGAGCGAAGTTTTTCAAAACTTCCAAGTTTTTCCATACGCTCAAGCCAGGTAGTTTTGGCGGTATCACAAGCGTAAGCAAGTCTCTCCTGAATCATCAGCACAACCTTTCCGTTTGCCTGCATAAGCACAGGTACGAGGTCTTCGTCACTGATATCCATCAGAAAATCTCCCAAAGGTCTGCGTGAATCATCCTCTACATATCCGTTCAAATATTTCTGTGTCTGAAGGGCTGTAGGAACTTTGTTTGTTACATTTTTGCGATACTCTTCCAGCATATCCTTCATATCTGCTATCAACTCTTTGTAGAGTTCTTTTTGTTGTTCGATCATTCCTTTGTATTCAGCTTCGCTGTAATTACCCTTCTCATTCATAACAGCGATATCACGAATTGCCTCTTTTTCATCAGTAGTCGGGCGAATCAACATATATACACACATATCGCTCTTCACGTCGCTGTTTCCGCCCTTGTTTAAGTCACCGCCTACACAGTGCCAGTTCTCATCTTTGTGTGATTCACACCATTCTTTGGCTTCTTTTTCAACTTCGTCTGATTTTCCTTCTTTGACAAACAATTTAATCTCTTTCACATATTCCGTCTTGGAAGATGCCGCCTCTGCGCGCTTTGTCACTGTCGGCTGACATACAAATGAAAATGACAGCGCGAATGCCAGAACTGCTGCAACTCCTTTTTTCATAATCCTTTTCTCAAGCATAATTGCCTCCTTGTACGTGGTGTTTTTCTATGATATGACATGAATTGTAACACAGGTTGTCCAACAATTGTCCAACAAATATGAAAAAATTTGAAAAAATGCTAAATAATGCCAAAAATCGATATAACGCTTGACTTTTAAATTTAAACAGTATATCGTAAATATGATATATTTAAGGACAAAGCAGACATACTTTCGTATAGTTGAAGGAGCATTAATATATGAAAAAATGGTACATAGTCGTCATATTTTTAATCACTGTTGTTGCTGAGGCGGCAATAGTTTTTTCGCTTACCCATAAAATAAAGGAAGTCAGGCAGGATACTGTCAGCATAAACAGATGCATCAAAGCAATCGAAAAAAACTATGGAAAAGAAGATCTGTATCCTACTGATATGGAGTATTCCATCATCGACGGAGAGGAGAACCTGATCTGGCAAAACGGAAACGGAATCTCCACGTCGATAAACGATGCAATTAAAAATAATGATACTATACTGGATTTGGAAACCGGCAGTCCCAACGTCGCAAAAGTAATATTCAAAAACACAACCTATGAGCGAATCGAGGAGTTTAAGAAAGAAATAGTAATATACATTATAATAGTAACAATCATCCAGGTATTGCTTCTTTTATTCTATTTGATTTATCTGATGAGGACTATCATCACACCGTTTAACAGAATGAAAGATTTCGCAGTGCGCGTCGCAGGCGGAAACCTCGACCTCCCGCTGACGATGGACAAGGGAAATATATTCGGTGGGTTCACCGAAAGCTTTGACCTGATGAGAAGCGAGTTGAAAAAATCCAGAATTGCTGAGAAAAAAGCATATGATGATAAAAATGAACTCGTGGCCAAACTCTCGCATGATATCAAAACACCCGTTGCTTCTATCAAATCAACATCAGAAATCGGCTACGAATTGACAAAAGAAGAAAAAACAAAAGAGCTTTTCAACACCATGAATTTCAAGTCTGACCAGATAACAACGCTGGTTGACAATCTTTTCAATTCAAGTGTAAATGAAATTACAGAAATCTCCGTAAGTCCTTCGGAGCAGCCTTCGGACGTCATCACCACCGCGATTAAAAATGCTGATTATATGAAGAAAGCCGGTTCGTTTGATATACCGACCTACCGCATATTCGTCGATAAACTGAGACTCCAGCAGGCATTTGACAATGTTTTTATGAATTCATATAAGTATGCTGACACTCCGATAACCGTGACAACAGAGCTGGAGGAAGAGTATCTGAAAGTAACGGTTTCCGACACCGGTGCAGGAGTAAAAAAAGAAGAGCTTCCATTATTAAAAGAAAAATATAAGCGCGGCAGCAACGTATCAGAACGTGACGGTGCCGGGCTCGGTTTGTTCTTAACTGATTATTTCATAACAGCCATGAATGGGCGACTTGAATTTGCCTCAGATGGTGGTTTCTCGGTTTGCTTCTTTCTCAGACTTGCTTAATATTATCCATTTTTAAGAAAAAATTAAGAATTAATTAAAGCCATTTAAGAAACAAAGTGATAAGATTTCGTCATAAACAAGCAAAACGGCGAATCAAGCCGCACCTGATCGGAGGGAAAAAATGGAATCAATAATCAGAACCAACAAGCTTTGCAAAACATTTTCACAGGGAGGCCTGCAGCAGCACGTGCTGAGAAATATCGACCTCGAAATCTACAAAGGCGACTTCACAGTAATTATGGGGGCATCCGGCGCAGGTAAATCAACACTTCTGTACGCGCTCTCAGGTATGGATAAACCAACGCTCGGTGAGATAGAATTTTCCGGAGAAAAAATTACGGAAAAAAATATCGATCAGTTGGCAGTTTTCAGAAGAGACCACTGCGGATTTGTCTTCCAGCAGATTTACCTGGTTGATTCGATGAGCGTACTTGACAACGTGATGGCAGCAGGACTTCTTATAAACAAGAACAAAAAAGAAGTTGCAAAAAAAGCAAAAGAAGTTCTGAAAAATGTAGATATAGATGAGAGTATGTGGAACAAATTCCCGACTCAGATATCAGGAGGCGAGGCGCAGAGAGTCGGTATAGCACGTGCGCTTGTGAACACCCCTGCACTTCTTTTTGCAGATGAGCCGACCGGAGCACTCAACTCAAAAACAGGAAAAGATGTACTCGATGCGCTTTGCGCTTTCAATGAACAAGGTCAGTCAATAGTTATGGTTACCCACGATATCAAAAGTGCCAGAAGGGGTAACCGAATCCTCTATGTGAGCGATGGCGAGATAGTGGGAACCTGCGAACTTGGGAAATACGTTTCAGGTGACAAAGAACGCCACGAAAAGCTCTACGACTTTTTGACGCAGATGGGCTGGTAGTTAGAAACGGAGGATGAAAATGAGTATACTGACTAAATCAAATTTCAGAAAAAACAAAGGAACAAGTGTCGGATTATTTTTACTGATGATACTGACGGCAATGATGATTGGTGTCGTTCTGCTTCTGTTTTTGGATGCTGGTCCGAATGCAGAAAATGAAGCGCACAGACTGAACGCCGGAGACGGAATTATGCGTATCATCGGAAACGTAACAGATATGGAAGACAAAACTATAAGTGATATCATAGAAGATGATACAACAGAATACGAGATAACAAGAGGACTTGCTTATTCAAACCTTGAAACGAAATTCGGTGACGGAATAATCGCCAACGATATGATTATCAGTAACAGCGATGAGTTCAAAACAAAAATGAACCGTACGGAAAAAATTGAAGAGGATGAAAACATCAAATCAGATTATATTTATCTGCCATACCAGTTTGCAACGAGCGGCGGATACAAAGCCGGTGATGATTTCAAACTCAACCTGCCTGCAAAAAAATATGATTTGAAGGTCAGGGGATTTTTGAACTTGACTTACTATGGCTGTAACAATACGGGTCCTATGAAAATGATCCTTGATGACACTACATATGATGAATTAATAAAAAGAGATAAAAAAACCAATCAGGCAATATTCGTAAGCTACAATCTGAAAGATGGTGTAAAGGCAACCAAGTTTGCTATGGATACCAAAAATGAACTCATTGCGGTAAATCCTGAATCGGTACCGGTAAATCACGCACTCGATGAGACACTATTTGGAAAAACATTTATGGCATCTATTCTTGCGATATCATTTTTGATGATTTCGATTATAATTGTAGTAGTTATTATGCTTATGCTGAAAAGCAGTATCACAAACTACATACGTGAAAACATGCAGTCTATCGGAGCACTCAAAGCGATAGGATACACATCGAAAAAAATACGCCGGTCGATGTATGTAATGTTTGGTATACTTGCAGTATTTGCAAGTATGATAGGAGCAGGATTTGCATACCTTGTGATGCCTGTGATGTCAGGTGTCGTAGTGGGACAGAGCGGTGTTCCGTACAATATGAAATTCAATACAGTCGCGACCGTAATCCCTGTAGTATTTGTAATATTGTTCACACTTTTCGTGGCATTTTTATCAACGAGAAAAATCAAAAAAATAGAAGCAATCACAGCACTTCGTGACGGGGTTGAAAACCACAGCTTCAAAAAGAACAGAGTTCGCCTGGATAAAACAGTATTCGGTGTAAACTCGGCACTTGCTTTCAAAACTACGTTTACCAACCTGAAACAAAACCTCATAACATTTTTTGTGACAGGCTTGCTGGTGTTTATATGTGTTGTGGGTCTTATGATGTATGAAAACTTTAACAGAAATCCTAAACTTGAACTGTTTGGTGGTGAGATATGCTCCGGAGGAGTCGTATATGAAGCAGAGTTAAAAGATGAAGTGTATGATTATCTTGATAAAAGAGATGATGTAAGTAATATCAGGCCGATAGTTATCGGAGAGCTTACTTACAACGGTGAAGACTTGCTGTGGACAAGCGCATATGAGGATCCATCAAAACTAAACAACCAGGATATGTGTTATGAGGGAGAATACCCCGTATACGACAATGAGATAGCTTTAAGCGGAAAATTTGCCAAAGATTATGAGTATAGTATAGGAGATGAGGTTGAACTTCGTTACGGAAACAAAACATACTCATATTTGATTACGGGATTGATTCAGTCTTGCAGTAACTCAGGAAGAGAAGCTGTTGTGACTATAGATGCCATAAAACGCGTAGCCGATATAAGCACTCTCAAAAACGGATGCTACTTTGATACAACTGATGAAGCAACTACAGAAAAAATCCTTAAAGATTGTGAGGACCACTTTGCAGGGAAAAATGTTTCTGTCCTAAACTTCTATGAAACTATGGAAGGAGTATTGACAACATTTAGAAGCATCACTACAGTAATGCTTGTTATGGTATGTTTGATAGCTGCGATAGTCATCATCCTGATACTTTTCCTGATGGTGAGAACTCTCATATATAATAAAAGAAAGGACTACGGCATATACAAGGCTCTGGGTTATACATCCGGAAAGCTGATATTCCAGACGGCGCTCAGCTTTATGCCGACTATCATACTTTCGGTAGCGGTGTTTTCGGTGATATCGTATTTCCTGGCGAACCCGTATATGAACACGATTATGATAACCTTCGGCCTTATGAAGTGTACATTTGTGATTCCGATACCCGGAGTGATCATTATATGCGCCGGTATGATACTTCTGGCATTTGTATTTGCAGT
>JAIKWQ010000022.1 GCA_024684535.1 Eubacterium sp. | reverse complement strand
GCCATACTCTTTCGGCACCGGGATTCCGAGGAAGCCGTACTTACCCATTTTTTTCACGGTCTCAGCCGGGAAAGCTTCAGTCTCGTCTGTCTCCTGTGCCAGTGGTTTTACTTCATTCTCTGCGAAGTCCTGAAACAGCTGGCGCGCCATCTCGTGCTTCTTATCCAATGTAAAATCCATTAGCTAAACTCCTTTCGGTTTATTTTTTGATCAATATTTGAAGAATCCCTCGCCTGACTTGCAGCCAAGTTTTCCGTCTGCAACCATCTTCTCGAGAAGCGGTGCCGGCTTGTACTTAGGATCATTGTTTGTACCTGCATAGATAACGTTCATGATCGCAAGGCAGATATCAAGACCGATGTAGTCACCGAGGTGAAGCGGTCCCATCGGATGGTTACATCCGAGTTGCATAGCAATATCGATATCCTCAGCTGAAGCAACATCAGCGTCAAGTACGTTGATGGCCTCGTTGATCATCGGGATAAGGATACGGTTTACTGCAAATCCCGGTGCCTCGTTGATACGTACCGGAGTTTTGCCGATATCCTCTGAGATCTTGATGATCTTGTCAAATACTTCATCAGTAGTTGACTTTGACTTGATAACCTCAACCAGCTTCATACGAGCTGCCGGGTTGAAGAAATGCATACCTGAAAGCGGTCTGTCAAGTCCCTCTCCGATCTCTGAGATGTTCAGAGATGAAGTGTTTGATGTAAAGATACAATCTTTCGGAACGATTGACTGCAGCTCTGTGAAGGTATCCTTCTTAACCTGCATATCCTCGAAAGCAGCCTCTACGATAAGGTCGCAATCTGTACAGATGTCCTTAAGACCTGTCTTGATACGTCCAAGGATAGTATCAGCAGCTGCCTGATCCATCTTGCCCTTGGCAACCATCTTGTCAAGACCTTTTTTGATCTTCTCCTTACCACCTGCTGCAAACTCCTCCTTGATGTCGCAAAGACGAACCTCAAAGCCGTCAACCTGAGCGAAAGCCTGTGCGATACCGGAACCCATGGTTCCTGCACCAATAACACCTACTACCATAATTTATTTCCTCCTTATATTAGATTCTTTATCAGCGATTCTTGAAGTCGACAACCTTAACCTTCTCCTCTTTCGGAGCGAGGAAGTTGCCCATTCCTGCCTTCTGATCCTCTGTCTCGAAGCAGTCACCGAAAAGCTTCTCCTCGAGAGCGACAGCAGAATCGATATCCATCTGATATCCCTCGTTGATAGCCTTTTTACAGTTGCGTACTGCGATCGGAGCCTGAGCTGCGATTCCGTTGGCAAGCTTCTTTGCCTGCTCCATCAGCTCAGCCTGCGGATAAACTGCATTTACAAGACCGATTCTGAAAGCCTCATCAGCCTTTATGTTTCTTGCACCGAAGATAAGCTGCTTAGCCATACCCATCGGAACGAGGCGCGGAAGTCTCTGTGTACCGCCGAATCCCGGTGTGATTCCGAGACCAACCTCCGGCTGACCGAACATAGCATTGTCCGAGCAGATGCGGATGTCACAGCTCATGGAGATCTCGCAACCTCCGCCAAGTGCAAATCCGTTTACTGCAGCGATGGTCGGGATAGGAAGCTTGGCCAGCTTCAAAAATACGTCGTTACCCTTTTTACCGAAAGCCTCACCCTCAGCCTTGGTAAGTGTGCTCATCTCGCCGATATCAGCACCTGCGACAAAGCTCTTCTCACCTGCACCCGTAAGGATGACGCAACGGATCGCATCGAGATCGATGTTATCCAGTGTCTGATCAAGCTCGTCAAGCACCTGTGAGTTAAGTGCGTTCAAAGCTTTTTCGCGGCTGATGGTGATAATTGCTATCTTATCTTCCACCTCATACTGAATGAATTCCATTAGAAAATACCTCCTAATTATTTCTTTGTAAGACTTCCCGCACGAGCGGCGTGAGTTTTCTTCCGAGGAGCCCTTATACGGGCGAGCGAGGAAGAAAATCTCACATAGCGCTCGTGCTTAGTCTTTTAGTAAACTAAACCAGCCGGTCATCTGACCGGCCGGTTATAGATTCTGAATTAATCCATCTCAACGACAGTAGCGCATCCCATACCACCGCCGATGCAGAGTGTAGCAAGACCCTTCTTAGCGCCTGCCTTCTTCATCTCATGAAGCAGTGTAACCAGGATACGGCAGCCTGATGCTCCTACCGGATGTCCGAGTGCGATCGCACCACCGTTCGGGTTGAGCTGCTTAGCTACATCGATTCCGAGGTCCTTACCTACTGCTACTGACTGAGCAGCGAAAGCCTCATTAGCCTCGATGATGTCGAAGTCAGAGATCTTCATGCCTGTCTTCTCCATAACCTTCTTTGTGGCAGCAACCGGTCCGATACCCATAACCTCCGGACGAACACCTGCAAGTGCTCCTGCAACAAATGTAGCCATCGGAGTAACACCGAGTTCCTTAGCCTTCTCCTCGCTCATAACCACGATAGCTGCTGCACCGTCGTTGATTCCTGATGCATTACCTGCAGTTACGAATCCGTCTTTATTGATCGGGCGCATACCTGCGAGCTTCTCAAGAGTTACGTCAGGACGTGGTCCCTCATCTGTATCAAAAATAACTGTCTCTTTTCTTTTCTTAACTTCTACCGGAACGATCTCATCTTTGAATGCACCGCTCTCGATAGCAGCTTTGCATTTCTGCTGTGAGTTAAATGCGAACTCATCAAGTTCCTCACGAGTAAGTCCCCACTCGTTGCAGATGTTGTCAGCTGTCTGAATCATATGATAGTCATTGAATGCATCCCAAAGGGCATCCTTAACCATAGTATCTACAAGTCCACCCTGGCTTGCACTAGGCCACATCATATGATATCCGTATCTTCCGTTCGGAAGTGCAAAAGGAGCCATTGACATGTTCTCCATACCACCGGCAACAACTACGTCAGCATCTCCTGCCATAATCATCTGAGCTGCCTGGTTCACGCAGTTAAGACCTGAACCACAAACAACGTTTGTAGTTACTGCAGGAACCTCTACAGGAAGTCCTGCTTTGATTGTAGCCTGACGAGCCACATTCTGACCCTGTCCTGCCTGAATAACGCATCCCATATACACGTGATCAACCTGATCCGGCTTCACACCTGAACGATTAAGCGCTTCCTTAATAACGATTGAACCAAGTTCAGCCACGGGAATAGTTGAAAGTCCTCCTCCCATCGTGCCGATTGCTGTACGACAAGCGCCTGCTAATACAACTTTCTTTGCCATGAAACATGTCCTCCTTAGATTTTAATAGAGCTTAAATTTACTGAATGTGTCAAGTTTTTGACACCGCCTCTCTATCATAACAAAATCCTTAAGGAATGTCAACGGAAAAACCCCTGATTAGAAAAATTTTTCAGCAAAGGCTTTGGCCACCACATCAGGCACGAGTTTAGAGACATCTGAGCCGTATCCGGCAACCTCTTTTGCTATTGTTGAGCTTAAGAATGCGTACTCAAGCTGTGTCGTGAAAAACATCGTGTCAATATCAGGCTCTATGCTGTGGTTTGTCTGCGCAATCTGCATCTCTGTCTCGAAGTCAGTCACCGCGCGAAGTCCTCTGATTATGAGATGCGCATCATTCTCCTTCGCGAAACTGACAGTCAGCCCCTCAAAAGTCTTCACAGACACGTTTGGCAAGTCTTTTGTGACTTCCCCAAGAAGCTGAACCCTCTCTTCTCTCGTAAACAACGGATTTTTTGCACTGTTCACGAGAACTCCGATTATCAGTTCATCAACAACTCTTGACGCACGCTCGATGATATCGAGATGTCCGTACGTAACAGGATCAAAACTTCCGGGATAAATCGCTTTCATTTTTTTCCTCCAAATCATTCATTTTAAAAATGTTCCGAC
The DNA here is from genome assembly GCA_024684535.1 of Eubacterium sp. Classification (GTDB taxonomy): domain Bacteria; phylum Bacillota; class Clostridia; order Lachnospirales; family Lachnospiraceae; genus Eubacterium_F. Next base: position 2,678 of record JAIKWQ010000022.1, on the reverse strand, counting down.
AGCATTATCGTGTGTTTGATTTTCTCCAGATGTTCATTTTTTCAGCTTCTGCGATAAGATCATCCCTGAAATCAGGATGTGCTATGCTGATAAGTTTTTCTGCTCTCTCCCAAGTTGAAGCACCTTTAAGGTTTACAATTCCATACTCGGTTACGACATACATCACGTTCGCTCTGGTGTCAGTTACTATTGAGCCGTCCGCAAGCGTAGGTCTGATTCTGGATACTGTCTCACCTTTTTTGTTTGTAAATGTGGACGACAGGCAGATGAAGCTTTTGCCGCCTTTTGACTTGTATGCACCAAGAACGAAATCAAGCTGTCCGCCGGCACCGGAAATATTTTTGCAACCTGCAGACTCTGAGTTTACCTGTCCGAAAAGGTCGATGTCAATCGCATTGTTTATGGAAATGAAGTTATCATGCGCAGAGATAACATCTATGTCATTTGCATAGTCAACCGAAACGCTCATACACTCAGGGTTATTGTCCAAGTAGTCGTACAGTTTTTTTGTACCTGCGCCGAAAGCATATGTCTGACGACCTTTGTTGATGTTCTTGCAGTTTCCGGTTATTTTTCCGGCCATAGCCATATCTACGAAACCGTCAACATACATCTCTGTGTGTACGCCGAGATCTTTCAGATCAGACTCAGCGATCAGAGCGCCTACTGCATTCGGCATACCGCCGATTCCAAGCTGCAAACAAGCTCCGTTCGGAATTCTTTCAACTATGAGCTTGGCAACAGCTTTGTCAATATCTGTTGCAGGACCACCTGCCGGCATTTCAGCGATTGCAGGGTTGCTGCCTTCTATGATTCCCGTAACCTGAGATACATGAATTCTATCCTCGAAACCGCCGAGACAGCGTGGCATATTTTCGTTTACCTCAACATAGATTTTGTCTGATTTTTCGCAAGCTGCAACCAGATGTGACGCGCTCGGTCCAAATGAAAAATATCCATGCTTATCCATCGGCGCAACCTGGAAAACATTTACGGCAATTCTTTCTTCCATATCTCTATACAGTCTCGGAAGCTCAGAATATCTGAGTGGTGAATAGAATGAAAAACCTTCTGCGATTGCTTTTCTCTCGATTCCGCTCATATGCCATGAGTTCCAAACAAAGTGCTCGGCAGGATTTTCAATTTTGAAAATTTCCGGAACCCACATAAGGATTCCGCCACGTACTTTCACATCGTGAAGTTCAGGCATTCTTTTTGCCAGAGCTTTGTCGAATTCAACATTGGTGTTGGCGCACCAGCCATAGTCAACCCAGTCACCGGAGTTGACCTGAGCTGCCGCCTGGTCTGCTGTTACGATTTTTTCCTGGTAGATTTTTTGATAGTCCATTTTTTGTCCTCCTGTATATATTTTTTTCATAATGATTTATTCTGTAACTATCAGCATCGGCTTGACATCATGCGAAGCGACAGGAACCGCCTCGACCTCTTGCAGACCGAAAGCAACAACAGCAGTTGTGCCGACGCGGCCGTCGTGGTCGATTAAGAATCTGTCATAGTATCCGCCACCATATCCCAAACGATTGCGTTCAGAATCAAATGCAACACAGGGAATGATAGCAAAAATCTCTGTCGGTTCAAAACGATTCAAATCAAGTCTCTCCGATGTGGTATCGACTGGCTCTCTGATCCCCCATACCCCCGGTTGCAAATCATTCATATCATTTACTCTATAGAAATCCATGACTTCTCTGTCAGTATAAGTCTTCGGAAGATACAGCTCTTTCCCGTCGGCGATAGCTCTCTGATTAATCTTGTCGGTTATCACTTCCGAACCGAGATTCGCATATGAAAGAACCACCTTCGCCGATTTAAACTCATCAAGCACATAAATCTTCTCACCAATAATCTCCGACAGAACCGATCTCTTGGTGGCGCCAAGCGCATCCCGTCGGGTGATCACTTCCCGTCTAATTGTGTTCTTATTATCATTTAAAATCATTATATACCTCATATTAATCAAGCAGAAATCAAATTTTTTGTAATGAGTTGTCCTTTTTAATTAAATAAACAGAATAACCGGGATTATCAGCAACAAAGCGCTTGGCCGCAACCTCCCCGGCAACAAACAATGCTGTCGCATACGCATCGCAGACAAAGCCATCTGTCCCAATCACCGTCACCGAAGCGATATCTCCCTCTGCCGGAGCCCCGGTATTTTTATCAAAAATATGATGATACTTCTTTCCGTCTTTTTCAAAAAATCTCTCGTAATTCCCGCTGGTCACAACCGCAGTATCTGAACTCTCAACAGTCGTATATATCGATCTTCCGTCCGACGGATCAGTTATGCCTACAGTGAACGGTTTTCCGTCAGTTTTGGTTCCTACGGATTTAACATTGCCTCCCAATGAGACGATTCCCGATACTCCCTCAGCCCGTATCATATCACAAAGCTTGTCGGAAAGATATCCTTTTGCACAAGCCCCCAAATCAATCATTGTTCCGGGCTTTATTTTCACAATATTATTCTCTTTTAATTCAACATTTTTATATCCGACTTTTTTTAACGTATCACTGATTTCAGCATCCGACGGCACTCTGTATTCCTGCGTTGTAAAGCCCCACAGTTTAACTATCGGATATATGGTCGGTTCAAAAAATCCCTCTGTTTTTTCAGCGACTTCCAAAGACTTTTTCAATAATTCATACGTGTCATC
>JAIKWQ010000175.1 GCA_024684535.1 Eubacterium sp. | reverse complement strand
CAGATTATCAACAGCCATTTTTGCTGTTCCTGCAGATGATCCGATGATAACCATCGCTATATCCGCGTCTTCCATACGATAACTCTCAAAAAGTCCGTATTTTCTTCCAAATGTTTTTTCGAAATCAGCAGCCACATCGAGGATGACATTTTTCGCACAGCTCATCGCATAACTCTGCGCCACTCTGGCTTCCATATAGTACGGTGAAATCCCGTACGGTCCGACTGCCAGAGGATTTTCTTCCTTCAGAAGATAGTTCTCAGGATGATACTCTCCCACGAATTTTTTGACTGCGTCGTCTTCTTCTATCTCTATGTTTTCGATAGCGTGAGAAGTGATAAATCCGTCCTCACATATCATAAGAGGAAGTCTGACATCCGGATGCTCCGCGATACGGTGCGCCATCAGATAGTTGTCATACACTTCCTGGTTGTTTTCTCCGTAAATCTGGATGAATCCCGAATCTCTCTCTGCCATCGAGTCCGAATAATCATGGTTGATGTTGATCGGACCTGTGAGCGCTCGGCAGGCTACTGCAAGCACTATCGGCTGTCTGAGTGACGCTGCCACGTACAGAACCTCGTTCATATATGAAAGTCCTGCAGATGATGTAGCTGTCACTGCTCTGACTCCGGCTGCTTCAGCGCCGAGACAGGCTGACAGTGAACTGTGCTCACTCTCCACGCAGATAAACTCCGTATCAACTTTGCCGTCCGCCACATACTGTGCGAAATACTGCGGAATCTCCGTCGAAGGTGTGATAGGAAACATCGCAAACACGTCGGGATTAATCTGTCGCATAGCGGTAGCGATTGCTTCGTTACCTGATAATCTCTCTCTGATACTCATTTCAATCCCTCCACGATATAGCCTGGAACGGGCATACTTTCAAGCAAATCCCGCATCCTTTGCAATGATCATAATCAAAATCTGTTCTTTTTCCGTCTACCACAGGAATCGATGAATCCGGACAATAAGGAGTGCACATCAGACACTGTTTGCATTTTTCAGGATCCCATTCAGGAGTCCTTGATCTCCACTCTCCGGTCAACGTAAGCTCAGACGTTCCCGGCTCATATATTTCGCAACCGGTCGTCATATCGCGCCATTCTATATTCTCGTGTATATCTGCTGCTTTTGTTTTCATTCTTTCACCTCGTCCATCGAACGCTTCAGGCAATTCAAGTTTCCCTCTATCACCTGAGGTTTTTTCGCAAATTTATGTGAAAATGAATCTTCCATCTGTTTCAAAAATGCCTCTTTCTCAACACATCCGCTCACTTCGACAACAGCCGCAAGCATCGGTGTGTTCGGAAAATACTTTCCGAGACAGTCTATGGATATCGTTCTGGCATCTATGGTGCAAACCCTACCCGTATAACCTTTCAGATGCGGTTTCACTTCCTCAGGCGATTTGTCTGTATTTATGACGATAGCACCGTCGGGACTAAGCCCTGCAGTCACATCTACGCTCTCAATCAGCGTTTCATCCACCACTACTACATAGTCCGGATCATAGATGTTTGAGTGAACCGGGCATCTTTCTTTCGAAATTCTGTTATAGGCTGTTATAGGCGCGCCTGATCTCTCCGGACCGTACTCAGGGAAAGACTGCACATAGGCACCTGTGAAAAATGCCGCGTCCGCGAGCAACTGTGAAGCTGTCTTCGCACCCTGTCCGCCACGTCCATGCCAGCGAATTTCTACCATATCTTTCATTTTTTCTTCCTCTCCATATGCATAACTTAAGCAAATAGCTTTCCTATTATATATCATTAACGATAAAAATGCAAATATTTTTTGTTTTTTCTGTACAACAATTCGCAGTTGTGATAAAATGTCACTATGCGAAAAAAATTCAGACTTACATCAGCACAGATTATACCCTTGAGCTTTCTCGCATTAATCCTTGCGGGAACGGCTCTGCTTATGTTGCCGATTTCGACCGCTTCGGGTGAAGTTCCTGATTTTACTACGGCTCTTTTTACCTCCACAACAAGCGTGTGCGTAACCGGTTCTGTTGTTGTGGATACATATCTGTACTGGAGCGGATTCGGAAAATTTGTCATACTCCTACTGATCCAGTTGGGCGGAATCGGAATCATCTCTGTATTGTCTTTGACAATAGTTGCCGCCAAAAGAAGAAAATCTTTCAGAAGTATCTTGTTGCTCAAGGATTCATTCAATCTCGACTCTATGAGCGGTGTTGCGCCTTTCATTTATCGTGTATTTATAGGAACACTGACCGTTGAACTTCTCGGTTCAATCGGTTATCTGTTTGCATTTATTCCGCGATTCGGCGTGCTTCATGGTATCAAAAATGCGATATTCACATCTATTTCTGCATTCTGTAATGCCGGTATAGATATCATGGGACCTGACAGCCTGGCCAGTTTTTCCGACAAACCTCTGGTGCTTATAGTCACCATGTTCCTCATAATCGCAGGCGGCATAGGATATGTGGTATGGTTTGATTTGGGATTTACCCATTCACAAATATGGAAAAGAGAAAAGCACAGAGCAAAAATAAATGAGCACTCCAAATTGGTTCTCAGGCTCACATTATTTTTAATTCTCTCAGGTGCGATTCTCACTCTCATCCTCGAGTGGAATAACACAGAAACTATTGGCAATATGCCTGT
>JAIKWQ010000159.1 GCA_024684535.1 Eubacterium sp. | reverse complement strand
ATTCTTTCTGTCTCTGTGACTGCGAGATCCTGTTTATTGAACAACCCGGCAAACTGATCCAACGATAATCCGAGGAATGATGACAGGGCCTTGATATGTCCGAATCTTACATTATCAATATCTGTCTTTCGATTGATAATGTCATTTAATGTGCTGTACGGAATACCGGTCTGCTTTGAAAGGTTATATATTGATATGTTGTGCTGCTTTAAGTATTCTTTCATGATTCAAATATACCGCTCCAGCGGTATATAGTCAATTTTATATTTCATTGATGCAGATTGAGTGATAATATGAGCTATGAGCGAGTGTATTTTGTGAGCCATACTGCTTTCAAAAGAAAAATTATCTCACTGCTCTGCTTGCTTAAGTGATAAACACCAAAAGGAGATTTTCTGAATGGCTGAAAAATTTGATTTTCTAAATAGGATCGATCCTTCAAAGCTTACATTATATCCTTTACAGATAGCGAATATGGAGCGTATCGAGAATAATGATGCCGTTTATATATTTGATGAAGTCGGATGTGGAAAAACGATCAGCAGTGGTTTTATTGCGTGGAATTATTTAGAAAAAAACCCTGAAAAGGGCGTTCTGGTTATTACAATCAATTCACTGATCAAAACAGGTCAGTTTAAGAACGATCTGTTTAATAAGTTTCCATTTACGGAACAGCAACAGGGTAGATTCGCTTTTGTGAGCAATCATGAAGCGCAAATCCACAAAATCCACGAAAAAGTTGGTCTTATCATTATAGATGAAGCTCAGGAGTTTTTATCCGATAGTGAACCGGAACGATTACAGGCTTTGAAAAAACTGAAGGCCGAGAAAGTGGTTTTTCTTACCGCTACGCCTATTCGTAAAGATGAAGAAGATATCAATAAATATATTGATATAGCCTGTTGTATTCTTGATGGTAACGATTTGAAATTGTCCGGAGAGACATATTCCAGGGAAGTGTGGCACAGAAAACTTACAGAAGATGTTGTATCAGTTGCAAAAGGAAGAAAAGAATGTGCGGATATTATTTGTGCGCAATTTAATCCGTTGCTTCCCGTAACCCGATACTTTAAAGATACGGTCAGAGGTCTGGAGCCGGGTGCAGAAGGAAAAATAGGATCTATTCGAAGATTCGCAAAGCTTTGGAAAACAGAGTGCAGTGAATATAAGTGGGATTGTCTGTTTCGAAATATAGATTCCGTTTTAGCTGACGGAACCCCACATCATTTTATAGTGTTTGCGACAAAACAGCAGGCTTGTTTTCTTGGATATCATGCCCGGGAAAAAGAAGGTTATGTTGAAAACTGTTCAGAAGTAATTGGTAGAAAAACATATTATGTGATAACCGGTGATAATTCGTCGGAACTCAGTATGTTTGATAAGGCAAGCAAAGCAGGAAATCCCACAGTTATTTTTGTTAATTATACGATTGCAGAGCAAGGAATCAATTTTCCGGGCTTTGATTATGTTGTCAATTATCAAATCTCTGCTTTTCCTTCCAGATTGGAGCAGAGATTCGGCAGGGTTGATCGTTTGGGGAGAGAAGGGAAAGGGGTATACGACGGAATCAATGTTTGTTATGTTTTGAAGTATATATACGATGGCTATTATGATTGGAATGATACCAGCACCAGAAATTTCTTCGATGCCATAGAAAGATATTCTTGGTGTGTTATTCCTTTTTTGCCATCCAGAAATGTGGTTTTCGACGATGCCATTATGTGTGAACTGGAATCTGCACGAAAAACCGCTGAAGAAGTCTTGCCGTTATTGAATTCTATTAAAGTAAAACTTGAATCAAAAACTCCATTGTCTGATGAAGAAGAGAAGTGTTTAAACAACATACGAAACAATATACAAAACACAGAAGAGCCGGATGATGAGGAAAGCAGTGATACTCTTTCCAAAATGGATGATGCAGCCTTGATCAAAAGGGAGATTGAAAGATGGAAGGATATTCAGTTCACTTCAAATTTACAAGAGATTAGGCAATATCCGGAACTCCTCAAAGCTTCGGATCAGATATTTGTAAAATATGATTCGGATACCTCAGAAAAAGGTTATGAAATCGTTACATTTGACGCGGAAGAATGTGCAGATATTATAAGAGATACGTCAAAGTATTCTGAATACGAAAGTCTGATTAAATCGTTCGATGATGTAATGATGTACAAAAAACTACATGCAAAAGGTGTGACAGAAGAAATAAACCTTTATCTTGCATTGGCATTCACACTTGGAAATTTGAATGCTGTATACCCGCTATATGAGGTGAAGCAGCAAATGAAGAGGATGTTGAGTATCACAAAAAAAGATTTGAATATGATGTATGCTGAAATCCTTAGGCGAGATGAACTGAATGCTGACAATAAGTTATATGACTTTATTCGTGTCATTATGGATTATAGTCTAAGGCAGTGGGGGGGAATGAATGTAGAATTGGATAGCGAACCCATAATGAATACTACTGATGAAGAAAGAGTGTATTTAATAGACCATGCTGAACAGTTTTTGAATAAACTGCCAATCTATACATATTTAAATGAAATGGGGAAAGCTTTATTTGTCTATGACGGATCCGTCAATGCTAATGGAGTTTTTTATGCGCGTGGATATATAGATTATGAAAAATGGATTAATCAGTTTGCATATCTAAAACCATATATTGAATGTGATGATGGATGGGAGCCCTCACCGATCTTCAAATTGTTTTATCATTTTGAAAGAATAGAATCCGATCATTTCCAGCATATAATAAATTCATTAAAGTTTATAAATGATGACAAAGAAATAGAGAGAAATTATAAAGATCGTGAAAACCTGTGCAAGAATGCTTTAAGCGATTTCTTGGATTATAAAGAAGAGAAGGATACAGAAAGGAAAGAAATAGCCAAAAGAAAGATTGATGAATCTATCATAACAATCGAACAGTATAACGAAAGTATTAAAGCATATACCGAAAAAAACCCCACAAAGGTTCTATCTTGGTTTGAAAACATATTCAACGAGGAAAAGGATAAGCGAAGAAAGTTTTGGAAAATAAAAAAATGGTATATAAAATCATGGGATAATCGGATACCGGTTGAATTGATTCCATACGAAAACAACAATAATAATCTTTGGTCAATCATGGCTGAGTTGCTTTGCAAAGAAAATATCAAGAAAAAACTTGATTATTGGTCATATAGCCTGATAAAAGAAATGTTGGATTATTATGACCCGAAACACGGAGTTAATTACCTATATATGAACCCGGAAATCAAGAGTGTGTATAAGAATGATAATGGTGATTCGGGTTTTGATTTTGAAAGCATAGGTATTACAGAAGAAGATTTGAAGGACCCTCTTATATCAAGGTTGAAATCTGCCTTGAGCCCTTGGTTGGGGATTGGGGTTTAGCTTGTCCCTCACGTCTTCCAAATAGAACCATTGACGTTCATCATCCTGCGGATCGCATCTGTATTGCGATCCGCTTTGTTGTGCTCTGAAGCAGATGCGATTCCGGCCCCCAGAGGAGCAGTAGTTCCGCCCCTGTCACTTTTTTCGAAGTAGTAGACCGGCTTTTTTCGTCCGGGTTTAGTCGCGGCTACGATCTTTCCACTGATCATCTCTTTTACGAGGTTTACGGAGTTTTCATCTTCCTTTTCTTCTTCGGTGAGATCTTTTTCTGACGTGAATAATCCGACCAGAGAATCCAGGCTACGCCCTACAGTCTTTCTTTTTCTGTCTTCAGAAGCAAAAGAAACCCTGGCTTCATCGTCATCCGGATCATCAGCATTCATCCGACTGTCGAATTCCTCACGGCTTAAGGAAGCATCTATGGTTTTCATGTATTCCTTGATCACATCTGTGCGGTTCAGCGATTTTTGGGTATCGGTGCGTTTCTTGAGAATTGCGGCAATGATGAGAGAGATCACCCTGTGATCGTACGGATCAGGGCGAGAGGTGTGATCGTCTCTGACGGTCCGTCCCTCAGCCAGATTATACTGATCCTCATATGTGGTCGTTGCGAGTGCGCCGACTTCCGTAGTCTTATTGTTTCCCATGGTGTTCTTTACCGATCCCATATGTTTACTTGTTTCTTCTGTTCACGCATGCATCGCCCATTATATCCAGCAGATCTCCGTCTGCTACGGAGTCATTACTCATGATCTGTTCGCGGATATAGTACTCTGTGACATCCAGCAGGTCTTCAGCTCTCAGGCTGTCCCCCTTGATGCTGTATATCAGTTTCCAGAGACGGTTTGCGAGTTTTTGTTTCTCTTCATTTTGGCTTATGTCTATATGCAGGCTGGCTTTTATGATATCGGAGTTATCGTCCAGGATAGCGTTCAGCATATCCATATACTCAGCGTGATCAGGGGTCAGTCCGCGGGCATCGACCATGACGAAGGGGTAATCAAAGAGCATCCTGCTGACTGTCTGTGTGGCCCACATATCTTCATCCACGATCAGTGCCACGTACGGCAGATCGCATGACATTATAGTATTTAGGCATTTCTTTATATCGTCCTCGTTTTCTGCCCCGTAGAATATGGCTCCGTCCAGTTCGTAGGAGAACTCCGGGAATTCTTTTTTTCCATACTCATACTCGTGCAGATCAAACCGGGCGATGAATACTCCGTCGGATTCATCATGAACTTTATCATCTCCGGCGAAGAGGAATGCCAGCTTCGTGGCGACATTAATGTCATCCGTGACCATTATCATCTTTTCTATTACAGATGCAGGGAAATGCTCGCGATAGACAGCTGCAGCCCTGACATATTCGGTAACTTCATCTATATCCAGATATTCAAAATCGTCATCCTCATCTATCGAATCCGGAGCAATCCTGCCGGTGTTGGTAGAGGCATATATATCGACGCCGTATTCTCTGTTGATGAAAAAAGTGATAGGTTCTCTTGCAAGTACAGATTTCAGATTAAGACCCATATTTACCCCCTCATAGGTTTATAGCAGTACCATCTATCAGTCTATCAAATTCCTCCGGTATAGAGAAGCCTATCTTGCGTTTGGGACGATCCTTCCCATACTCATCACGCGAGCGTTCTATACCGCCTTTTATATCCGACACGGATATGGTATCCGGATCCGTGGGAGCCTTAAGGCCAATGCCGCTGTCATCATACAGAGCTATACTGTGAGCCCTGAGAGCATTCTCGATGAGCCGTCTGACTTCACGAGCATTACCGAAGTCGTTGCTCCCTCTTAACTCCTTCATATATTTGGTGATATGAGGCCTGCACTGTTCATCCAGTCTGTATCCGTTCTCTTCACACATGTATTCCGCTATGTCGAGTAGCTCCTGATCCGTATAATCTTCGAATCTTATTATCTGTGATATACGTGATCTGAGTCCTTCATCCAGTGCCAGGAAGTCAGGTACCTCCCGCTCATACATGCCGAATATGACTGTTACATCCGGCATGATCTCCATGTATCTGACCAGCTCTTTGAGCGCTTCACGTACATAACCGCCGGAGTCATTGTTTAAGAAGAAGCCAGCCTCATCGATAAAAAGAACTCCTCCCTCGGCTTCCTTGAATCTCTGAGCGATCTTTGGCGACGTATGCCCCACATACTTACCTATCAGATCTTCTCTGGATGCGATCACAAATACACCGTTTGAACCGGCGCCCTCGGCCATACATTCAGCATAGATCCTTACACTGGTTGTTTTGCCTGTTCCGGGGTTTCCGCAGAATATCATATTTCCGTGTAATTGTTTTTTCTTGAGCTTAGGGTTTCTGGACTGCTCCTTTTTAAGCGCCAGATCTTCCTTTATTGTCCGCTTTAAATTGCCCAGTCCCGTCATACGCATCAGTCTGTTCAAGGCATTATCATCGGGATCATAATCAGGACAGAAGTCCTCGAGGCACAGGACTGATCTGTCGTTATCCCTTTTCTGAGCTGAGTCAAGAGCCTGCCTGAACATCCAGTCCAGACTCTGCTCATCGAACAGAGCACCCAGCCTGCGTCTGATCATCATGACCGCTTCGCTGACGCTCACACCATCCTGCAGCTTAGTGCCGGTACGTATGAGCATCCGCTCAAACATCTTCTCATAGTAAGCATCTGTGGGAGATTCGATCTTCAGGACTCCGTATTCCTCGTTCATCTCCAGATCGAGCACCCAGGGTTCATGGCGCTGTGAGCTTCTGATCCATACGAAGACCGGATCCTTTGTAACGATCGACTTGAGAGCTTCCAGCTTCCTGCTGATATCATGACCATCTTCGAAGCCTGTAAAAAGGAATGGCACTCCGCTGATCATTTCAGTAACGACAGATTTCAGATAGGCATTATCTACGGATTTCTCGGACTCTGCGATGGTATCGAATGAGACTTCGAACACATCCGAACGTACCTCGGATGCTTCGTCGTAGAGATCCTGCAGCTCTTCATCCATTTCAGCCATAAATTCAGTATAATCAGCCGAAGCTTGAACTTCTTTCGTACGAGCCGTACAGACAGCACTCTGCATCATCACATATCTGGCGGCGCGTCTGGCCGTATTGCGGTCATCACAGACCAGGATCATTTTCTTTACACTCTTGCTGACCAGATCGTGTATCTCATTATCCAGCGCATTCAGATGAGGGATACGCAGCTTCGTTCGAGTCTTATGTGTATCCCCATCTCTGTACACATGATCGTCCAGCTTGCGTATACGTGTATTGGCGATGAGGGGTGTGACGTGCATCGGCATGATGCTGCTTTCATCAATGTAATCACTTTTAATGACATCGTTCATAACAATTCTCCTCCGTGTATATGAATTATGCATGTGTCGTTTTTTTAGGGGCGTGTGCCTCATAAAGGCATCATATCAATGGCGGAAAAAGGGTTTGGTCATATTTGTCCAAATGATTAAAAAGGTGAGAATGTTGTGATATGAAAGAGTCAAACTCTGTGGTAGAATATATATTCGGACTATTAGGGAATTAAAAGGTAATACATACAGATATGTTTGACGGATTAGAAGATGTAAAAAGAAGATACGAAGAGGTCATGAGTACTCTGAGCAGCCCGGGAGTAACGGACGATCAGAAGAAGTACATGACACTCATGAAAGAACAGAGTGAGCTTGCACCGGTGGTGGAGGCTTATGATGCATATTGCAAGGCCGGACAGGATATAGAGGATTCACTCCAGATGCTGGAGACCGAGTCCGATGACGAGATGCGCGAGATGCTCAAAGAGGAACTCGCAGATGCAAAGGACCGTGTCGTGCAGCTTGAGGAGAAGCTCAAGATACTGCTCCTTCCCAAGGACCCCAATGATGACAAGAATGTCATCGTGGAGATACGTGCGGGCGCAGGCGGTGACGAAGCGGCACTTTTTGCCGCAGAGATATACAGGATGTACGTGCACTATGCCGAAAGCCGT
>JAIKWQ010000158.1 GCA_024684535.1 Eubacterium sp. | reverse complement strand
GGCCGAAAGGAGTAGGTTTTATTTATATAGCTGACGGAGGGAAAATTCATCCGTATATGCACGGTGGAGGTCAGCAAAAAAACAGAAGATCCGGTACCGAGAATGTACCCGGAATAGCGGGGATGAGCGTGGCAGTGAATCAGGCAGCAAAGGATATCAGGGATAATACGAAAAAAACTTCTGAACTAAAGCGGTCATTTTTGGAGAGTCTTAAGGATTTAGATGATATAATCATTCAGGGGGTGTCGGAGGAGTTTGGTTCAGGAAGGCATATAACACCTGAAGAAATTGAAAAAGCGACAGATGCCGAATTGTACTTGCCGTATATAATCAGTATCGGCATAAAAGATATCAGAAGCGAAGTGCTGCTACACGCTCTTGAGGATGCGGACATTTTTATATCATCGGGGTCGGCGTGCTCATCGAATCATCCCGGAACAAGCAGGACGCTTACGGCTATAGGAAGTCCAAAGGAATACCTGGATTCAACGATTCGTCTGAGTTTGTCAAGATTTACGACTACGGAAGAGATGGAACATACGTCTGAAAAGCTTCACGAGCTGATACCTGCGCTCAGAAGGTTTACCAGACGTTGATCAGAAAAAGGAATTGAGGATATTATGGAAACATCATATTTGATTAAATACGCCGAAATAGGCATAAAAGGGAAAAATAAATACAAGTTTGAAGATGCGCTTGTAAAGAATATTATTGCGCGCTTAAGGAGTGTAGACGGAGAGTTTCGTGTTCACAAGGAGCAGGGAAGAATACTGGTCTTTCCGCAGTCGGAGTATGACAGGGAAGAACTTTTGACCGCTCTTTCGCACGTGTTTGGAGTGGCACAGATATGCCCGGTCACTGCGATTGAGGACAAGAGTTTCAACAATGTACTTGCGGGACTTGTGGATCACATAAAACGTGAAATCGGTAACAGGGAGTTTACATTCAAAGTTTTTGCAAAAAGAGGAGACAAAAAATATCCTATCGACAGTCCTGAGATATGCAGAGAAGCCGGGAAATATATCCTGGATAATGTTGCGGGCTCAAAGGTTGATGTTCATCATCCTGAATACAAGATATATGTTGAGATACGCAGAGAGGCGTATGTGTACGTGACAGGAATTGCGGGACCCGGAGGTATGCCTGTCGGAACTGCAGGGAAAGCTATGCTTTTGCTTTCCGGAGGGATTGACAGCCCGGTTGCAGGATACAGGATAGCAAAAAGAGGAGTGAAGATTGAGGCAACTTATTTTCACGCGCCGCCATATACAAGCGAGAGAGCAAAACAAAAAGTAATCGACCTTGCAAAAATCATATCCGAGTACACAGGACCGATTCTTTTGCACGTGGTTAATTTCACAGATATCCAAATGGCTATATATGAAAAATGTCCGCACGATGAGCTGACTATCATTATGAGAAGATATATGATGAAAATTGCTCAGGATATAGCGAAAGACAGGGAATGCCTGGCATTGGTTACCGGAGAGAGCATTGCTCAGGTGGCATCTCAAACGATGCAGAGTCTTGCCGCAACAGATGCCGTTTGCGAGATGCCGGTATTCAGACCGCTTATTGCTCTAGATAAAAGGGAAATCATAGATGAGTCCGAAAAAATCGGTGCGTATGAAACATCGATACTTCCGTATGAGGACTGTTGTACTATTTTTGTAGCGAAGCATCCGGTTACCAAACCGAAGCTTGAGCAGATAGTCGAATCGGAGAAAAATCTGATTGGGGTGATAGAACCTTTGGTCAAGACGGCTTATGAGACAAAGGAAGATATCTGGGTAAACTAAAAAAGCGCTGCATAAAGCAGCGCCGAATAGTCATATAATCATTCAACAGTGAATGGTTTGAGGCTATCAAGAATTGTGTTGATGTCCTCTGTCTCACTGTGGATGTTAAGTTCAATAGGTTTTGAAAGATCCAGGCTGAAAATACCCATAATCGATTTTGCGTCGATAACATATCTACCGGATACAAGGTCAAACTCAGCGTTATACTTAGCTACTTCGTTTACAAAATCTTTGACTTTGTCGATAGAATTAAGTGAAACTTTGATTGACTGCATGACAGTTCCTCCTTTGTTAGTATGATTTTTTTCTCACGAAAATATCATACTATGAAGAAGCGTGATTGTCAACTGAAAATAAAAGAAATTATTATGTGTGAAGGTGAAAACATGAAAGTGGCATTTTTGACACTCGGTTGCAAAGTGAATTATTATGAAACCGGGAAGATGATGGATGAATTTGAAAAAGAGGGATATGAAATTGTCGAATTCAATGAAATCGCCGATGTCTATATAATCAACACCTGCACTGTCACAAATATTGCCGATCGCAAATCCAGACAGATGATTCACAAGGCATCGAAAAACAACCCGTCCGCGCTTGTTGTAGCGTGTGGATGCTATGCGGATGCGACCGACGGAGATGCGCCCGGGGCAGATATTTCTGTGATTAACAGAGACAAAAATGATATTCTGAAAACCGTAAATGATGCTTTGAAGGGCAGGGTAAATGCCTTATCTGCTAATAATGTAAAACCTGTGGCAGATTCACGACCGGGCGAGCGAACCAGATCATTTGTGAAGATTCAGGACGGATGCAATCAGTTTTGCACGTATTGTCTGATTCCATATGTCAGAGGAAAGGGTGTGCTGAAAAGCAGACCGGAAGATGAGGTAGTGGAAGAGATAAGGGAAATAGCCGGTGAAGGATGCAAAGAAGTGGTGCTTACCGGCATACACCTTTCGTCGTATGGCACTGATCTTGCAGGAGAAAAGGATTTTCTGAAACTTGGAGGAAAACCTCTGATTTCGCTTATGGAGAAACTTCAGGATATAGATGAGCTGAAGAGAATCAGATTGAGCTCGCTTGAGCCCAGAATTATTACAGAAGAATGGATCTGTGAACTGAAAAAACTTGATAAAGTTTGTCCTCACTTTCATCTTTCCATGCAAAGCGGCTGCGATGATACTCTGAGACGGATGAACCGACACTATACTTCAGATGAATATGCTGAGAAGGTCAGTATTATCAGGCAGGCATATGAACATCCGGCGATAACAACGGATGTGATAGTCGGGTTCCCCGGAGAGACTGATGAAGAGTTCAGGAAAACATACGAATTTGTGAAAAAAATAGGTTTTGCTGATCTTCATGTTTTTCAGTATTCGAAAAGAAGTGGGACATTCGCCGCAAAAATGGAAAATCAGGTAGATTCTGCAACAAAGAAAAAAAGAAGTGAAGAGATGATAGGACTTGCAGGCAAGTCAAGAGAAGCATTCGGGACATTTTTCAGAGGTAAGGAACAGGAAATTCTTTTTGAGACTGAATGCAAAGTCGACGGAAAGACCTGTCTGACGGGATTTAACACCAGATATGTGAAGTTTATGCTTGAAAAAGAGAAAGCCGAAAAGTACGGAGCCGGACCCGGAGAAATTGTGAGAGTTCCCGGCGAGGATTTGATTTTTTGAATTTTTCTATTGCGTAATTTGGATTTTTCGTATAGAATAAGGATATATGAATTATCTTAAGAGGTAGCTTATGAACGAAATCAATAACACACAATACTTCAATGCCACGTTTGATACGGATTATGATGTTAGGGATATCATCGAGGCTGTTTATGTTGCGCTCACAGAGAAGGGATACAACCCTGTGAATCAGATTGTCGGTTATCTGATGAGTGGTGACCCGACATATATCACAAGCCACAAGGGCGCCAGAAGTTTGATTATGCGTGCCGAGAGAGATGAGATTATCGAGGTTTTTCTTGAGGACTACATCAAATTCAACTTTGATTCAAGGAATAACTGATCAATATGAGTATCATGGGGCTTGACTTCGGGGAATCAACAGTTGGTGTTGCGATAAGTGACAGTATGCTTATTACGGCACAACCTGTTGAGACTATTACGCGCAAGGGCGAAAACAAACTGCGTAGAACGTACGCCAGAATTCGCGAGCTTGTTGAAGAGTATGAAGTCGAGCTGATAGTAGTCGGTGATCCGAAGAATATGAACGGAAGCGAATCCGAACGATCGGAAAAATCAGAGGAATTTGCTGAAGAATTAGAAAAAAAGCTTGAGATTCCTGTGAAACTGTGGGATGAAAGGCTTACGACAAAAGCTGCGGAAAAAGTGCTTAAGGCAGCGGGGATAAAAGGCGCCAACAAGAAAAAGTATGTGGATAAGCTGGCGGCCTCTTTAATACTGCAAGGATATTTGGAATATTATGGACAACGGGAAAATAACACTCAGTGACGAGAGTGGAGAAGAACTTGATTTTTATTTAATCGAACAGACTGAACTTTCAGGGAATACATATCTTTTGGTTACGGATGAGCCTGAAGATGTGGAAGAGGCTGAGTGCCTGATTCTGCGAGAGATAATAACTGAAAATGATGAAGCAATCTATGAGACGGTGGAGGATGATGTCACACTTACAGCACTTCTGGGACTTTTCAAGGAATTGCTGGAGGACGTAGACATCACTCTTTAACCTGTCTTTTTTGTGTTTTATAAAAAAATAAAAGAACAGGAGTGAAAAAGACGTGAAGAAAAAACTGAATACTTCGGACGAGACGGTACGCGTTATTCCGCTTGGAGGCCTAGAACAGATCGGGATGAATATAACGGCCTTTGAGACGGAGAGCAGTATCATCGTTGTGGACTGTGGACTTGCATTCCCTGAGGATGATATGCTGGGTGTCGATCTCGTAATTCCGGACATTACTTATCTGGAGGAGAAGCGCGACAAAGTCAAAGGATTTGTCATTACACATGGGCACGAGGATCATATCGGTGCTCTTCCTTACGTGCTTCAGAGGTTGTGTGTGCCGATTTATGCAACCAGACTTACGATGGCAATTATTGAAAATAAACTAAAAGAACATAATCTGATTGGAAATGTCAAACGCAAGGTTATAAGCTATGGACAGTATATAAATCTCGGAGATTTCAGGATAGAGTTTATCTGTACAAATCATTCCATAGCTGATTCGGCTGCGCTTGCTATATATACACCGGCAGGAATTATCGTTCATACCGGAGATTTCAAAGTTGATTATACTCCGGTTTACGGAGATACGATCGATCTTGCAAGATTCGGTGAGCTGGGCAAAAAAGGTGTTCTTGCGCTGATGTGCGATTCGACCAATGTTCTGAAACCCGGCTTTACGGAGTCGGAGAGAACCGTAGGGAAAACCCTTGACTCTATATTTGAGGAAAATGAAAAGAGCAGGATTATAGTGGCTACTTTTGCATCCAATGTAGACCGCGTACAGCAGATTATCACTTCCGCAAAAAAACAAAACAGAAAAGTCGTTATTGAAGGCCGATCTATGGTGAATATTGTAAATACAGCCATAGAGCTTGGGTACATACAGGTTCCTGACGGAATGATGATTTCTTTGGAGGAGATGGGAAACTATACTGATGACCAGTTGGTGCTCATAACTACCGGAAGTCAGGGTGAATCGATGGCTGCCCTTTCAAGAATAGCAGCAAGCATTCACAGAAGTGTTGCAATAAAACCGGGTGATGTAGTTATATTCAGCTCCAGACCGATTCCGGGCAATGAAAAGTCGGTATCAAAGGTTATGAATGAGCTTTCAATGAAAGGCGCGAAGGTTATTATTCAGGATACTCACGTATCGGGACACGCCTGTGCAGAAGAGGTGAAACTCATTTACTCTCTTGTTAAACCGAAGTATGCGATACCTGTACATGGTGAGTACAGACATCTTATCGGGCAGGGCGAGCTGGCCGTAACTATGGGAGTGGACAAGAAAAATGTTGTGATACTTCGTTCCGGAGATGTTTTGCAGATAGGAGAGGCAGAAGCAAAGGTTGTTGAAAGAGTTCACTCTGCCGGAATCATGGTAGACGGACTCGGTGTCGGAGACGTTGGAAATATCGTTCTCAGAGACAGGCAGCATCTGTCGGAAAACGGTCTGATAGTTGTGGTTATAACACTGGAGAGAGGATCAAATATTGTTCTTGCAGGACCTGATATAGTATCAAGAGGTTTTGTTTATGTTCGAGAAGCTGAAAACCTGATAGAGGAGTGCAAAGAAATAGTCAATATTGCTCTGGACAGACTGAGTTCAAGAGGTGTGACTGATTGGAACAAAATGAAAAATGAAATCAAGGATTCTCTAACTGATTTTCTGTGGAAAAAAATGAAGAGAAACCCTGTGATACTTCCAATTATAACGGAGGTTTAAAATGACAGAAGGAATTCCTTCGAGAGAGAGCATTTTTTTGGATTTATATCGCAAACCTCTGCCTGAGTATTTGTGCGAAATAAAAGACTATGCCATAAGTAATCATATACCTATAATGGAACCCGAAACGGCAGATATACTTAGATTTATCATACGTACGAGCGGACCGAAAAACATACTTGAGATAGGTACTGCAATTGGATTCTCTGCGTTGTTTATGAATGAGTGCGCTGAGAAAAAAGCAAACATAACTACTATAGAATTAATCGAAAAAAGGTATACTGTTGCCGAAAAGAATTTTGAAAGATTCGATGAGAATAATAACATTGATTTGATTGCCGGAGACGCTTCGGATATTTTGCAAAAACTTTGTAAAGAAAAGAAAAAGTATGAGGTTATTTTTCTGGATGCAGCGAAGGGACAGTATCCGATGTTTTTGCCGATGTTGATTGAATTGTTAAGTGATGGAGGAATGCTTGTCACAGACAATGTTTTTCATAACGGAACAGTGCTTGAATCAAGGTATGCTGTTACACAAAGAGACAGAACGATTCATGACAGATTGAGAGAATATCTGAAAATGATAACGGAACATGAGCTGCTTGAAACTGTCTGCATTCCTGTAGATGACGGAGTGGCGATTTCGAAAAAAACGGAGAAAAAGTGAGAAGATGAATAAACCGGAAATACTTGCTCCTGCAGGAAGCCTGGAGGTATTGAAAACTGCGATTAATTACGGCGCTGATGCGGTGTATATCGGTGGTGAGCAGTTCGGCCTCAGGGCGAAGGCAGAGAATTTTTCAGAAAAAGATATGAAAAGCGGAATTGACTACGCGCATGAAAAAGGAAAAAAAGTGTATGTAACCGCAAATATTACCGCGCACGAAAGAGATATCACGGGAGTGCGCGATTATTTTGAGTGGATAGCGGCTGCGAAGCCGGATGCGCTTATCATATCCGATCCGGGTGTGTTTATGATTGCGAAAGATGTTTGCCCGAACATTGATGTTCATATCAGCACGCAGGCAAACAACGTAAACTCCCTGACTTGCAAGTTTTGGAAAGAACAGGGCGCAACACGTGTTGTGACAGCCAGAGAACTTTCGCTTGCAGAGATAGCTTCCATAAAAAAAGAAGTCGGAGAGGAACTTGAACTGGAAACTTTTGTGCATGGCGCTATGTGCATATCGTATTCCGGAAGATGTCTTTTGAGTCATTATTTTACGGGACGGGATGCAAATCTCGGAGCCTGTACGCATCCTTGCAGATGGAGATATCATATAGTTGAGGAAACAAGACCGGGTGAGTATCTGCCCGTCGAGGAAAACGAAAGAGGAACATATATCTTTAATTCAAAAGATTTGTGCATGGTGGATCATATTCCTGAGCTCGTTGAAGCCGGAATTGATTCATTTAAAATCGAAGGACGTATGAAAACAGCGTTGTATGTTGCTACTGTGACGAGAGCGTACAGAATGGCTGTGGATGATTATTTTTCAGGGAAAGATGTGTACAAAGAAAATCTGAATCGATATCTGGAAGAAGTTACAAAATGCACATACAGACAACATACTACGGGATTTTTCTTTGGAAGTACAAATGAAAAATCGCAGATATATGATAACAATACATACAGTGTCGGCGCGACTTATTTGGGTTGCATAGAAGAAAAAAAAGAAAAAGGCGCAGTGATAGAACAGAAGAATAAATTCAGCGTAGGAGACACTGTGGAGATAATGAAACCATCAGGTGATGACAAAAATGCAAAGGTTGTCGGAATGTATGATGAGTTCGGCAATTCTGTTGATTCGTGTCCGCATCCGAAGCAAAAAATCACGCTTGATTTGGATGAGGATGCAGATGTTGGAGATATAATCAGAAAGGTCTGATAATACAATGAAACTTTATAAAAAATATGTAACTCCGTATTTGGCGTATTTTATTCTGGGTCCTATATTTATGATAGTCGAAGTGGTCGGAGAAGTTGTTCTTCCGAAACTTATGGCGCTTATCATAAACTATGGTTGCGGACAGGCTGTAGGAGAGCAGGCGAGGGGGACAGGTTATATTCTCCTGATCGGACTTGCTATGGTCGGTACCTCGCTTTTGATGATGCTTGGCGGAATTATGGGAGCATACTTTGCAGTAAAAGCATCTGTTAATTTTGCAGCGGATTTAAGAAATGATCTTTTTTCCAAAATTCAAAAATTCTCTTTTGCAAATCTTGAGACATTTACAACCGGTTCACTTGTAACAAGGCTTACAAATGATGTGACAAATGTTCAAAACCTGATTGCTATGGGACTCAGGCTTTTGCTTCGTGCACCCGGAATGCTTATCGGTGGGCTTATCATGGCATTTATTATGAATGCCGAACTTGCCGTCGTTTTGCTTATCGTGCTCCCGGTGCTTATAGTAGTGTTAGGCATAGTATTAAAAACTGCTTTTCCGAGATTCAACAGAATGCAGGAGGGTGTTGACAACTTAAATACCAGGATTCAGGAAAATATCACGAATCAAAGAGTTGTGAAGTCGTTTGTGCGAAGAGACCATGAAAAAGAAACGTTTGATGAAGCAAATGAAGATCTCAGATCGAGAACATTGAAAGCGTTGAAAGTTGTTATTGTTACGCTTCCGATAATGACGCTCAGTATGAATATAACAACTATGGCTATTGTATGGTTTGGAGGAAAACAGATAATCATCGGTGATATGCCTGTGGGCGATTTGACTGCCTTTACAACATATGTAATTCAGATACTTATATCTCTTATGATGCTTTCATTTATCATTATTGCAGGATCGAGAGCTGCTGCTTCTTCGGCAAGAATTAAAGAGGTGTTAACAGAAACACCTGATTTAAATGATGACGATGCAACAAGAAAAGATATGCAGATAAAAGACGGAAAAATTGAATTTAAAAATGTTTGCTTTAAGTATTATAAAAACAATGAAAATAATGTGTTAAATAACATTTCTTTTGTTGTGAATCCGGGGGAGACGGTTGGTTTGATCGGTTCGACCGGATCGGGCAAAAGTTCGCTTGTTCAGCTTATCCCCAGACTGTATGACTGCGACGAGGGAGAAGTATTGGTTGATGATGTCAATGTGAAAGAATACTCTCTGAAAAATCTGAGAGATCGGGTGGCAATGGTGTTGCAAAAAAACACATTGTTTTCCGGAACTATAGCAGACAATCTCAAATGGGGAGATATGGATGCTGATGAAGAAAGAATTGAAGAAGCGGCAAAAATCGCCCAAGCAGATATTTTTATTAATGATACTGAAGACGGGTATGCAAGGACTCTCGGACAGGAGGGAACAGGAGTGTCCGGTGGTCAAAAACAGAGGTTGTGCATAGCCAGGGCGCTTTTGAAGAATCCAAAGATTCTGATTTTGGATGACAGTACGAGCGCAGTTGATACTGCAACTGAAAAGAGAATCAGAGATGGATTGAGTGAAAAATACGCAGGTACAACAAAACTTATTATAGCGCAACGTATTTCGTCAGTTGCTGATGCTGACAGAATCATTGTTATGGATGACGGAAATATAGTCGGACAGGGAAGTCACAGTGAACTTTTGAAGGACAATGAAACATATCGTGAGATATACTTCTCTCAGATGGACAGAGAGGAGGTGGCGCTCTGATGGCAGCACAGGCAAGACCAACCAGGGGACCGAGCGGAAAAGGTCGTGAGATAAGCATGCGCGGCGGGAAACCGATGAATTCCGGAAAGGCAATCAGAAGAATTCTTAAGTACATCGGCAAAGAGTGGTATATGCTTTTGCTTGCGGTTCTTTGTGTTGTTGTTTTTTCGGTTACTTCTTTGGCCGGTTCATATATCCTTAAACCGATCACTGATCAGCTGAGCGAAAGCGCAAAAGCAATTTCAAGCGCCACAGGGGATGTGACCGGACTGATTTCGGATGCTGTTTTGTCACTCACCAAAATGCTTATTTTGCTTGGAAGTGTTTACGGACTCGGAATACTTGCGAATTATTTCCAGATGAGAATAATGATAGGTGTTTCGCAAAGAGCGCTTATCAGAATCAGAAAAGATCTTTTTGATCACTTGCAGGATATGCCGGTGAGATATTTTGATTCAAACAGCACCGGTGATATCATGAGTCGTTTTGTCAATGATATCGATGCCATAGGAGAACTCCTGAACAACACAGTTATCCAGTTGATATCGGGAGTTATAAGTATAGTCGGTACACTTGGGATTATGCTTTTTGAGAATATATGGCTCTCGCTTGTTACGATCTTTTTGACACCGGTTATGTTCATCGCTGCGATGGGAATAGGAAAAAGAAGTGCAAAATACTACAAAGAGCAACAGGCTGCGCTTGGTGAATTGAACGGGTACATAGAAGAGACTGTAACCGGACAGAAGGTGGTCAAGGTATTTAACCACGAAGAAGAAGCTGTAAAAGACTTCAAAAAATATAACGATAATCTCAGAAACAAACAGGTAAAGGCTCAATTTCTCGGTGGAATTATGATGCCTGTTATGGGGAATATCGGACAGATATGCTATGGACTTACTGCTACTATAGGTGGACTGATGTGTTTTGGAGGGGCACTGACTATCGGCGGTCTTACTATTTTTGTCAATTACTCCAGGCAGTTTTCAAGACCGATCAATGAGCTTTCGATGCAGATGAATACTCTTTTTTCTGCACTTGCGGGCGCGGAACGCGTGTTTACGGTTATGGATATGGATACCGAAGCGGAAGATGCGGAAGATGCTGTTGAAATGAAGGGTGTTCAGGGAAGAGTTGAAATAGATCACGTTAGTTTCGGATATGATTCGAAAAAAACAGTATTGAAGGATATCAATCTTGACGTGAAGCAGGGAATGAAAATAGCTTTTGTCGGCTCTACGGGTGCCGGAAAAACTACCATAACGAATCTTTTGAACAGGTTTTACGATGTGAATGAAGGAAAGATAAGAATTGACGGGCGCGATATAAGCGACTATACTCTTGATTCGCTTCGCGGAAATATAGCTATGGTTTTGCAGGATACACATCTGTTTTCCGATACTGTCAGGGAAAATATCCGATATGGAAGGCCTGATGCAACCGACGAAGAAGTCGAAGAAGCAGCAAAAGTCGCGAGCGCGCACAGTTTTATTATGCGGCTTAAAGATAAATATGACACGAAGCTTGAGGGCGATGGTTCGAACTTGAGTCAGGGACAAAGACAGCTGTTGAATATTGCCAGAGCTGCGATATCAAAGGCTCCGATTTTGGTCCTGGATGAAGCGACGAGTTCAGTAGATACCCGTACTGAAATGCATATCGACCATGGAATGACCAGGCTTATGAAAGGCAGAACCACATTTGTTATTGCCCACAGGCTTTCTACGGTCAGAAATGCGGATTGTATCATGGTTCTTGAAAACGGAGAGATTATAGAGAGAGGAAAACACGAGGAACTTTTGGAGATGAAGGGTAGGTACTATCAGCTGTATACAGGCGTCGCAGAGCTTACCTGACAGATTTTTGACATAAAATGTTACAAAAATGTTAAAAAAATCAAAAAATCTTTCGATAAGTGTAGACAAATCTGTTTTTATGGTGTATAATGCTCTTTGTACTAAAATTGAGAATGAAAGGAATAGAGAAAATGCAAATCAAAAATGAACTCAAAAAAAAGATGGCAATAGCTTTGCTTTTCGCAATGACGGCCGGTCTGCTTCCGAATGCACCGACTTCACTCGCGGTTGATGTAACAGAAGATCCGGTTAAAGAAATAGTTGAGAATCCGGATGATTCGCAGGCTGTTCCCGGAGATTCAGCTGAGCCTGTTACGAATATGTCATTGAATATTAAATCAATTAACGCTATGGCAGGAAAGAGCTATACTTTGAAAGTGAACAATCTTCCAAGCGTTACTGTCGGAACGATAGAAGTTCCTGTGCCTGTAACCTATGAATCATCAAATCCAAAGGTAGCTAAGGTTAGTACAGAAGGAAAAATAAGCCTTAAATCAAAAGGAAAAGCTATCATCAGCGCAACTATAGTTGAAGATGGAAAAGATCCTGTGGTTTTGACTTGTTCGGTGGCGGTGGTTGCCAAATTTACCAAAACGGATTTTTCCAAGTATCAGTCATCAAATATCATAAACAAAAGTAAAAAATGGGCTTGGTACTGGACCGGAGAATGGAAAAAAGCTGCAAAATACGGTGCAACATACAGAAAAGTCAGAATCGGAGATTCGATGAGCTATGTAGTGAGTCAGTATGGAGACTTCAAGACAAAAAAATGTTCAAAGAAAAAAGATCCGTTCCTGTATGATAAAATGTTTAACACAAAGAAGAAAAAGCTCAGAGTCAGCAAATATGCTGATTTCAATCTGAAAAAGGGTAAAAATGTATACAAGTTGAGATTTTATTTCACAAAAAAGAACAAAGTTTTTGGATTTATTTACACAAAGAATTTCAGTTCAATAACTAAGTTTGGTTTAAGACAGACAGCAGGATATCATCCGATTTGATCGCTTTCGTCTGATTCTTCATCCGGGGCAGCTTCGGCTGCCTCGTTTTCGTTTTGTTCCTCATCTTCCTCGCCGACTGTAATTTTGTGCGGCTTTGAAAGTTGGATGAGTATCAACATGAGGATAGACAGAACGATAGGTGCCAGATAGACTACCATTTTGACGTCTTCCCCGACGGTTACAGGATAGGTGTTGAACCAGACAATCACTGCAAAATAGGCGATAAACGTAATCGTGCCAAATACAGCAGCCAGAGTACGGGCTATGGATTTGGTATCTCCGCCGAATTTTGCTTTGACTATGTAGTATACCAGAAAGAAAGCTACTGCTGAGTCGAAAAGATCGAAAAGCAGCATTCCGGGACTCATTAACATGGCTGG
The DNA here is from genome assembly GCA_024684535.1 of Eubacterium sp. Lineage (GTDB taxonomy): Bacteria > Bacillota > Clostridia > Lachnospirales > Lachnospiraceae > Eubacterium_F. The sequence continues at coordinate 19,023 of JAIKWQ010000158.1, read as the reverse complement.
TTCTCCTTAAGTTCTAAATTTGACTAACCTTAAAGCCGGAGATGGGACGTTGAACAGTGTCTCGACTTCGTCGAGCCACGCAAATTCTGCCTTCGGCAGAAGTTTGCCCATGTGTTTCATTTCCTTGCATCTCCTGTATAAAACAGGGCACAACTGACGTTGTGCCCTGTTTTATGCAGGAGATGGGACTTGAACCCACACGTCCTTGCGAACACAGGCACCTGAAGCCTGCGCGTCTGCCAATTCCGCCACTCCTGCGCACCATAGGATATGTTACCATTGATAAACCCAAATGTCAAGGAATTTTGTGATTTTTATGTTGCGTAGGCGAAAGTTTTGTGATAGAATACTAGGGTATGATTTCATATTTACATGGAGGAAGGAAAACATGAACAAGTCAAAGAAAATCATTAAAGAGCAGGGATTGGCCAAACCTGACAAGAAAGAGCAGAAAAAAGTGGCTAAATCGAGGAAGAATCTGATATTGATCATTATCGGATTGCTTTTCATAGCCGGAGGCATTTTTGTCGTTTGCTATACACAGCTCAGACCGCGTACAATTCTTACTGTAGAAGGACCGGGTAAAAACGGTGAGAATGAGACGAAAACAGTGTATTACACAGATGCGATGTACAATATATACAGTATTGAGAATATGTACAATACCTATGGAATGGATTGGGACAAAGAGACCGGAGACAAAACTACATCCGAAAGTGCCAAAGACAGTATCATGGACGAAATGAAAGAACGTGAGATACTCCTTATGCAGGCAGAAAAGGATGGAACTGTTCTTGATGACAATGATAAAAAAGAAGTAGAAGAAACAGTCAAGACAACTATGGAAAAAATGCCGGATAAGGCAAAAAATATGAAGGGTCTCAGCGAGGATGATGTTCGTAAGGCAGTTACAGATCAGAAACTTGCTGAAAAACAGAAGGATGTTATCATCAAAGGCTTGAATATTGATGAAAACAAGATTAAGTCAGGTATTTCAAAAACAGATTACCGTCAGTACACACTTCAGTATTATATGATTTCGAAGAAACCTGATTCGGATGAGTCTTCAGACAGCTCTGAGGGTGCAAGCGGTAGCGCTGCAGATGTTAAGTCGGATGCTGATTTGAAGAAAGCAAAGGCTGATATCGAGGCACTTCGTAAGCAGGCGCTTACAGCTTCAGATTTCTCAAAGCTTATAACTGATTCTGACAAAGACAGCAAGGACGACAAGACCGGAGCACAGTTTGCCGATCACAATCTCCTTGAAAAAGATACTGATTTCCTTGATGAAGCGGGTAGAAAGCTTGTTAAATCAATGAAAAATGATGAAATCTCAAAAGTGATTGAGACAGATGACGGATATTATTTCGTAAAAATGATCAACAACAACGATCCTGCAGGATATGACAAGGAAGTTGAGAACCAGCTGAAGACAGAACAGAACACACAGTATGAGAATTACTACAAAGAAACTCTTTCAAAACAGTATACGACAACAGTTGGTGATTATTGGAAACAGAGAGTAGAGATTGGTCATATCACTTGTTAATTTCAGTAAATAAAAACTATGTCCGGAGGGAAGCATATGTCAGTTAGACGAATATATGTCGAAAAAAAAGAACCTTATGCCGTTCAGGCGGAAGAACTGTTTGGAGAACTTAAAAGCTATCTTGATTTGAGTTCGCTGAAAAAAGTCAGAGTACTTGTACGCTATGACGTTGAAAATGTCAGTGATAGTGTGTTTGAGAAAGCACTGGTTACTGTTTTTTCGGAGCCACCTGTAGATATGGTCTACGAAAACGATTTTCCGAAAGAAACGTCAGACAGGGTTTTTTCCGTGACATATCTTCCGGGACAGTTCGATCAGAGAGCCGATTCTGCTGAACAGTGCGTCAAGCTTCTTGGAGAAAAAGGCGATGTGGTTATTAAATCAGCCACAACTTATGTTCTTTCGGGCGATATCAGTGATGAAGATTTGAAGCGTGTTACACAGTACTGCATAAATCCGGTTGATTCAAAACAGACGGATGAGACTGTACCGTCAACGCTCGTTTCGGACTATCCGGAGCCTGAGGATGTGAAAATATTTGAGGGATTCACAAAACTTGGTGATGATGAGTTGAAAAAGCTTTATGATTCACTTGGTCTTGCGATGACCTTTGCGGATTTTAAACATATCAGGAACTATTTCGGAGGAATATGGGATGATACTGAGGAAGTCAGAGATCCTTCTATGACTGAAATCAGAGTTCTTGATACGTATTGGTCTGATCATTGCCGTCACACGACATTTTTGACTGAATTGAAAAATATTACTTTCGAGGACGGAGATTACAAAAAGCCTCTGGAGGATACATACAACAGATACAAAAAAGCGCATGATGAGCTTTATGCAGGCAGAGACGACAAATATGTTTCTCTGATGGATATAGCGTTGCTTGCTATGAAAGAACTTAAGAAAGCAGGAAAACTCGATGACATGGAAGTGTCGGACGAGATTAATGCCTGCTCGATAGTTGTACCGATTGAGGTTGATTACGGACAGGGACCGGTTAAAGAAGAGTGGCTGGTGTTCTTCAAAAATGAGACGCACAATCATCCTACGGAGATTGAGCCTTTTGGTGGTGCTGCAACCTGTCTGGGAGGAGCGATCAGAGATCCGTTGTCAGGTCGTGGATACGTATACCAGGCAATGCGCGTAACAGGCGCTGCAGATCCTACACTCGCCCTTTCAAAGACTATGGAAGGCAAGCTTCCACAGAGACAGATTGTTACGACGGCCGCAGCAGGTTACAGCTCATACGGAAACCAGATCGGTTTGGCAACAGGCCTCGTTGATGAAGTATATCATCCGAATTATGTTGCAAAACGACTTGAAATCGGTGCTGTTATGGGCGCGGCGAAAAGAGAAAATGTAATTCGTGAGAATTCCGATCCGGGAGATATCATTATTCTTCTCGGAGGACGTACCGGAAGAGACGGATGCGGTGGAGCTACGGGTTCATCAAAAGCTCACAATACTGCATCTATCGATACCTGTGGAGCGGAGGTTCAAAAAGGAAATCCGCCTACGGAGAGAAAAATACAGAGACTTTTCAGAAGAGGAGAAGTCAGCCGAATTATAAAAAAATGTAACGATTTCGGTGCCGGTGGTGTATCTGTAGCGATAGGAGAGCTTGCTCCGGGACTGAAAGTTGACCTTGACAAGGTTCCGAAAAAATACGCAGGGCTTGACGGTACGGAGCTTGCCATATCAGAGTCTCAGGAGAGAATGGCTGTTGTTGTGGATCCGAAGGATGTCGATATATTTTTGGAATATGCCGATGAGGAGAACTTAGAGGCTGTATGTGTGGCGACGGTTACCGAAGATCCGAGACTTATCCTCAGTTGGAGAGGTAAGGAGATTGTAAATATTTCAAGAGCTTTTCTTGATACAAACGGAGCGCATCAGGAGACAGATGTGCTTATCAAAAGTCCGTCAAAGGATGATGATTATTTAAAAACAACATTCGAAAAAGATAATTTCAAGACATCACTTACAGGTATTTTGTCAGATCTCAATACCTGCTCGAAACGAGGTCTGGTGGAAATGTTTGACAGTTCTATCGGTGCATCGACTGTAACAATGCCTTATGGCGGTAAGTACCAGCTTACACCGATACAGACTATGATTGCGAAGATTCCTACGCAGGGTGGCGAATCCGATGCGGTTACGATGATGAGTTACGGAATGGACCCGTATCTGATGAGTTTTTCACCATACCATGGCGCTCAGTATGCGGTGCTTGAGTCTGTTGCTAAGATTGTTGCATCAGGCGGTGATATGTCGAAAATCAGATTCACGTTCCAGGAGTACTTCAAACGAATGACTGATGACCCGTCAAGATGGGGAGAACCGATGGCTGCGCTTTTGGGAGCGTATGCAGCTCAGATGGATCTCGGACTTGCTTCGATAGGTGGCAAGGATTCTATGTCAGGTACTTTCAACGATATAGATGTTCCGCCTACTCTGTGCTCATTTGCTGTTGATGTGGCAAGCACGAAGGATGTCGTGACTGACGAGTTAAAAACACCGGGAAATCGTTTGGTTAAATTTGCCATCAAAACTGATGAATTCGGACTTCCTGATTTCAAAGCAACAGCTGATATATATGCAAAGATAACAGAGCTTATGCGCGAAGGCGTAATCAAAACCGCTTGCGCTCTTTCAGGTGAAGGAGTCGCAGCTGCTCTTGCTAAAATGGCATTTGGAAACAAAGTCGGCGTGAAGTTCTGTAAGCATAAACCGCTGTCGTATTATTTTTCCAGAAACTATGGTGAAATAGTCGCAGAGGTATGTGAAGAAGATTTTGCAAAAATAGACGCAAAGGGAATCGAATACGATAGAATCGGACGTGTGCTTGATGAGGCGGGATTCGAGTATCTCGATGAAAAAGTAAGCTTTGAAGAGGCATTTGATGCATGGAGCGCAACTCTTGAAAAAGTATATCCGACAAGTTCGGGAGCAAAAGGACCTGAGCTTAAAGATGAACTTTATGACACCGAAATGGTTGGAGAAAGCATCTACATATGTAAAAATAAAGTTGCTAAACCGAAGGTGTTTATACCTGTATTTCCTGGAACGAACTGTGAGTATGATACGGGAGCTTCGTTTGAGAGAGCCGGCGCGGAAACAGAGACTCTTGTTTTCCGAAATATGACACCGGATGATATCGAGGATAGCGTAGCAAGATTTGCAAAAGCTATAGATGATGCTCAGATACTTATGTTCTCGGGTGGATTCAGCGCAGGTGATGAACCGGATGGATCTGCTAAATTTATAACCTCGGTATTCAGAAATGAAAAAATAGTTGAAGCAGTTCACAAACTTCTTGATGAGAGAGACGGATTGGCGCTCGGAATCTGCAACGGTTTCCAGGCACTCATTAAGTTGGGGCTTGTGCCGTATGGAAAAATAGTTACACAGAAGGATGACTCTCCTACACTTACTACAAACAGTATAGGAAGGCATGTTTCCAAATCAGTTTATACGAAAGTGGTTACAAATAAATCTCCTTGGCTTCAGAAAGCTAAACTTGGAGGAGTATACACAGTGCCTGCATCACACGGTGAGGGAAGATTTGTTGCAAGCAAAGAGTGGATTGATAAGCTTTACGCGTCAGGACAGGTTGCAACACAGTATGTAGATGCGGATGGACACCCGACAATGGATGAGAACTACAACGTCAACGGTTCTTACGGAAGTATAGAGGGGATCACAAGTCCTGACGGAAGGGTGCTCGGAAAAATGGTACATTCCGAAAGAATAGGAAAAGGTGTAGCAATAAATCTTTTTGGTGACCAGGATCAGCTGCTCTTTGAGAGCGGAGTGGAGTATTTCAAGTGATGAATCAAACCATACAGTTTGTGCTTGCATCCCAGTCTCCCAGACGCAAGGAATTGTTGGAGAGGCTGGGTGTTTGCGTATCAGTGATAACATCCGATGTTAGTGAGCAGATAAGCTCGGAAGATCCGGTTATGGTTACGAGTGTGCTTGCGAATCGAAAAGCAATGGCTGTTGCAGAGGGACTTGTTTGTGAGAAAGGTAAGCTTCTGATGAGAGAGCCACTTGTGGATGGGATGACATTGAAGGTAGGACCGGCAGATAAGGCAGTTGTGATAGGAGCTGATACTGTTGTGGTTTCTGAGGGTAAGATACTCGGAAAGCCCAAAAGTGTTGTTGAAGCGAGAAATATGCTCAAAAGCCTGATGGACAATACGCACGAGGTTTACACAGGAGTTGCGCTTTTGACATTGCAGGACGGACGTCAGGACAGAAGCAGGACATTCCATGAGAAATCAATTGTTCATATCGGACATATAGATGAGTTTGAGCTTGAGGATTATATCACCTCTCCGGAGCCGTATGACAAGGCAGGAGGGTACGGTATACAGGGAGAGTTTTGTAAATATATAACCGGAATCGAAGGGGATTACTACAATGTAGTCGGACTTCCTCTTCACAGGTTGTATCAGGAGTTAAAGGGATTGGGAATTAGGATATGATTACCGGAAAGGATAACCCCCGTATCAAAAAGATAAAAAAACTGCTTGAAAAATCCAAGACAAGAAGTGAAGAAAAAGCGTTTGTCATGGAGGGAGTCAGAGCGGTTAGAGAAGCACAAAAATGCGGACTGATAAAAGAATTATATATAACAGAATCGGTTTTCGAGAGAATGTCCGAAAATACAGAAGTAGATGTTATTTTTAATGACAATAATATAGGTGTCAGAGAGGTTGTCAAAGATGATATTTTTGACAAAATAAGTGATACTAAAAATCCACAGGGAATACTTGCTGTAGTTTCAATGCCGAATTCGCTTGAAACACAAATCGATAACAAAGAAAAAGCATCAATACTGATTTTGGATGAGGTCAGAGATCCGGGAAATATAGGAACTATAATCAGAACTGCTGAAGGCGCCGGATTCGACGCGATATTATTCACAAAGGGATGCGCTGATATATATCAACCAAAGGTTGTCAGATCAACTATGGGTTCGGTGCTCAGAGTACCCTGTATACGCTGTGAAGAAGATACCGGATCAGAATTGAAAAAGATAAAAAACAGAGGATATACACTGTATGCAACGGCGTTAGAAAATGCCGAAGAATATAGTAAAGTAACATATAACAATAAATCAGCGGTTGTCATCGGGAATGAGGCAAACGGTGTTTCAAAGGCAACGCTTGAAGCAAGTGACTTCAGGATAAAGATACCTATGAAAGGGGAACTTGAGTCCCTAAACGCCGCTGTGGCAGCAGCGCTTGTCATGTACAAAGTAAGTCAGGGAGGTTGAAAATGGTAGACTTAAAAGGAAGAGATTTTTTGACATTAAAAGATTTTACACCTGAAGAAATCAGGTATATGCTTGCCCGCGCGAGAGATTTGAAAGATAAGAAAAAAAATGGTGTTGTGCATAGAAATCATGAAGGAAAAAACATCGCGCTTATTTTTGAAAAAACAAGTACAAGAACCAGGTGCTCTTTTGAGGTTGCGGGACATGATCTTGGTTGTGGTGTGACATATCTTGATCCGAAGAGTTCACAGATTGGAAGAAAAGAGAGTATCGCTGATACCGCCAGAGTACTCAGTCGTATGTTTGACGGAATAGAGTACAGAGGTTACGGTCAGGAGATAGTTGAGGAACTTGCCAAATACAGTGATGTTCCTGTTTGGAACGGACTTACCAATGAGTATCATCCGACACAGATGCTCGCTGATATGCTTACCATAGAGGAAGAATTTGGCAAGCTCGAAGGCATAAAGCTCACATATATGGGAGATGCCAGATACAATATGGGTAATTCTCTGATGATTGCATGTTCCAAAATGGGTATGCACTTTACGGCCTGCACCGCAAAGGAATATTTCCCAAATGAAGAACTTGTTAAGCAGTGCGAAGAATATGCGAAAGAGAGTGGCGGAAGCATAACGCTTACTTCTGATGTAAAAGAGGGAGCAACAGATGCAGATGTGCTTTATACCGATGTATGGGTTTCTATGGGAGAACCTGAAGAAGTATGGAAGGAAAGAATAGATGCGCTTTTGCCGTATCAGGTAAATGCAAAGTGTATGTCGTATGCGAAACCAAATGCCGTATTTATGCATTGTCTTCCGGCGTATCATGATTTGAAAACAGAGGTTGGAAGAGACGTGCATGAAAAGTTCGGACTTGAAGAATTGGAAGTGACAAATGAAGTTTTTGAAAAGCACGCAGATACTGTATTTCGTGAGGCGGAGAACAGAATGCATACGATAAAGGCTGTTATAGATTGCACATTATAACAAAAAACGGGTGGTGTGAAAATGGATTCGATAAACGCGATAAATGAAGAAAAGAGCCTGGCGGACGGATACCGTGCTGACTGGCTCAGAAAAATGGCGAATATCAGCGAGGCAACTTCAACTATAGATTCTACTCTTTTTGATAAATACGAGGTAAAAAGGGGACTTAGAGACTTGGATGGTCGGGGAGTCCTTACGGGCCTAACCGAGATATCTGAGATTGTTGCATACACTGTGGTTGACAGGGAGCTTGTCCCATGTGACGGTGAATTGTACTATCAGGGAATCAACATCGAAGAGATAGTTGACGGGTTCCTTACAGAAAAACGCTTCGGGTATGAGGAAGTTGTATTTTTGCTTCTTTTCGGCAGACTTCCGAATCAAAAAGAGCTTGATGAGCTGGAGGATATGCTTGCTTATTACAGGGAAAATCTTCCGATGAGTTTTGTCAGAGATATCATCATGAAGGCGCCGAGCTCTGATATGATGAATACTCTTGCGAGATGTGTTCTCACGTTGTATTCGTATGATGAAAGAGCTGATGAAACATCTATAGACAATGTTTTACGTCAGTGTCTGGAATTAGTTGCGCTTTTCCCAATGTTTTCTGTTTACGGATACCAGACGATGAAGTATTTCCACGACCAAAGGAGCTTCTTCCTGCATCCGCCTAAGCCGGAGCTTTCCACAGCGGAAAACATACTTCATATGTTGAGGCCGGACAGCAAATACACACCGCTTGAAGCCAAAATTCTCGATTTGGCGCTGGTGCTTCACGCAGAACATGGTGGTGGTAATAACTCCACATTTACGGATCATGTGGTGACGTCGTCAGGAACAGATACCTATGCGGCTATCTCTGCTGCGCTCGGAAGTTTGAAAGGACCGAGACATGGTGGGGCGAATGTCAAGGTATCCCAAATGTTTGATGATATGAAAAAATGGGTTAAAGATTGGGATGATGACGATGAAATTTCAACATATCTGACGGCTGTTTTGAACAGACAGGTTTTCGATAAATCAGGTTTGATATATGGAATGGGACACGCGGTATATTCGCTTTCCGATCCGAGAGCCAGGACTTTCAAAAAATTCGTTGAGCAGCTGGCTGAAGAAAAAGGTATGATGAAAGAATTTACGCTCTATAAAAATGTCGAGAGACTGGCTCCAATCGTCATAGGAGACCAGAGGCACATCTACAAAGGAGTCAGCGCAAACGTCGATTTCTACAGTGGATTGGTATACAGTATGCTTGGAATCCCGCATGAGCTGTATACACCGCTTTTTGCTATAGCGCGTATAGCAGGATGGAGCGCACACAGGATAGAAGAACTTGTTAATGCAGGCAGAATTATACGTCCTGCGTACAAGGCAGTCGGACATCACAGTCCGTATGTACCGATGAATGAAAGGGAGTAGTATGACAGAAGATCAGATATTATGTGCATCGAGCATATATGAGAGAAAGTTTTATATAAATCCCAGATTTGCCGAGACGCTTCCCACGCAAATTAAGCAGGAGCTGAAAGCGCTGTCTGTTTTGTATACGGAAGATGTCGGAGGGATACTTACGATGCAGTTTGACGATGCGGGGAATCTGTATTTTTCAACTACTGCGAAAGAGTCAGACTTTGAGTACGATGAGATCGGAGCAGAGTTAAAAATCAAACAGTATCGTGAAAAATACAAAGATCTCATAGAGGATTTGGAACTCTACTATCAAACTTTTTTCTGTTGAAAGGATAAAAAATGTTACTTGCTATCGATGTAGGAAATACCAATATTACAATAGGCTTGATTGATGGAGAAAAAATCCTCCATGAATTCAGGCTTACTACTGAACTTCCCAGAACTTCAGACGAGTTTGGAGCAACTATAATTGAGCAGATAAATCATCAGGGAGTAGATGCATCCGATGTGGAGGATGTTATCGTAAGTTCGGTGGTCCCTAAGGTAAACTATTCGCTTTCAAGCGGTATATATAAGTATCTGGATTGTGATGCCATATTCATCGGAAACAAAACAAAGTCGGGTATTCATATAGCGCTTCCGAATCCGGTGGAGGTCGGGGCAGACAGAGTCGTTGATGCGGCCGGGGCATTTTTCCTGTACGGAGGCCCGGTTTTGGTTATTGATTTCGGGACAGCGACTACGTATGATCTTGTGACAGAAGATGGATCTTTTGCGTGTGGGGTGACCTGTCCGGGGCTCAGAACTTGCGCAAAAGCATTGTGGTCAGGTGCTGCAAAGCTTCCCGAAATAGAGATAGAAAAACCAGAGACAATTCTTGCCAAATCTACTATTCCAAGCATGCAGGCGGGACTTGTGTACGGATGTATCGGTCAGACTGAATACATCATAGATCATATGAGGCAGGAGTCGGGGTTAGATGCCAAAGTTGTTGCGACCGGAGGACTCGGAAGAATCATAGCAGACAGTACCGAAAAGATTGATGTTTATGACAGGGATTTGACGTTGCAGGGACTTCGAATCATATACGAGAGGTCCAAATAAAAATGTCTGATCTGTTGAAAAATGAGTTGTTCATAGGAAAGTGCAGATTGCCGGGAAGAGTGTTTCTTGCCCCAATGGCAGGTGTTACTGACAGGCCGTATCGTGTGATATGTTCTGAATTTGGCGCGGATATGGTTTGTACCGAAATGATAAGCGCAAAAGGGATTTATTATAACAATAAAAATACAGAAGAACTACTATCTATAGATAAATCTGAGAGTCCGGTATCTCTTCAGCTTTTCGGATCTGAACCGGAAATCGTCAGCGAAATGGCAAAAAGAATAGAAGAAAGACCGTTTGATATACTGGATATCAATATGGGATGTCCTGTTCCGAAAGTTGTTAAAAATCATGAAGGTTCTGCCTTGCTTCAGGATATTCCACTGGCTGAAAAGATAATCAAAAAAACTGTTGAAGCGATAAAAAAACCTGTTACGGTAAAGTTTCGTAAAGGGTTTGAAAAGGGCGAAGAGCAGGGAGTTGATCTCGCTAAAGCTGCCGAAAATGCAGGAGCTGCTGCGGTTATAGTTCATGCAAGGACAAGGTCTGAATACTATAGCGGAAAAGCTGATATTGAGTTTATAGGAAAGGTTAAAAATGCAGTTAGAATTCCTGTTATAGGTAACGGTGATGTAACTTCATATAACAGCGCAAAAAAAATGATGGGAGAGACAGGTTGCGATGCGGTTATGGTAGGCAGAGCGGCAAAAGGTAATCCATGGATATTTAATAATATCAAGAATAATATTAACGAAAAAAAATCGTTTGAAGAAGTGAAAAAAATGATTCTAAGACACGCCGGGGCAGAGATTGAAATGCGTGGTGAGCAGAGGGCGTTGATGATGATGAGAACCCATGTTGCGTGGTATACAGCAGGTTATCCTGATTCTGTGAAGATAAGGAGAAAGGTAAATACCATAACAACGTATGATGAATTATCGGAGTTATTATCAGAAAAATAAGAGGAAATCAGTGTGGGAAACAGTATTGATATGAAGATCAGAAACTATCAGATTAAAACAGGTGAAAAAACGTATATTATGGGGATTTTGAATGTGACACCGGATTCGTTTTCTGACGGTGGGAGCTACGATTCGGTTCGTTCTGCTGTTAAGGCCACAAAGGAAATGGCGGAAAACGGAGCGGATATCATCGATGTCGGCGGTGAGTCAACGAGACCCGGATACACACCTGTATCTGTTGAAGAAGAGATATCAAGGGTAGTTCCTGTAATTGAGGCTATCAAAAAAGAGTGTGAAATACCGGTTTCGGTGGATACATATAAGTATGAAGTTGCAAAAGCAGCGCTTGATGCCGGAGCGGATATGATAAATGACATTTGGGGATTGAAAAAAGAACCCCGTCTGGCGGAACTGGCTGCGCAATACGATGCGTCAATCTGCATAATGCATAACAGAGAAGAGATTGTTGATGATGATGGGGACATTTTTCTCGATAATCTGAAAAAGGAATTGCTGGATTCGGTTGACATTGCGATTTCGGCAGGTGTAAAAAAAGAGAGTATACTGATTGATCCGGGAGTTGGTTTCGGAAAAACGTATGAGCAGAATCTGTGTATTCTCAAGAATCCGGAAAGCTTTGTGAAACTTGGATTTCCCACGCTTTTGGCGACATCGAGGAAAAGCGTGATCGGTTTAGCTACAGGATTTGAGGTGGATGACCGTGATGAGGCGACTGTGGCAACTTCGGTTCTTGCTGCAAAAGCCGGAATTGATATGGTTCGTGTCCACGACGTCCGAAAAAACGCACATGCGCTGAAAATGGCAGATGTTTTGATCAGATAAATACACCATATTTTCATAAGTAGTTCACAAATTCTTCATAGTTTGAAATTATAGTAGTTCACGTAAGGATTTCTGCGTGAACTATTTTTACGTTTGGAGGATGGCTATGAAGTGGATAAAAAAACACAAAGGGCTAACAATCGGACTCGCAGTGGTGCTTGTTCTTGGTGTAACGGCAGCATTTGTTCTGCCGGGACTTTTTTCGAAAAATACGTCGGGAGGAGTGATGCCGAAGCAAAACATGATTAAGCTCGAAAAAATGAGTCTGACTGATTCGGTGAGCGCGACAGGAACTATAGAGAGCGCGAAAAGTTCGACCGTATCGGCGAATGTTCAGAATATAGAAGTGAAGGACGTGCTTGTCGAAGTCGGAGAAAAGGTTAAAAAAGGCCAAAAGCTTGTTGTCTTTGATAAATCCGAGTTGAAGCAATCGCTTGATGATGCGAAGGAAGAATACTCAGATACGGTTTCGCAGGCATCATCAGATGTTTCCCAGGCATATGAATCACTTTCGGATGCGAAAACAACATATGCCGAAGATAAAAAGAAACTTAAAAAAGCGCTGAAAACGGCTAAAGCAAATCTTAAAAAAGCAAAAGAAGCAGCAGGTGCTCCGGGCGCAGATGAAAAGCAACTTGAGCAGGCTCAGACAGCGTATGATCAGGCGAAAGAAGAGTATGAGAATAAAAACAGTCAAAATAAAAAATCAATAAAAACAGCTTCACAACAGGTCACAACAGCGCTTAACAATAAAAACAAACAAGTTAAGCAGGCCAAGAAACAGGTGGATCAGGCAAAAGAAACATATGAGGCGGCTGCAATCGTTTCAAATATGAGCGGAACAGTAACCAAACTCGGTGTCAAAGCAGGTGATACATACAATGGTTCAGAAGCGGCGGAAATAAGTAATCTTGACAGTTTTCAGGTTACAACAACCGTTACGGAATATGATATTGCAAAGGTTAAAACAGGTCAGAAAGCAGTTATACTTACTGATGCCACAGGAGATGAAGAAATAAACGGAAAGGTTACCTATGTGGCTCTCACATCCGGAAGTTCCAGCCTTTCTTCTGAAGCATCAGGTAATACAATGAGTATGGGTGGCTCGTCATCGAGTTCATCTGACAGTGATTATGAAGTTGTGATCACACTTGACTCTGTCCCTGACAGTATAAGAGCAGGGATGACGGCAAAATGCTCGATAATCCTGAATGAGGCCGAAAATGTTTATGCAGTACCGTATGATGCTATTCATACAGATGATGATGGAAAAAATGTAATATACGCTTTTGATTCATCCGGAAGCAGAAAAGAAATCTCTGTCGAGAAGGGGATGGAAACAGATTATTATGTAGAAATAAAGAGTAATGATTTATCAGAAGAATTAAGTGTTATTATTCCTACTGACAGTACAGATAATAATTCCGGTTCGTCAGATGAAAAAGGAAATGATACAAACGGATTTGGAGGATTTATGAATGGCGGAGGAATGCCGGGCGGAGGCGATATGCAACCACCGGGTGATTCCCAGAGTGGCGGCTTCCCGGGTGCAAAGTAATCAGATAAATCAGAGGTGTGTTTATGGGTGATATAAACAGTGAAAAGAGTATTATACGATTGAGTAAAATTACAAAAAAATACTTTATAGGAAAGCCGAATGAGTTGGAAGTGCTTCATGGTATAGATATGCAAGTCTCAAAGGGAGAGTTTGTATCTGTTGTAGGTGAGTCAGGATCAGGCAAATCGACTCTTATGAATATAATCGGTGCGCTTGACAGACCTACGGAAGGTAAATATCTTTTGGGTGATACTGATATCAGTGAAGCGAAGGATAAGCAACTTTCACAAATCAGAAACGAACAAATCGGATTTGTGTTTCAGACGTATAATCTCATATCCAAATCAAGCGCGCTTTCAAATGTTGAACTTCCGATGTTATATGGAGGGAAGGACAAAAAGACCAGAGAAGAACGTGCAAAAGAATTGCTTGATCTTGTCGGAATGAGTGACAGGATGAATCATAAGCCGGATGAACTTTCGGGAGGCCAAAAACAAAGGGTTGCCATAGCCCGCGCTGTTGCAAATGATCCGAGCATAATTCTTGCGGATGAACCTACCGGAGCGTTGGATTCAGCGACAGGACACAAGATTATGGATATTTTTCACAAGCTTCATGAACGTGGAAAGACAATAGTGCTTATAACACATTCAAAAGAGCTTGCAGAGGAAACCCAGAGAATTATTACTCTGTCTGACGGGGTGGTTACGAGTGAAAGGCAGGTGAGTTGATGCTCATATGGGAGAATATTAAAATAGCATTTGCAGGGATATTCAGCAACAAGATGAGATCAATTCTTACAATGCTCGGAATAATCATCGGAATCGGTTCTGTAATTGCAATAATGACTGTAAGTGCTTCGCTTACAAGCAGTATAACTACTAAATTTGCAGAGCTTGGTGCAAACAACGTCACTATAGGGGTCAAGCAAAAATCAGAAAAACAGGAGGTGCGTGCTTCAGGAATGAAATTCGGAATGTCGGGACGTCAAAAAAGTCTTGACGAAGAGGACAGAATTTCTGATGAGATGGTAAACAATCTCAAAGAAAAATATAAAAGCTATATAAACGCTGTTTCACTTTCGGAAGATATGGGCTCGGGAACTGTAAATATAGGTGAAAACAGTGCCAATATATCTCTTTCGGGAATAAGTACCGGTTACTTTGAATCAGAAGATATAAATCTGATAAAAGGTAGGAAAATAACTGAAGAGGATATATCCGGAAATAAAGCAGTTATAATGATTTCCGACAAAGCTGTTGAGAGTGTTTTTTCTGAAGATTCGTCAGATGTTCTCGGGAAAAAGATATATGTAAATATTGACGGCATTTACTATGCGTTTTATGTTGTCGGAGTGTACGAGTACGAAGAAGATTCGATGAATTTTTCCTCATCTTCTGATGAAGATGTGACGACAAGCGCATATATCCCGATAACAACAGGAAAAAAAAATCTTCATACTGATGACGGATATGACAAGATAACACTGGTTACGACGGAAGCAGTCACAGATGTTACTTCATTTGCCGATCAGGTTGAAGAATATATGAATGAAAAGTACTATGCGACTAATGATGAATATGAAATCAATTCGACGACTATGAGTTCTCTGACAGAATCAATGAGCGAGACTATAGACACAGCGGCGCTTGCAATAGCATTTATTGCCGGAATATCTCTTTTGGTAGGTGGAATAGGAGTAATGAATATAATGCTTGTTTCGATTACGGAGAGAACCAAGGAAATCGGAACCAGAAAAGCTCTGGGAGCAAAAAACAGCTCTATCAGACTGCAGTTTATAGTAGAATCTGTGATTCTTTGCCTGATAGGCGGGCTGTTTGGCATCCTGCTTGGGTTTATACTGGGAGCGGTTGCGGCATCGGTGATGGGGTACTCGGCAGCGGCTCCGGTAACGGCGATAATCGGTTCGGTTGCCTTTTCAATGGCTATCGGTGTATTTTTCGGATTTTACCCCGCGAATAAGGCCGCGAAAATGGATCCGATAGAGGCGTTGAGGTATGAGTGACAAACTTTTGCGAACATAAACGATGATTATATTGATTTTCGTTTCAAAATGTTATATACTAAAAGGCAGTGGTCTGAAAAATATGCCATAGGTACATTTTTCAGAACTGTCTTTTTTAGTGGAGGTATAAATGGGAGTAAAAAGAATAGCACACAGGGGCTTGTCTGAGTTGGCGCCGGAGAATACGGATGTTTCGTTCAGACTGGCGGCAGAGACTGATTGTTATGGCATAGAGTGTGATGTTTGGAAAACTTTAGACGGTGTTTATGTTGTTTCGCACGACAATTCTATGAAAAGGATGTTTGGTGTCAGATATAACATAACCGATTGCGAATATGATGAACTGAAGAACTATCCTGTTATATCGGGAAATCAGGTGGAGGACTATCCTGTTCAATATCTGATCTCATTAAGAAGGTTTTTGAGCATATTATCCAAAAGCGAAAAAATGGCTTTTGTTGAACTGAAACAGGAGTTTTCCCTTACTGAACTTGAGGAGATTTTGCAACTCACAAAGGAATACGGAATGGATGAGCGTGTGTTTTTCATAAGCGCGAGTGCAAAAAATGTCCTGAAACTCAGGTATGAGCTTCGATATCCCAAAGAGAAAATACAGTACATTCATGGAGCTTGTCCAAGACTTAATATGGTTCCGGTGAACGAAAAATTGATTCAACTTCTGATAAAGCACAAAATCGGAATTGACGCCAAGTGTTCTTTGATTGATGAAAAGTATGTTGATAGGATGCACGATGAGGGATTGATTGTAAATGTGTGGACGGTTAAAAATAAAAGAACGTATGATTATGTGACGGATGCACTGGGTGTGGATATGGTAACAATGAATGATGTTACAGCATATATATAAATAAAAACAATGGAGGTAGTTTTGTTATGGAAACAATGAAAAAACTGAAATGGAGTATTATTATTCTTGCAGCGGCGTATATTGTTTTGGGTGTAGTCCTGATTATTTATCCCGGAAAAACAATGAATGTTATTTCTTATATTCTCGCTGCTACTCTGATTATTTTCGGCACTGTTAATCTGATACAGTATATGCGTACAGATGCGCTGGAAGTATTCAACAAATACGACCTTGTTATCGGCTTTTCAGCGATAATCGGAGGAGTTTTGATTATACTTAATGTAGAGAGATTTGAGCATATAATTAATATAGCTCTTGGATTTATGGTGACCATAAGCGGAATCCTGAAATTTCAGAATTCTATCAACCTTTTGAGGCTGAAATCAAATCTCTGGACGATGCCTTTTGGAATGGCAATTATCAATATTGTTTTTGGTGTTATTCTACTTATAAATCCGTTTGCTGCAGAGATGTTTTTGATCCTTCTCGGAATTGGATTTATCTACAGTGGAATATCTGATATAATTGTTACTGTTATGATTTCAAGTGCGCTTTCAAAGATAACGGATGTTGCAAATACAAATCAGCAGGCAGCGCAACAACCTGTGCAACAGGATCAGGCGCAGTGAAATAAGTAGTTTTGAGTGGAGAGAGTTCTATGGACAATCAGGAAAGAATTATTGTAATCGATTTCGGTGGACAGTATAACCAGCTTATTGCGAGAAGAGTACGTGAGTGCAGCGTGTATAGCGAAGTGTATCCGCATACGATAAGTATGGATGAAATACTAAGCATAAATCCGGCCGGTATTATTTTTACGGGAGGACCAAACAGTGCTTATCTTCCGGAGTCACCTTCAATCAGTCGGGACATTTTTGAACTGGGTATTCCGATTTTGGGAATATGCTATGGCGCTCAGTTGATGGCTCATCTGCTCGGCGGAATAGTTGATACAGCTCCGACCAGTGAGTATGGAAGGACTGAGGTGAAAGTTGAACGGTCATCAAAGCTTTTCAGTAATGTCGGTCCGGAAACTATTGCGTGGATGAGCCATACTGACTACATTGCGCAGACGCCTGAAGGATTTAGAATTACAGCGACTACGCCGGTTTGTCCTGTTGCAGCTATGGAGGATGAGAATCGAAAATTTTATGCAACTCAGTTTCATCCCGAGGTAAATCATTCGGTTGAGGGGCAGAAGGTTATCGAGAATTTCGTTTATAATGTGTGTGGTTGCAAGGGTGAATGGAAAATGTCATCTTTTGCCGAAGATACGATAGCGCAGATGAAGGAAAAAATCGGTGACGGAAAGGTGCTTTGCGCACTGTCCGGAGGTGTTGATTCGTCTGTTGCAGCGGTGCTTCTTTCGAAAGCAATAGGCAAGCAGCTTACTTGTGTGTTTGTGGATCATGGACTCCTCAGGAAAAATGAAGGCGACGAGGTTGAGGCGGTATTCGGACCGGAGGGACCGTATGATTTGAATTTTATTCGCGTGAATGCCGCGCCCAGGTTTTATGATAAGCTTGCGGGCGTGAAAGAACCAGAGCAGAAAAGAAAGATTATCGGCGAGGAGTTTATCCGCGTTTTTGAAGAAGAGGCAAAAAAAATTGGTGCGGTCGACTATCTCGTTCAGGGAACTATATATCCTGATGTTATTGAGTCGGGGCTCGGAAAATCCGCAACTATAAAGAGTCATCACAATGTCGGAGGGCTTCCTGACTATGTTGATTTCAAAGAAATAGTTGAACCACTCAGACTTTTGTTCAAGGACGAAGTCAGAGCTGTGGGAAGAGAACTTGGTATACCTGAGTATCTCGTTTCCAGACAACCGTTTCCCGGACCGGGACTTGGAATCAGAATCATAGGTGACGTAACGGAAGAGAAAGTAAAAATTGTTCAGGATGCTGATTTCATATATCGAGAAGAAATCTCAAAAGCAGTTGAAAAATGGCGTGCCGGAGAAATGGATGGAAGACTAAAAGGAAGTCTGTTGGAAGCTGATGCCGATAACAGAAAAGATGCGTATCCGGAGTGGCTGCCTGACCAGTATTTCGCGGCACTGACAAATATGCAGTCAGTAGGTGTCATGGGGGACGGGCGTACATATGATTTTGCAATAGCGCTTCGCGCTGTCGGTACATCTGACTTTATGACCGCAGATGCGATACATCTGCCTTGGGAAGTGCTTGATATAGTAACAAATCGAATTGTAAACGAGGTGAAAGGCGTAAACAGAGTGATGTATGATTGTACGAGTAAACCGCCGGGGACTATAGAGATGGAGTAATTTAAGAAACTCCGGAAACCGTCGAAAAATGGCGATTTCCGGAGTCTTTTTTTGTCTTCCGGTACTAAATTGGTACTAAGAATAGTAGTGTTCATTCTATAAGTCATTTTTTCTATCTTTTTGTATTCCAAAACAAG
>JAIKWQ010000127.1 GCA_024684535.1 Eubacterium sp. | reverse complement strand
ACGTCGCCCATGATCGTTTCCGTCAGGTCCGCCAGATCCCTCTTGCCGAAGTAACCGAGTGGAAGCTTTCTCATTTTTTCAGCAATTCCGATACGAATATCTTTGATTTCACCATATACAGCGCTGTACGTGTTTCCATATTGCTGAATATGCGTGATAAATGACAGTATGATAAAAGCTACGACTATACCGATGAAAATCCAGGTATTCGGAAGTTCGTCACCGTTTGTTAGCGTATTTACAAGCCCCTGCATAAGCATATACAGAATTCCGGCTCCGACCATAGCTATCAGATTGACGATAACAGTCCAAAAAGTTCCTTTTTTTACGTTTTTAACGCCTCTGTCTGACAATGCATACTTGCGTTTAAATTTCTCTCCAAACATCATCTGACACCCCCTTCACGTTTGATTTTCCACAACGCAGCCTGATTGTAATCCTCCCACATCTTTTCATACAATCCGCCTGCTTTTTTCAATTCATCGTGGGTGCCTTCCTCTATCTTTTCTCCCTGAGACAGGACTATGATTTTGTCAGCATCAACAACCGTTGATAACCTGTGTGCGATCATTATGACAGTCTTGTCTTTTGTCAGGCTTCGAAGCGCCTTCTGGATAAGTACCTCATTCTCGGGATCAGCAAATGCTGTCGCTTCGTCAAGCACAACTATCGGAGCATTTTTAAGAACTGCCCGCGCCAATGCGACTCTCTGTTGCTCGCCTCCGGACAGATATGTTCCTTCCGCGCCTATCACAGTGTCGATACCATTGGGTAATTTTTCTATGATGTCTGCACACTGCGCAAGCTCAAGCGCATTCACAACCTCCGCGCGAGTTGCGTTCGGTCTTGCCGCACGGACATTTTCAAAAATGGATGTTTTGAAAAGCCTGTTGTTCTGGAAAACAAATGCAATCTGATCGGTGAGCTCCTTCGGGTCAATTTCCTTTACATCCACTCCTCCGACCTCAACCGTTCCCTCCGTCACGTCCCAAAATCTGGGAATCAGGCTGGCTGCTGTTGTTTTTCCGCCACCCGACGGTCCGACAAGCGCCACTGTCTGACCTGGTTCCGCTGCAAACGATACTCCGTTAAGCGCCGGGACCTCACCTCCTTCATAGGTGAAACTCACGTTTATAAACTCAACTTTGTTTCCCTCAGGACGTTTTGGGTTATCTGACACAGGAAGCACCGGCGCATCCATCACCTGATCGATACGTCCGAGCGCTGTGTTTGCAAGCATCGTTCCGTTCGTCGCGAACATTATTTTTGCAAGAGCAGTTGAGATGACCGCAGAAAACGCGGCATAGAAAGCGAAGTTTGTCACCAGCTCAGCCAGATTTCCCGATGCCAGCGCTGCCGGTGCAAAAATGAGCGCAACGGGAATCACAAACACAAAAGCGCCCTCAGTAAATGTCAGGTTTACCGCCTGTGGTGTTTTGCAAACGCCGTCAGTGAAGTATTCCGCCTTGTTTGAATAGTTTTCTATAGCTTCTTTGAATGCTTTGAAAGAATAAACCGTCTGCTGAAAAACCTTGACAACAGGTATACCCCTGACATACTCTGTTCCGGCTTTTCCGATTTCATCCGCCGCTGCCTGGTACTGATTCATGATGTCGGCATTTTTCCCGCCCATCATCGAGAACATAGCAACACACGAAATAATCGCAGCTACCACACAGGCAAGCCCCATCCTCCAGTCAAATACGAAAAGCAGGATTAACATAGCCACAAACATTGCTATAGTTCCGACTATATCAGCAAGGTTATGCGCAAGGAGTGTCTCTGTTTCTGACGCCCCACCGTCAAGTCTGTTTCTGAGCAGGCCGGAGGCATTGTTATCAAAAAATCCCAAAGGCGTTTTCATCAGATGTCTGATTCCTTTTTTTCTGATGTTTGCTGCGGTTCGGAATGCCGCCAGGTGCGTGCACATCAGCGCTCCGAAGTATACCAGGATTCCTCCGAATGCAAACGCGAATGCAATCCAGCCGTAGTTTGAGATGTTCGTAGCCACCGTCCAATTCGGCGCAACATCTATCAGATCTCGAACAACCAGCCATATGCAAATGTACGGTACCATACCGAGTATCATTGCAATTCCTGACAGAATAAGTCCGAGAAACAATAACCATCTGTAGTTGCCGGCGTAATCCAAAAGCCTGGAAACCGGCGATTTTTTCTTTTCCACTTGTCCTTCCTCCGTGATGATATTTTTCAGTTAGCATATGCTAACCAACGGACATATTATCACTTTATCGGAATTATGTCAAGTCGATTTGATAATTTGATTCACCTCATCACACAGCAAAAGCCCTGCAAACGCAAGGCTTTTCACTGGCATTTTATGAATAATTTTCAAACAGATACATCACTTGGCTCGCTTGACCTTCACGCCCTTCGGCACGGTGCTGATTGACTCTCTAAATCTTCCCATCGTCTGGTATATCACGTTGATCCTTTCCGGCATTTTTCTCGCCATCAATGTGATCATCCGTCCGCTTCACTATGAAACGCTGTATACAAACAACGTTTTCCGTGTGTATATCATCGTCGTCTCGATGATGCTGGTGACATTGGTTTTACTGACGTTGAGTTTCTACTTCATCGTTTCGGGGATGGTCCGTGAGCGTGAAACGGAGGAACGGAACCGGATGCTGGAATCGCCGAGTTCTCAGATGAGAACGGCGTGTTTAAGCAAATGTGATGGTGATGATGTGAGATCAATACATCCCGGAGAAATAAAACAACGCCGATATCTTTACTTTTCGTTTCTGATGTAGTATCATATCAAAAGGGAAGGGCGGAAACCTAAGTTCCCGCCCTTTGAAAGAGGAGTTTTATGAAAAAACAATCTTGCTGGCAATTCATATCAGATAGAGTAGTATTCTCTCATCTGATGTTGAGATAAGTATAGCAACAAATTGTGTCTAAAGTATGTTTTACAGAAAAGATTTTTTATTTTTGAAAAATGTCCCGGAGGATAACCATGTCTACAGTAAAACTAATTGCATATGATCTTGATGGTACTCTCCTCACCGAGAAAAAAGAGCTCACCGCGCGCACCTCAGCCATACTTGAAAAAGCTTCATCTATGGGCATCGAATTGGTCGTAACCACCGGAAGAGCACTCTCGGGTATTCCGGACGCTGTCAAAGCAGTCTCAGGTTGCAAATACGTGATCACTTCAAACGGAGCCGGCATATACAGGAGGAAACAGCTGATATACCGCGATAAATCCTCCCTGCCTGATGACGGCGCCGAATCATACACTATATCAAATGACTCATATGAGTTGGTAGCTGAGCACCTGATGGACAACGACAGGGCCAGAGAAATTCTGGGAGAATTCGGAAAACTTCAGGTTATGCCGGATCCTTTCATAGACGGAAAGTGCTATATGCGCGCTGACAAAGCTTATCTGATCGATCAGATGGATGTCTATGATGCTATGAAAGAATACATACGTGATTCCAGAACGCTTGTCGAAAACATGGATGAATTCCTGAAGGACAAAGATATACAAAAAATAACCGTAAACTTCGCCTGCGACGAGAACAAACACCGCATTGATTCGGAAAAGGTTTTTGAGATAGCTTCCCGCTATCCTGAGTTCGTCGCAGTTGAGGGCGGAATACGAAACATAGAATTCTCGGCTGCCAAAGCCACAAAAGGAAATGCTCTTTTGGAACTCCTTGACAGTCTTGGTATAGACCCCGCTGATGCCGTAGCTTTCGGCGACAGCGAAAATGATATATCTATGCTGAAAGCTGTGGGAACAGGTGTGGCTATGGCAAATTCTTTGAGGATAACAAAGGAAGCTGCCGATAAGCTGACTCTCTCAAATGATGAAGAGGGTGTCGCAGCATTTTTAGAAGAGATTCTACAAGATTAGAGTCCTATAAAATACGGAGGGTGAAAAATGTTTGACTGGTTACCGACAAATAACATGATATTAAATCTGGTTATACTTTTAGTGGGCTTTGTCGCACTGATCAAGGGTGCGGATATATTTGTTGACGGAAGTGCCGACGTCGCAAGGAAGTTCAAAATTCCGGGAGTAGTTATCGGACTTACGATAGTTGCGATGGGCACGAGCGCTCCCGAGCTTGCCGTCAGCGTTTCAGCCGGCATCTCAGGCTCAAACCAGATTGCGGTTTCAAACGTTGTCGGCTCAAACATATTTAACCTTATTGTCGTTCTGGGTGTTTGCGCCTTGCTCAAACCTCTCCCGGTTGATGACCGAATCAAAAAACGCGATTTTCCGATATGCCTGATAGCTACAATCGCTCTGGTGTTTATGGCCGGGCTTTATTTCATATTCGGACCTCGCCCCGATATATCCGACAATCTCGCAACCGCAGGAATCGTAAGCCGAATCGGAGGCATCATCCTGATGGTCGGCTTTGTCGCATACATGGTTTACACAGTCAGATATGCCAAGAAAAATAAAACCGAAGACGACGATGACACCGAGACGGCGCCTCTGTGGAAAGACATACTGTTTATAGTTCTCGGTGCAGGTATGATTGTAGTCGGTGGCGACGGAGTCGTGAGCTCAGCGAAAAACCTCGCTATGGTGTGGGGTATGAGTGAAACTTTGGTCGGCCTCACCATAGTAGCCATCGGAACATCCTTACCCGAGCTTGTAACCTCGATTGTAGCCTCCGTAAAAGGCGAAAACGGTATGGCGATAGGAAACGTGGTTGGATCGAATATATTCAATCTTCTTTTAATACTTGGTGTATCTTCGTCAATCACACCGATACCCGTTACAGTGGCTTCATTCTTTGATTTGTCGTTGCTTCTGGGCGTCAGCATCATCACCTATATATTTGTCTGCACCGGCAAAAAAATCACACGTATCGAAGGCGGAATTATGGTTTTGATGTACATCGCATACACAACCTACGCCATACTCAGATAAAAAAAGGAGTGGAAAAATGATTCGAAAAAAAGCATCTCTGTTTGTCGCATTTTTGATATGTATGTCGATTGTTCTATCTGTTCCTGCGACGGTAAGCTTTGCCGCAGATGAAACAACCGACCAAACGCAGCAGGATTCGCCGGAATTCACTGATTTCTCCGAACTGAACGGCAAAAAAATAGCAATGCTTACGGGTGCTCCTTTTGAAGAACTGATCAAATCAAAGGTCCCGGAAGTCGGCGAATTTTTGTATTTTTCATCTCAGGCCGATATGCAGCTCGCTCTTCGCGAAGGCAAAATCGATGCATTTTTGATGAACAACGCAGTCGGTGAGTATATGGATAACACCACTCCCGATATCAAGCTTTTTCCGAAGCCTCTGGCTGAGACTACTTTCGGCTTGGCTTTCAACAAAAAATCCACCCTTTGCAGCGAATGGCAAAAGGCTTTCGACTCACTCGATCAGGATGAACTCAAAAAAGATTGGGATACCTGGACAGGCGCGGATGAATCCGCCAAGCAGATACCCGAGCAGACCTGGCCCGGAAAAAACGGCACAGTTAAGGTTGCTGCCTGCGACACTCTCCCGCCTATGGCATACGCCGGAGAGAATGGTCAGCTGATTGGTTTTGATATAAATACGATCTTAAGAATCGCTGAAAAGCTGGATGTGAAAGTAGAATTCAAAGGAATGGAGTTCGGTGCGATCCTGGCTGAAGTACAAAGCGGAAAATCTGATATCGCCTGCGGCTCCATAGTCGTAAATGATGAGCGAAAAGAGCTTGTGGACTTCGTAAGCTACAGCCCCGCATCGTTTGTCCTTATGGTTCGTTCTTCTTCAGCGGCGATCAAAAATGAGGGATTCTTCGAAGAACTGAAAGCAAGCTTTGAGCGAACTTTCATCAAGGACGGACGCGGATTTATGATTCTTCGCGGTCTTTTGTACACCGTTGTCATATCTTTGATTTCGGGAATTCTGGGAACTATTCTCGGATTTCTGCTCGTTTTCCTGCGTCGAAAGCATATCAAATTCTTCGACTTCCTGATAAATGTATTTTTGAAGCTTATCGCGGGAATCCCCGTAGTTGTTATATTAATGGTGATTTATTATGTTGTATTTGCGTCCGTCACCATCCCGGCGGTCATAGTCGCCATAATCGGCTTTACCATCATTTTTGCCGCCAGGATATGCCAGATTGTGTGGTCAGCCGTTCAGGCGGTGGATATCGGTCAGCAGGAAGCCGCATACGCGCTCGGCTACAAAGACGGTATGGCGTTCAGAAAAATAATCCTCCCGCAGGCAAAAGCGATATATGTCCCGATGATCCAGTCGGCATTTGTTTCGCTCGTGAAAGAAACCAGTGTGGCAGGATATATAACCGTTGTCGATTTGACCAGAGTCGGTGATCTCATACGAAGCAGGACTATGGAGGCATTTTTCCCGCTGATTGCGATATCAATTCTGTACTTCCTGCTCACGTGGCTGATAGCAAAAGCAATCGGTGTAATAAATAACAAAACAACAAAAAGAAAACCTGTTGATGCGAAGGGAGGTATCAAGGCATGAGTCTGATAAGCATACGTAATCTCACAAAAGAATACAGCTCCGTCACTCCTCTTGATAATTTAAATCTTGATATAAACAAAGGGGACATCGTGGGTATCATCGGCCCTTCAGGAACAGGCAAGTCTACGTTGCTCAGATGCATCAATCGCCTGGAAACTCCAACCTCCGGAACCATAACAATCAACGGCGTCAACGTATGTGACCCAGACACTGACCTAAGCGAGGTTCGCAAAAAAACAGGCATGGTTTTTCAGTCGTTTAACCTGTTTAATCATAAAAATGTTTTGGAAAACATCATGATGCCTCAGATGGATCTGCTTGACGCAACAGAGGATGCAGCCCGCGAAGAAGCTGAAAAACAGCTTATCCGAGTAGGGCTGGCTGATTCCAAAGAAAAATACCCCGACGAGCTTTCCGGCGGTCAGAAACAACGTATCGCCATCGCCAGAGCTCTCGCTATGCACCCGGATATCCTGCTTTTTGACGAGCCTACAAGCGCTCTTGACCCAACCATGGTCTCAGAAGTTCTTTCTGTAATTGCCGACCTGGCCGAAACCGGACTCACGATGATGATAGTCACCCATGAAATGAGACTTGCAAGAGATGTCTGCAATCGGGTTATTTTTATGAAGGGCGGACATATAGTTGAAGACGGAAGCCCTGAGCAGGTTTTTGACTCACCGAAAGATGAAGAAACGAAAAACTTCATCTATCGCATCAAGAATTTTGAATACACTATTTACTCAGAGTACCCTGATATGTACAAGCTTTTTGCACTGCTTGACGTCTTTTGCAGCAGACAGTTTATGGGCAGCGAGAGCACAAACCGTTGCAGGCTTGCGATAGAGGAAGCTGTGACAGGCATAGTTGCGCCGTTTATGAAAAATGCAAAAGGTACAATCACTCTTCGTCTGAACGCCGGAGAAGGCGGAAAACAGATGACTCTGGAGATAGATCACAGAGATATACAGGGTAATTTCGATCCATTCGACCAAAGAAAAGACGAAGTATCCGGTCCGATTTTTGAAAAAATGACAAAAAGACTGCCGGACAGAGCGCCCGGCATAGCTGTTTTTGAAATAATCTGATATATCACTTCATAGGTTTGATCGGCTTAATCGGCTTGATTTTCTTTGATTTCTTGATGCGTTTAGCCGGCTTGATAGGCTTCATTTCCTTTTTGTCCTTCATTTCCTTGAAGGGTTTCATTTCTTTCTTAGGCTTCATCTTTCGCATCTTCATCACCCGTTTCGGCTTTTGCTTTTGCTACTTCACTTAACTCACCCTGCTTCGCAAATCTCTCATAGTCTTTGCGTCCTCTGTCAACCGACATCTGCCAGAGTCTGACGTGAAACCACAGAATACCCGGCAGAACTATAGACGCTCCCACGCAGGCCATGAACATCGGTCCGGCCATACCGTTTCCAATGATTGCAACTATCAAAGTCACTATATACATCGACAAAAGCAAAACTATCACTATCCACGCAAGTATGCGGTGCGACTTCGGTCGTACAGGCCTGTTTTCCTCATTTGTCACTTCACTCATAAATTAATTCTCCTTTTAGTTAAATTCGTTTGAGTTGTCTGATGTCTGTTTTATTATTTTTCGTTTTTGATCGACTGAATCCAATCCATGTACTCACGAATATCTTTTTCATATCCGTTCTCGCCCGGCTCAAAAAATGTCTCGTTGACCTCCTCCGGCAGGTACTGCTGATCGACATAATGTCCCGGATAGTCGTGAGCGTACTTGTATCCGATTCCTCTTCCCAACTTCGATGAACCCGAATAAGACGAGTCCCTGAGGTGCGACGGCACCTGATACTGTGGATGATCCTTGACATAGGCAAGCGCCGAATTGATGGCCATATACGATGAATTGCTCTTCGGAGCGGTTGCGACATAAACAGCCGCCTCTGCAAGAGGAATTCTCGCCTCAGGCATACCAACTCTCTCAACAATCTGCGCAGCTGCTGCTGCCACTACTATAGCCTGCGGATCTGCCATACCCACGTCTTCTGACGCGCATATCATAATCCTTCTCGCGATAAACTTGATATCTTCACCGGCATTCAGCATTTTAGCCAGATAATAAACAACCGCATCAGGATCCGATCCTCTCATACTTTTGATGAATGCCGATATGGTGTCATAATGATTATCACCTGACTTATCATACGACACCTTTCTCTTCTGTATACATTCCTCGGCAACTTCCAACGTGATATGTATCTTTCCCTCTTCGTTTTTATCAGTTGTCAGCACTCCGAGCTCTATTGCGTTAAGTGCTGTACGCGCATCTCCACCTGCCATTTCCGCCAAAAACTCTAAAGCATCATCATCTATGAAAGCTCCGAAACTTCCCAGCCCACGCTCGTCGTCCGAAAGAGATATTTTAATTATAGTTTTAATATTTTCGTCTGAGAGGTTATGTAGTTCAAAAATGATCGACCTGGAGATTAAAGCTCCGTTCACTTCAAAATACGGGTTCTCTGTAGTCGCTCCGATAAGTATAACTGTGCCATCCTCTACAAACGGAAGCAAATAATCCTGCTGACCTTTGTTAAACCTGTGGATCTCGTCTATGAAAAGTATGGTTTTTCGGCCGTATGCAGCCATATTTTCCTTAGCTTTCGCCACAACCTCTTCCATATCTTTTTTGCCCGCTGAGGTGGCATTTATCTGTTTGAATTCAGCACTTGTGGTGTTCGCTATCACCTTTGCCAGAGTGGTTTTTCCTGTTCCCGGCGGTCCAAAAAAGATGACAGAAGACAATTTATCAGCTTTGATTGCTCTGTACAATAACTTATCTTTTCCTATTATGTGCTCCTGACCTACCACTTCGTCAAGAGTTCGAGGTCTCATACGCGATGCCAGAGGACCCTCTTTTTCTTTATTCTGTTCTTCCATATAATCAATCAAATTCATAGTTTTCTCCCGCATCGTCCTTTCAGACTACAACTATAGTACAAAAATCTCCTGGCCGCTGATTCCATATCGTACTTTGTCAAGTTCTTCGGTCACATCTCTTCCCGAAAACAGTTCTGCTAATTCTTTTTTGAATTTATCAACCACATCTATCGGAGAGATTAAAACTAGATTAACATCGTTTTCGTAGGCACTTTCCAGCTCGAGCACATTCATTTTCCTCATCAGGTTTTGCACCTGGGCCAACCCCGTATAATCTATCCTTAATTTCAGTTTTTGTCCTTCCGAAATCGCGCTTAACTCGCACTTTGCTAAAGCATCTTTTACTGAAGTGCTGTATGCCCGAACCAACCCCCCTGTTCCGAGCAGTGTTCCTCCAAAGTATCTTGTCACCACAACAAGTATATTGTTGATTTTATTTCCTGTCAGTATTTCAAGCATCGGTTTGCCTGCCGTTCCGGATGGTTCTCCGTCATCACTGCTTCTGCTTATTGCCTCTCCTTTTTCATCATACACTACGTACGCGTAGCAATTGTGCCTGGCATCATAATACTGCTTTTTTATCCTATCTATTTCAGCAAGAGCATCCTGTTCGCTGCTCACAGGCACAATCTGAGCGATAAACTTCGACCTTTTCTCGACATACTGAGCCGAAGCTCCTGTTTTCAATATTTTCTCATCAGACTCTATATCTACATTCTCGCTCATTTTTCCTCCTCTTTGGCGGAATCTTCCTTGACCTCAACACGTTTTTTGTTATAAACAAACATCCAACCGGCCATAGCAACTATAATAGCATAACCTATGATGCTGATATAATCAGGCACCATTCCAAATATGAAAAATCCCATCATCGTCGAGAATATCAACTGCGTGTAATCAAATATCGAAATCTCTTTGGCCGGTGCGTGATAGTACGCTGCTGTGATAGCAAACTGTCCAGCCGCCGCGCTTGCTCCGGTAAGAATCAGCATCGCAAACTGATACATGCTCATAGGGACAAACTGAATCAGCGCTATCGGAAGCGTAAGCAAGCATGAAAAGCCCGCAAAACAGATGACAACCACAGGTCCTTTCACTCCCATAGTTCCTGCTTTTCTCAAGAAGCTATAAGCGATTCCGGCGCCGACTCCACCAATCAATCCGATAAGAGCAGGAAGAAAATCCATTCCTGAAAGTCCCGGCTTAACCACAAAAAGCCCGCCGATAAACGCTATCAGCACCGCAAGCCCCTGAGATAAAGTAAATTTTTCTTTTAATATTATATAAGAAGCCAATACCGCAAAAAACGGTGACATCTTGTTTAATATAGCCGCATCCGAGAGTACCAGATGATCAACTGCATAAAAGTTACAGAACACACCAACCGTACCGAACAAAGCTCTCATAACTATAGGCGTCCAGGCTCCTTTCGGAACCAACTTTCCTGTCTCCGATTCTTTGCCCTCTTTCCCTGAAACCGGCGCTTCCTTTTTTTCATTATGTCTATCTTTAAGTATAATTCCACCTGCTACAAAAAAAGCCACCAGGTTCCTGAAAAACGCCTTCTCCATAGTGGGAATTTCACCCGCGACCCTGATAAACACAGCCATCAGCGCGAAAAAAAACGCCGATATTATCAGGTATATGACTCCCTTGTGATAATCTCTGCTGCTTTTTTCCATAACTATAACATCCTAACCCGAAATTCCCTCTCCTCTTCTTTTTCAGGAATCTCGATTACTTCCATATCGTCTATCTCTATATACATCCCACGATTTATCGTGCTTACCAACATATCCAATACTCCGGCATCTGCCTGAGCTTCCATTTCAACTGAGCCGTCATAATCATTCCTAACCCAGCCTGTGACGCCAAGACTTCTCGCTGCCATACTGGTGTGATATCTGAATCCAACGCCCTGAACCATACCGCGAAATCTGTACCTCCTTCTCACAGGTACCACCTCCCGCTCGCGCCACAAGGTAATGCAGAACCTTCCCTGCTTCCCGACACCGGAATTCCTATCTCATCTGCTTCTGTCACACCGCCGAACTTTTTGCTCAAAATTAAATCAAGCATATACTTCAGGACTCCAGGTTGTAGTCCTGTAGTATAGGAATTTATAAGGAAAAATGACGAGTTTTTGCTCATCAGTTTTGAGCACAGATTTATGAGATCAAAGACTTTCTCCTCTATCTTCCATATCTCACCTTTGGGTCCTCTTCCGTATGAAGGCGGATCCATGATGATTCCTTCATAATGATTCCCTCTTCTGATCTCCCTCTCAACAAGCTTCACACAATCATCCACCAGATATCTGATATCTGCATCTCCCAAACCGGATGAGGAAGCATTCTCTTTCGCCCATCCGACCATACCTTTTGATGCATCCACGTGTGTCACCGCCGCTCCTGCCGCAGCACAGGCAAGCGTAGCTCCTCCGGTGTATGCAAACAGATTCAAAACCTTGAATTTATCTCCGCCAAACTGCCCGTTTTTTTCGGATTGTTTATCTGCTTTCACATCGCTTGAAGAAAAATCAGACTTAACATCATACCAAGACATAATACGCTTGTAGACCCACTCCCAATTCACAGCCTGTTCAGGAAAAACCCCTGTATGCTTGAACTGAAACGGTTTCAGATTAAACTTAAGCTTAAAATCTCCTCCACTCAGATCATACCCTATTTGCCACTGTTCCGGCAGATTTATAAACTCCCACTGTCCTCCGCCTTTGCTGCTTCTGTGATAGTGAGCATTCTTTTTTTTCCATTCAGGCAGGCTGTGATCGGTTGTCCATATTACCTGCGGATCCGGTCGCACTAGTATATACTCTCCCCACCTCTCGAGTTTTTCACCCGACGACGTGTCTATCACTTCATAATCTTCCCATCCGTCCGCAAGCAGCATAAACCTTTCCGTCCTTCTTTCAATCTTTGTTTCCAAATGTCTCTTTCATCGTGCTACCGAAGTCCTGAAATCCCTCTTTCAGACTCTCTCCGAATTCTTTAGCTCTCTGATCAAGCTCGTGCTCTTTTGCGTACTCCACAGCCTTCTCAGTTCCTTCATTTACTTTATCAACAGCCTTGTCAAAAAAGTTCATTGCCTTATCTTTGTCAATTCCTGACATAACTTTTCCCTCCACATAAGCAATATTTACATCCGACGCAATCCTGCATCAGACGTTTATTTCAGCAGTAAGCCCCAATAAGTCCTTATTCTTTTCAAGTACCGGTCTCACGACACCGACGATAAATTCCTCAACCTGACTCGGCGCGCGTCCCACATATCTCGCAGGATTCATAGAAGCCTTGAGTTCGTCAAGCGTCATCGGGAAGTCGTCATCCTCTGCTATCAACTCAAGCAGATTGTTGTCGAGTCCTCTTTCTTTGACATTGGTTCCTGCCTTCATAGAGAGCTCCCTGATCTTCTCGTGAAGCACCTGTCTGTCTCCGCCTGCCTTTACGGCATCCATCATTATGTTTTCAGTAGCCATAAACGGAAGCTCTGCCATCAGGTGTTTGGTTATGACCTTCTCGTAAACCACGAGCCCGTCTACCACGTTCATATACAGATCAAGAATTCCGTCCGTAGCCAAAAATGCCTCTGCAACAGAAAGTCTTTTGTTTGCTGAATCATCAAGTGTTCTCTCAAACCACTGTGTAGCTGATGTAATCGCAGGATTCAGCGCATCTATCATCACATATCTTGAAAGAGACGCTATACGCTCGGATCTCATAGGATTGCGCTTATAAGCCATCGCAGACGACCCGATCTGGCTCTTTTCAAATGGCTCCTCTATCTCTTTTAAGTGTTGCAAAAGCCTGATATCATTCGAGAACTTGTGCGCCGAAGCAGCAATTCCCGCAAGCACATTGACAACCCTTGTATCAAGCTTCCTCGAATACGTCTGACCTGATACAGCAAAACAGGCTTCAAATCCCATTTTCTTTGCAATCATCTTGTCAGCTTCGATACATTTTTCTTTGTCACCGTCAAAAAGCTCCAAAAATGATGCCTGCGTACCTGTAGTTCCTTTTGACCCCAAAAGTTTAAGGCTCCCAAGTACATACTCTACATCCTCGAGATCCATAAGCAACTCCTGGATCCACAGCGTCGCACGTTTGCCAACCGTAGTCGGCTGAGCCGGCTGAAAATGCGTGAATGCAAGCGTCGGAAGATCTTTGTATCTGGTCGCAAAAGAAGCCAGCTCATCTATCACGTTCACAAGCTTTTTGCGTACGAGTTCCAGGCCCTCTCTCATCAGGATCACATCTGTGTTGTCACCAACATAGCAGGATGTAGCTCCGAGATGTATAATCCCCGCAGCATTTGGGCACTGCTTTCCATATGCATAAACGTGGCTCATAACATCGTGTCTGACTTCTTTTTCACGAGCCTTAGCCACATCATAATTGATGTCATCTACGTGTGCGCGAAGCTCATCAAGCTGCTCATCCGTAATTCTCGGATTGCCCTGCGCATCGGTAAGTCCCAGCTCCTTCTCTGTCTCAGCAAGCGCAATCCAGAGTTTACGCCAGGTTTTGAATTTCATATCCTGTGAAAAAATGTACTGCATCTCCTTGCTTGCGTAGCGCTCGGAGAGCGGACTTGAATAGATATCTGTTGCCATGAAAAATTTCCTCCTATTGTTCTATTTTTTCCATATCTTAACGATGTCGCCCAGTTTGCTGCCGGTGCCCACGAGCACTCTGTCGGCCAGTACCAGGTTTACCATTGATTCAACTACAACTACTGCGCGCGGAACAATTACCGGGTCGTGACGCCCTTTTATTGAAACGCGTTTCGGAGCATCTGACGTATCAACCGTCATCTGGTCTTTCGATATGGAAGGCGTCGGCTTGATTGCCGCACGGAGTATGATGTCAGATCCGTCGCTTATTCCGCCGAGTATCCCTCCTGAATGGTTCGTTGCTTTCTTTCCCCCCGGCAAAAATGCATCGTTGTTAAAAGAGCCTGTAGCTGCCGCCACATCAAAACCATCTCCTATCTCAACACCTTTGACTGCGCCTATCGAGAACACAGCACCTGCAAGCAACGCATCCAGTTTGCTAAACACCGGATCTCCAAGTCCCACAGGAACTCCGGTTGCAATACACTCGATGATCCCTCCCGCCGAGTCACCTTTTTCCATAAGTTCAGTCAGAAACTCCTCAGCAGCGTCAGATGCTTCTTTATCCGGCATACGCAACGGGCTGGCTTCTATCTCATCAAAGGACGGTACGCCCTCTGTTTTGCACGCATATGTCCCGATTTGCTTCGTGTAAGCCGTAACCTCTATACCGAGTTCTTTCAAAAACAACCCCGCAAGCGCGCCTGCAGCAACTCTCGCCGCAGTTTCCCTGCCCGAAGATCTGCCGCCACCTCTATAATCTCTGAAGCCGTATTTTTCATCAAATGACTTGTCCGCGTGTCCCGGACGATAGTATGACGCTATCTCAGAGTAGTCACCGGACCTCTGCGAAGTATTTTTGATCATCATAGATATCGGAGCGCCGGTGGTTTTTCCTTCAAAAACGCCCGAAAGAATCTCCACGTTATCACTCTCCGGTCTGGGAGTGGCGTACTTTGTCTGTCCCGGTTTGCGTCTGTTCATCTGAGTGTTTATATACTCTTCATCGACAACAATCCCCGCAGGCAATCCGTCCACAACCACACCAAGCACGGGGCCATGTGATTCTCCCCACGTGCTTATTTTTAATATGTCTCCAAAAACAGATCCTGCCATATCATTCATCCTTTTCATAAAAAATGTACCAGTACACATCATAGCATTTTTTCGCCAAAATGACAACAGTATATTTTTACAGTTTTTTGTTGCAAAAAAAATCCGCTTATAGTATAATAGAACGAGTAGACTTGAAAGGAGATTTTTATGTTTAGTCAATTTTTTGGAAACTATCTTGTTGAAAACCAGAAAATAACCGCTGAGCAATTCTCCGCCTGCATGACCTATATCAAAGCAAACCGCGTAAAATTAGGTCTTATTGCAGAGAGCGAAGGGTTATTGACAAGCAGTCAGGTTATGGAACTTAACTATCTCCAGGTGCAGTCAGATGAGCGCTTTGGCGATTTGGCTGTGAAAAAAGGTTATCTGACCGAATCAGACGTCAACTATCTGCTTGGATTGCAGAGCAACCCATACCTTCTTTTCGTGCAGGCTCTTGACGAGAACGGATGTCTGACAAACGATGAGATTGATTACAACCTCACCGCTTTCCAGAAGGAAAATGATTATTCCAATTCCATTATGAAAGCCATAAGAGACGGCAACATCGAGGGAATGTTGCCTGCTTTTGTTGATATCAAAGACAAAAGATATCTTGATCTGATCGGACTTACCTTGCGTAACATCATCAGGTTTATCAGTTCTTATATACGCATCGCACCGGGAAAATTTGTTTCAGGAGAAACTCCCAAGTACGCCGCATATCAGAAGATCATCGGTGACTATGGACTGTTCCTCGGATTCACAGGAGAAAACGACGACATTCTTTCACTCGCCGACGGCTATGCGAAAGAGGAGTTCCCTGCAGTTGATGAGGATGCTCTCGATTCTATCGCAGAGTTTACAAACTGCGTAAACGGTCTGTATGCAGCAGAGCTCAGCTTCCAGAACATATCTCTGGATATGATGCCACCGCAGCTTTCTTTCGACAAACCTATTGAAACAGACGGCGAGTACTATTCTCTTCCTATCTTCCTTGAAGGAAAAGAAAGTCACCTTATCATTAAATTCGAGTAACAAAAAAAATAACAGCTTAGAAAAGAGGATTACTAGGATGGCAAAAATATTGTTAGTTGACGACTCACGCACATCACGCCGCATGTTGGCAAATATTCTCCAGGGATTCGGTCATGAAATAGTCGGCGAAGCAAAAAACGGTGTTGAGGGCATAGAAAAATACCGCGAGCTCAAGCCAGACATTGTCACTCTCGACATCACCATGCCTGAGATGGACGGACTTGGCGCTTTGGATGTAATCATCGACGAGGATCCTGAGGCCAATGTTATCATGGTTACAGCCGCCGGACAGAAAGAAAAGATGGTTGAAGCAATCAAACGTGGCGCGCTTGAATTTATGCAGAAGCCGTTTGATCCGGATCAGATTGAATCTGTTATAGAATCTATAACAAGTGAATAATCGCTGACATTTATATGTCGCATTAATTAAAAGCAGTCGTTTTTATTCTTCCGATGAATCTTTGGATTTTGTCGGTAGAATCACAAGACGGCCGCTTTTTAAATACCCGTAAACAAGCCAAAGCGAGTACACAGCCATAGTTCCGGTAACTATATGAAGTATAACCGACGAAAGAACATCGTTATCTTTGAGCATATACGGCAAAAATGCATCGAGAAAATGAATCACATACTGTGAAATAATCGGCACCAGGATCATTTTTATCCTCTGTCCTTTTGTGAAAAAATGACTCACAAGCACCATAGTTCCGGTCATAATCAGCAGAAAAATGATCATATCAGCGATGAAAAGATACATATTCTCAACGGAAAGTGCGAGAAGCTTTTCTTTCAGCTCAGCAGAACCGGAAAAACTTCCTGCTTTCATCTGAATCGAATATACGAAAGCAGCGCCGTAGGTCAGAAGATAGCTCCAAAAAACGTATGCAGCACCATATCCGACACCGATAGGTACACCCCTGTCAAAATCGCGCACACGCATATTCGCCAGATATATGCACCAAACAGCCGCCATCATCACAAACAACGCGTATACAATCGCGTTTATCATCATATAAACTATGTGACCGAACCCGGCTTTAAACCAATCGCATTGAGCCATCACGCTGCCCAGCCAACCATTTACGAACGCGTAAATCATTATCTGCCAACAGTATCCAAGCATACCGTATACAAAACAGCTGAACAGTCCTTTTTTCTTGATATTTTTATGAATCGCGACCTCAAGCATGATGATCAAACCCACAGGTATGATCGCAGCTAAAGCCATTCCGACTATTTGTCCGGTTGTAACCATTTTTTAACTCCTCTTATACCGTTTCCTTATGCATATCTGATAACAGAAATCGGAGTTTTTGCGCCCAGTTTTGCGGTAAACTCCTCATATGTCAAACTCTTTGTGATAAATCCGACTTCACCCGATACTACACCCTCGATGCGTTCAGCGCCGTTAAATGCTGTAATCACGTCTGCATCAGACTCTTTTACCCTGACAAAAAATCTGTCAGAAAGCTTATCTGAACTCTCTACCGTAAGTTTGTCTGCGCTCCAGTTGATATCAAGCTTTTGTCCTCGTTTTTTCACTGTTTCAATGATATCTGTAACCACAGCGCTGGCCGTAGCCTCTTTGCCTGCGCCCTGTCCGTAGAACATCACGTCGCCGAGCATATTTCCCTTCACTGTGATAGCGTTGAAAACGCCTGAAACACTATACAAAGCATCACTTTCATCAAGCATATACGGAGATACAAGCGCATAGAGTTTTCCGTTTTCTCTTCTGCTCAATCCGAGAAGCTTGATCTGTCTTCCGAGTTTTTTTGCATATGCCATATCCTCAGAAGTTATATCTGAAATTCCTTTTGTGTCTATATCCTGAAAATCAACCTGAGCGCCATATGCCAGCGCAGTAAGGATTGCTATCTTTCTACAGGTGTCGTGTCCCTCAACATCCGCTGTAGGGTCCGCCTCAGCATAGCCAAGTTTTTGAGCTTCTTTAAGTACATCCTCGTATGAAGCTCCGTCCCTGTCCATTTTTGTAAGAATGAAGTTTGTCGTTCCGTTCAGTATTCCTCTGATCGACTCAACCTCATCAGCCACAATACAGGTTCTGAGCGGTCTGAGTATCGGAATTCCGCCACCCACACTGGCTTCGAAGTAGAACTTGACATTTTTGTCTTTCGCAATCTGAATCAGCTCTGTTCCATGATCCGCCACAAGCGCTTTGTTTGAAGTACAAACGCTTTTTCCTGCCAAAAGTGCTCTCTTAACAAAATCAAAGGCAGGCTTTGTGCCTCCCATCGTCTCTACTACTATATCAATTTCAGGATCCGAAACAATCTCCTCATAGTCGTGTGTGACCAGTTTTTCATTTTCATCACCCGGAAAATCTCGCAGATCAAGGATTTTTACTACCTCGATATCATCTCCGGCATTGCCGCTTACTATGTTTTTGTTTTCTTTAATAACTTTGGCTACTCCCGAGCCTATCGTTCCGTATCCGAGTATGGCTATTTTAGTCATCTTCTGATATTTCTCCTTCCTCGACGATTTCAGGCTTTTCCGCCTGACCGGCATTCTCCTGAGCTTCTGCCATCGCCCTCATCTCTTCTTCTCTTTTTCTTTTTTCCTCTTCTTTTTTGCGCCTGAGTTCCTCGCGCTTTCTTTTTTCTTCTTCTATACGCTCTTTCTCTATGGTTTCCATAAGCTTAAGCATTTCCTCCCACTGATTCGGAAGCAAAAACTTGTCCGGATCGAGAACAAGCACAAGGCTGTTGCCTTTTTTCACTATACATTCGGTATAATCCGTCTCTGATCCCGAGAAAAATCCGGGAATCCTCTGCACATCAGCATCCTCAACCTTGAAAATCTCCGTAACGGCATCCACAGGAATACCGTAATTCCCGGCTCTGTTGAGAAAAACCAAAACCCTTCTTTCTATCTCATCAACTTCATCGTACTCAGGAAGTTGCATTCTCTGGGCTACGTCAACTATCGGAATCATATCACCATGTATGTTCATGATTCCCTGCACAAAGTCAGGCAGATCATCTCTTTTGATCAATTCTTTCGGATTGTCGATGGTCTTCGTTTTGGTCATATCAAGGCCAAATTCTTTTCCATTGATAAGAAAGCTTACTACCTGCTTCATACGCACCTCTCTTTATTTTTCGTTGACCCACTTCAGATATGCATTCATAAACATATCGATGTCTCCGTCCATCACAGCCGAAACATTGCCCGTTTCCGCTTCTGTACGAAGGTCTTTAACAAGCGTGTAGGGTTGCATAACATATGATCTTATCTGACTTCCGAATCCGTTCTCCATAATCTCTCCGCGAATATCTGATTCTTTGTCAAGATTTTCCTGTTGCTTCAATATAAGAAGCTTCGTCTTGAGCATCTGCATAGCCTTGTCTTTGTTCATATGCTGTGAACGCTCATTCTGACATTGAACCACAATTCCCGTAGGGAAGTGGGTGATTCGGATAGCCGATGAAGTCTTGTTGATATGCTGACCTCCGGCTCCGCTCGACCTGTAAGTGTCTATCCTGATATCGTCATCGTTAATTTCTATATCAATGTCTCTCTCAATATCCGGCATCACATCGCAAGACACAAATGAAGTCTGCCTTTTTCCCTGCGCATTAAACGGAGAAATACGAACCAGGCGATGAACTCCATGCTCGCTCTTTAAGTAACCGTAAACATTGGTTCCTTCTATCTGAAGAGTAACCGACTTAAGTCCGGCCTCATCTCCATCAAGCGAATCAAGCACAGTCACTTTGTACCCTTTTTTGTCCGCCCATCTCTCATACATACGACAGAGCATACTTGCCCAGTCGCAACTCTCGGTTCCGCCCGCTCCCGCGTGAAGCGTGAGGATAGCGTTCTCCATATCGTACTCACCGGTAAGCATAGTTGAAATTCGGAGATTCTCAAATCTTGATTTAAAATCTTCAAATTCTTCTTTGACTTCACCCACCAGAGATTCGTCGTTTTCTTCATTCCCCATTTCTATGAGTGTAAAAATATCCTCATAGTCAGAATCAAGCTTATCTACTTCTTCGATTATGCTTTTCAGATCCTTCGCTTCCTTCATGGATGCGCTTGCTGCTTCTGCATCATCCCAAAAGTTCGGCGCTTCCATATTTCTCTCGAGCTCCTCGACACGCAATCTCTTGTCTTCGAGATTAAGCGAATCCCTAATCTGCTCGAGCGGCTTCTCAAATCCGGAAAGCTCTATTCTGATATTGTCTAACTCTACCATTTTTGCACCTGTTCCTGTATCAGATTGCTGCTTATCAAAACTAAACGCGTCCGCAACAATGCTTGTATTTCTTTCCTGAGCCACAAGGACAAGGATCATTTCTTCCTATTTTTTCTGACTTTCTCTGTGAAACAACTCCCGAATCATCCTTGTTGGTTCCCGTAACTTCAGCAACCTGCTCTCTCTCAACCTTCTGTTCTATACGAACATGCATAAGAGTTCTGACTGTCTCCTCGCGGATGGATGTAACCATCTCTTCAAACATATCAAATCCCTGCATTCTGTATTCAACCACAGGATCTCTCTGTCCGAGACTCTGCAGTCCGATTCCCTGACGAAGCTGATCCATATCATCAATATGGTTCATCCAATGTGAATCAGTTACTCTCAGGATGATAACTCGCTCAATCTCACGTATCTGCTCAGCCTCAGGGAATTCAGCTTCTTTGCTCTCATACAGAGTCAACGCTCTTTCCTTGATTTCCTGAATCAGCTCATTTTTGCTCAGATTCTCGCATTCGCTGAAACGAACCGGCTCGATTGGAATGATTGGAAGCAAAAGCTCATTGAGTTCAACGATTGCTTCTTTCGTGATTCCCAGATCCTCACTAACCACGTGTCCGACATATCTTTCAACCTGCTCTTCTATCATTCCCAGTATAGAATCGCGCATGTTGTCTCCGTCAAGCACCTTGAAACGCTCCGCATAGATAATCTCACGCTGCTCATTATTGACCTGATCGTAATCAAGAAGATTTTTACGGATTCCGTAGTTGTTGCTCTCGATCTTCTTCTGAGCACGCTCTATAGCGTTTGTAAGCATCTTGTGCTGTATCTGCTCGCCCTCCGGAATCCCCAGAGAGTTAAACATATTCATAAGGTTCTGCGCACCGAAAAGTCTCATCAGATCATCTTCGAGTGAGATATAGAATTTGGATTCACCCGGATCTCCCTGACGTCCTGCACGACCACGAAGCTGATTATCGATACGTCTTGACTCGTGTCTTTCCGTACCGATTATCTTCAATCCTCCGAGTTCTTTCACGCCCTCGCCAAGCTGGATATCAGTACCACGACCGGCCATGTTGGTAGCTATGGTTACTGCACCTTTCTGACCTGCATCAGCGATAATCTCAGCCTCCATCTCATGGAACTTGGCATTGAGCACTTTGTGTTTGATGCCGACTTTGTTGAGCATCATCGAAAGTTCCTCAGATGAATCGATATTTATCGTACCAACGAGGACAGGCTGACCTTTTTCATGGCTTTCTTTGATGTCAGCCACAACTGCGTTCAGCTTCTCTTTCTTTGTTTTGTATACTGCATCCTGATGATCGATACGCGCAACAGGGAGGTTTGTCGGAACTTCCACGACGTCCATTCCGTAAATCTCACGAAACTCCTTTTCTTCGGTTGCCGCAGTACCGGTCATTCCGGATTTTTTGTTGTATTTGTTGAAGAAGTTCTGGAAAGTTATGGTTGCAAGCGTTTTTGACTCACGCTTAACTTTCACTTTCTCTTTTGCTTCTATAGCCTGATGAAGTCCGTCACTGTAACGACGTCCCGGCATGATACGTCCGGTAAACTCATCAACTATCAGCACCTGATCATCCTGAACAACATAATCTTTGTCTCTGTGCATCAGGCTGTGCGCGCGAAGCGCCAAATTTATACAGTGCTGGATTTCCAGGTTTTCAGGATCTGCGAGGTTCTCCAAATGGAAAAATTTCTCTGCTCTTTCCACACCCTGCTGAGTGAGGTTCGCAGTCTTTTCCTTCTCATTGGCAACATAATCACCCGTCTCCTGAGAATCCTCCTGCATGATAATATCCATTTTTGAAAGTTCTTTTTCGGTACCTCTTTTCAACTGGCGTACGAAATTATCACAAGCCTCATATATCTTGGTAGACTTGCCTGAAGAACCTGATATGATAAGAGGAGTTCTGGCCTCATCGATAAGAACCGAGTCAACCTCGTCGACGATAGCATAGTTTAAGTCTCTCTGAACCAGCTGCTCCTTGTAGATAACCATGTTATCTCTCAGATAATCAAATCCGAGTTCGTTGTTGGTTGCATATGTGATATCGCAGTTATAAGCCTCTCTTCGGGCATCCGAATCCATGCTGTTGAGGATAACACCCACCGAAAGACCGAGAAATCTGTGAATCTGTCCCATCCACTCGGCATCACGATTTGCCAGGTAGTCATTGACTGTAACTATATGAACGCCGTTTCCCGGCAAAGCATTTAAGTATGCCGGAAGCGTGGATACCAATGTTTTTCCTTCACCGGTACGCATCTCCGTGATACGTCCCTGATGAAGTATAACACCACCTATCAGCTGCACTCTGAAGTGTCTGAGGCCGATAGTTCTTTTTGACGCTTCTCTGACAACTGCATAAGCCTCAGGAAGCAGATCATCCAGAGTTTCACCTTTTTCCAATCTCGCCCTGAATTCATCCGTCTTTCCGCGAAGCTCGTCATCTGACAAAGCCTCCATCTGCGGCTCGAGTGCTTCTATTTTGTCAACTATAGGATACACACGTTTCAACTCTCTCTGACTGTGTGTACCGAAAATTTTTGTTATAACTCCCATTTTTTCATCCTTTTGCAGTATTTTTCAGGTTGTCTTATTCCGAAATGTCTTCTTATTATTTATAAAAATATCAACACTTCATAACATTATACCAAAACTTTATCAAGGTTTCAATACCGAGTTTAAAAATGTTCCGACAGTTTTTATTCATTAAAAGCTCTTTTCGCTAACGCCATAGGAAAACCGCACCCCGTCAGATATCTGATGTGCTTACTTCTCTCCTCAAAACCGATATTTGCGATATCTTCTGACTTGAGTCTTTTGGCAAGCCTGACTTTGAGCGCTGCATACTCATCTTCCGATGTGTAACTCTCAAGGGCCTCCTCCATATCATACTCCGAAACACCTTTTTCACGAAGTTTATAGATTATTTCCATCCTGCTCTTCGTTGTCTTCTTGTATTCGACGTACTTTTGCGCGTACCTTTTATCATCCAGGTATCCGTAGCCCGAAGCATACTCAATTGCAAACTCTGTCGCTTTTTGTGAGAATCCGGCATTTTTCAGCTTATCGGCAAGCCCTGCCTTTGTTCTGTCCTGATGGAGCAAAAGCTTCAGCGCCTTTGCCGAAGCATTTTTGCACTCCTCATCCGGAAACCTTTCTTCTTCAGATTTCGTATTCATAGATATCCGTCAGCTCCTCATCAGCTATTCTTTCGAGATAGTCATAATACTTGTATAACGTCTGCACACCGTTTTCCAAGTGGAAATAATGTCCGATATACGGAACCAGAAGCACGATAAGCAGTCCTGATAACAACATAAGCGACGGCTGTAAAAGCATCAGGTTAAACGGTATGGTAATCACCGTACTGAGGCCAAACAGAACCGTAACTATCAGATGAACCAATCTTTCATGCTGGAAAAATGCTATCTGCGTGGCAAGTCTTTTCATCTCACGTTTGGCGGTTTCCGCATCAGGATTACCCTCTGTCAGAAGTTTTTTGTAGTATGCCAGAGCTTTTTTTAATCTGTGTTTATACATATCCGATATTCGCCTCCGATCACTCGCTTCTGTTCTGATCGTTTCTGTACTGCACAGGTGTCATGTTGTATTTTTTCTTAAATACCCTGCTGAAATGCTCAGCGTTCGGATAACCTATGGAAAGAGCTATGTTTTCAACACTCATCGCTCCGTTTTTCAGCAAGGTTCTCGCTTTTTTCAACCTTATGTATGTGAGAACTTCTTTGAATGTCTTTCCGCTTTTGTCGTGTATGTATTTACTGATATACGGCTCAGACAGGTTCATTTTTGTCGCAAGTTCCTCGAGCGTAACTGTTTTGTAGTTTTCCTGCATATAGTTCATCATCTGAAGAAGTCTCTCATCTCTGAGTTCTTCATTATTTTTGACTGCCGGAAGTTTGTTTACACACACGGTCAATGCGTGAATAGCAGCTGTAATCGTATCTTCATTGATTCCTGCTCCCCAGTAGACCTGTTCATCGCAAGTCACGCTGACAAAAGCGATCGCTTTCGAAGATGAACCTTTGGTGAGCGCGTGCTCCTCATAGGTTGTCAGCTGATAACTGATGTCGAAAAACTGCTTGATCGCGTTACTTACCGAGTCAATTCGTCCGTTTCCAACCGCGTCAACTATGGAATCTTTGTCTCCGCAGGTTATGGTAACATTTGCTGTAATTCCGTTTATCTGCTTGAAGTGGCATTCGTTTATCTGGAACACCGGTGTAGGATTGATATAGTTGTCTTCAAAAATCTCATATATCCACTGAGGTGAAAGCTCTTTGTGCTCCTCATCGGATATTCCCTTCATCAGATATCCGACCTCTTCACGCATAGGCTCAGGCAGAACGATACCGAAGTTCTGTTTGAGTGTATAGTTTACTCCGCCCTTTCCGGATTGAGAGTTTATACGGATAACATCTTTGTCATATGTTCTTCCGACATCCTTCGGATCAACCGGCAGATACGGAACATCCCAAAGATTTGTTTTTCCATCCTCTCTCCACTGCATTCCTTTTGCTATAGCGTCCTGGTGTGATCCCGAGAATGCGGTGAACACCAGATCTCCGGCATATGGCTGACGCGGCGGAACAGTCATACCCGTAAACGTCTCATATTGTCTTCTGATTTCAGGCATATCAGAGAAATCAAGTCCCGGATTATAACCATGCGAGAACATATTCATAGCTATCGTAACTATGTCAACATTACCGGTTCTCTCACCGTTTCCAAAAAGGGTGCCTTCTATACGATCAGCTCCTGCAAGCACGCCAAGCTCAGCGGTTG
This sequence comes from Eubacterium sp., assembly GCA_024684535.1. GTDB lineage: Bacteria > Bacillota > Clostridia > Lachnospirales > Lachnospiraceae > Eubacterium_F. The sequence continues at coordinate 7,944 of JAIKWQ010000127.1, read as the reverse complement.
CTACTCCTTCGCCCCTGTCGTTGTGAGGATGCAGAGAAAGAACCACTCCGTCTCTGTATTTCAGATGTTTATGAACATACTCAAGCTGTGATGCAAATACGTGAGGCATCGCATTTTCAACTGTCGTCGGTATGTTGATGATCACTTTCCAATCAGGTGTCGGCTTCCACACATCAAGCACGGCGTTGCAAACCTCAACTGCATAATCAACTTCCGTTCCCGGAAAACTCTCAGGGCTGTACTCAAATCTGAAGTTTCCTTCCGTCTGGTCAGCAAGCTCTTTCAAAAGAATTGCACCGTCAACAGCAATCTTTATAATTTCATCTTTATCCTTTTTGAACACCTGCTCTCTCTGTGCAACAGATGTTGAATTGTACAGATGAACCACAGCGCAAGGCGCGCCCTTCACTGCTTCAAATGTTTTTCTGATGATATGCTCTCTGGCCTGTGTCAAAACCTGCACCGTAACATCATCAGGAATTTTGTTCTGTTCGATAAGAGCACGCATAAATTCGTACTCTGTATCCGAAGCAGCTGGAAATCCAACTTCTATTTCCTTAAATCCTACTTTAACAAGTAAGTCAAAATAATCAAGCTTTTCCTGTAAGCTCATAGGCTCAATCAGCGCCTGGTTTCCATCACGAAGATCGACAGAACACCATACCGGCGGCTTGGTGATTTCTTTTTTTGTTACCCAATCGTATGTCACCTCCGGTGGCATGAAGTAAGGTGGTTGGTATTTTTCGTATCCTTTCATTTGCTGTTCCTCCGTTTCTATATTAAAAAACATCAAAATTGATAAAATTTAAGGTAATGCTATTGTAACACCTGTAAATATTGATGTCAATAGGTTTTGTTAAAAAAAATCAGTTTTCTTGATTTTTTTTAAGTAGAACCGTCGGAAAACAAATAAAACTGCCTATTGTAAGACATGGCGAAAGCCGCGCAAAGGATAGGCGCGGCTTTCTGTGTGATATTGTGTTACCATAAAAGGAGAATAAATAGTAAGCTGTATCATTCTTTTTCCGGTACTTCAGCTTCTTCAGCTGCATCACCCTCCGGTGTTCCGGTAATCTGTGGGAGCATTTTGTCTCTGACAGCCTGCTCAACCTCTTCAAAGATTTCAGGATTCTCGGCAAGGTAGTTTTTCGCATTCTCGCGTCCCTGACCTATGCGTTCACCCTTGTAACTGTACCATGCTCCGCTCTTCACAATGATATCCTGTGAAGCTGCCAGGTCAAGCACATCTCCCTCTCTTGATATGCCCTTTCCGAACATGATATCAAACTCAGCCTCAGTAAACGGAGGCGCAACCTTGTTTTTAACAATCTTTGCGCGAACTCTGTTTCCGATTTTCTCACCTGCCTGAGAAAGAGTTTCTATCCTGCGAACTTCCATACGTACCGATGCATAGAACTTAAGTGCTCTTCCTCCTGTAGTCGTTTCCGGATTTCCAAACATAACTCCGATTTTCTCACGAAGCTGATTGATAAAAATAACCGTACAGTTTGATTTATTAATAACGCTGGTAAGTTTGCGAAGAGCCTGACTCATAAGTCTTGCCTGCAATCCGACATGTGAGTCACCCATATCTCCGTCAATCTCCGCCTTTGGCACCAACGCTGCGACAGAGTCAACTATCACGATATCTACGGCTCCCGAGCGCACCATAGTCTCAGTGATTTCCATAGCCTGTTCTCCGCTGTCCGGCTGAGATATATAAAGGTCGTTTATATCAACTCCGATATTTTTCGCATATACAGGATCAAGCGCGTGCTCTGCATCTATGAAACCTGCAATACCACCTCTTTTTTGAACTTCTGCTACCATATGAAGAGCAACTGTAGTTTTTCCGCTTGATTCAGGTCCGTATATCTCGACAACCCTTCCCTTCGGTATACCACCAACACCAAGAGCTATATCAAGGCTAAGCGAACCTGTCGGTGTAGACTCAACCTGAAGATGTGATTCATCACCAAGCTTCATAATCGAACCCTGCCCATACTGTTTTTCAATCTGGGCAATCGCTGACTCCAACGCGCGTAACTTATTCGGATCCTTCTGTTTCATATCTGACATATTCATCCTCCCACTCGAACACTTACTGCACAACCGTTCGTTTTGTTTTGCATTTTACGAACATCCGTTCGTACGTTCTTATAATACACAACCTTGTCTGATTTGTCAATACTTTTTTAAAAACTTTTCACAAGGCATTTTCTCAAGGGCTTGGACCGGGCGTATCCGTACTGCCTGTCCGGGCGTATCCGGCCCAATGATTCTTCGCGTTTATTTGATTTGCGAACAACCTCATGATACCACACGAAACAGCCTCCGTCCAGTGTTGTTCATGCGGAAATCGCGGGCGTGGCACGCCCAAAAACGTCCGTCTGACGCCCGGTTCATTTTTCAAATACGCTCCCGCAGAACGCTTCACGAATTGCGCTAATGGGCGTCATACGGCCGGACTTTTTCAAAAAAACTTTTTATCTTCTTAATATAATGCAAAATCCCGCACAAAAAATCGTACGGGATTCAGATAGGCATCATAAACTATATCTTTATTCAAACATGGATATTTCAGAAAATTCCTTTCAGGAAGCACTCATACCCTCTCTCGGTTTCATACAGATCAGCTTTACTCGTAACTTCCCAAGGCGCATGCATGTTCAGCACCGCAACACCGCAATCTATAACTTCCATTCCGTAAAGGGCAAGGATATACGCTATTGTTCCGCCTCCACCAACGTCAACTTTCCCGAGTTCTGCGGTCTGATAGGCAACTTTTTCTTTGTCAAGTATTCCTCTGATGCGCGCCATATATTCGGCATTTGCATCATTACTTCCCGACTTTCCTCTCGAGCCCGTAAACTTGTTAAATACCATTCCGTGACCTACGAGCGCGGCATTTTTCTTTTCAAATACACTTGCATAAGTTGGATCATAACCGGCGCTCACGTCAGATGAGAGCATTCTCGAGTTTGCCAGACATCTGTTCAGTTTTCTTCCGTCATACTCCCCGGTGAGACCTATAAGCTCAGCTACCGTATTCTCAAAGAACTGTGATCTCATACCTGTTGCGCCGACACTTCCGATTTCTTCTTTGTCAACGAGCAGACAACAAGTCGTATACTCAGGCTTCTCAACAGCAAGCATAGCGCGAAGTGAAGTAAATGCGCACACCTTGTCATCCTGCCCGTAAGCCAGAATCATTGACCTGTCAAGACCGGCTTCTCTCGCGCGTCCCGCAGGAACAACTTCCAGTTCAGCCGAAAGGAAATCCTCCTCTTCAACTCCATATATATCATCCAAAAGTTTAATTATGTTTTTCTTTACTGCATCCGACTTTTCTTTTTCTTCTTTTGTAGAATCGGGCAAAGGCTGGCTTCCGATCAATATATCCAAAGCCTCTCCTTCGATAAACTTGTTTGCTTTCTTCTCCATAATCTCCTGCGCCAGATGCGGAAGAAGATCTGATATGCAAAATACCGGATCGTTTTCATCCTCTCCTATGCACACATCGATAACTGTGCCGTCATTTTTCACGATCACACCGTGTATCGCAAGCGGCAACGCAGTCCACTGATATTTTTTGATTCCTCCGTAATAATGTGTATCCAGGTAAGCGAACTCCGAGTCCTCATACAAAGGATTCTGCTTGATATCAAGTCTAGGACTGTCGATATGCGCTCCGAGTATAGCCATTCCTTCCTCGAGCGGCTTTTTTCCGATATTGTAAAGAACGATGGTCTTTTTCATATTGATGGCATAGACCTTGTCTCCTGCCTTTAACTTCTTTCCTTTTTTGATGACATCCTCAAGAGACACATAACCTTTGGCTTTTGCTTCTTTTTCAGCCAAGATTACACACTCTCTTTCCGTCTTTCCTGCACTTATGAAATCGATATAGTCCTTCGCAAGCGCATCAACTTCTTTTAACTGTGCCTTTTTGTAATTGCTCCACGCGTTTGGTCTTTCCATTTTTTCCCTCCTATTCGTCAAACTCAACCACTACATAGAAACCTCTGTCGTCCTCGCGAACTTCCTTCACTACGCCTTTGGTTGATTCGATCCTTTCTCTAAGTGTATAGTTTGAGGACATCGCAACCGCCGGTACTATGGTGTAGTAATACGCGCTCGGCAGCACACCCTCTGTTATCTCTACTTCATCGCCCTCACTGACAAGTCCGGGTCGCTCCATTTTGAACTCTTCCCGTCTCATAGTCTGTCTCCGCGGGTTGTCTCAAATTTTTTCCGAAAAATGAGCTCAGAGTAGATTCTGTCGTAGTTATCCTCATCGTCACTGAGCGTGATATCCATACTTACGGCGATGTTATTGAGGATTCTTTCATCCGCGCCGCGCATATCCTCAAAAATGCGTATACGGTCTGCGTATGTCTCTGCATCCAGGAAATCCATCATTTTTTCTTCCATATCTTTTTCAAGCGGTTTGTCGCTTCCCACTCCCGCTGCCTTCGCCCTTGCATATATGGAATCCGCAAACTTATCACCTGATGCCGTCGCTGCTCCCGCTTCGTTCGGGGCATTTTTCCTGTCCTTTTCCGTCAGCGAATGATTCACGTAATCAATCACATCATCCACATCGAGTCCATGTACCATACACGCCTCAGCTATGGTTTCAACCGCTGCCGACGGACAGCTCACGCATCCCATTCCACACTCAAGCAAAGCCATAAACGCTTCCGGGTGTGCCTGCAAAAGATCATTTATCGGCATATCCGGTGTTGCGTATATTTTTACTTCTTCTTCCATTTATCTTCTCCCGTTAAAAATGTTCCGACTGTCTGACACAAAATCAAACATAGACATTATACCCCTTTGCTCCGTGAAAATCAAGCCTTGCCTATACAAAAAAACAACAAGACGGCCACTTTTTTCGTGGCCGCCCTGTCGGACTTTATATTTGAGGAAGACTGCTGTTTTGAGTGATTATTTCACTTTGATAGTGATTGTCTTTGATGTCTTTTTGTAGTTTCCTTTTGCTGCAACGGTAACTTTTACTTTGTATGTGCCTTTCTTTGTTCCTTTTTTAACAGTTACCTTGCCTGCTTTTGAAACTGATATGCTCTTTTTGGTACCTTTTGTTACTTTGTATGTTACTTTGCCGCCGTCTGAAGCTTTGATTACCGAGAAGGATTTCTTAGACTTCTTGAGTGCTTTAACCTTGTATGTCTTGCTTGTATTTTTGAATGAAACAGCTTTCTTAGCTTTAGCGCTTACCACAACCGTTACAGTTTTTGATGCTGCTTTGTAGGATGCATTTGCCTCAGCTGTAACTGTGATAACTGCTGTTCCCGCTCCTACTCCTGTGATTGTTCCGTCAGGTGATACGATTGCTATACTCTCGTCATCGCTTGAGTAGCTGATATTCTGTCCCGGTGCTGTTGCTCCTGCTGAAGCGCTCTCACCTGCTTTGATTGAGAGTTTGTTTGCTGCTACGCTAAGCTCTGAGTCTTTGAGCGATCCGTACTGTACTTCTACATATGCAGGCTCCGGTGCCTCTGATTCAGCATTTGCAGCCCCTTCAACTTTTACATAGATTGTACCGCTCTTGCCGTTGTTTTTGTAGGTTACAGCTCCTGTTGTAGCATTGAGTGTTACATCGTACTCAGCGCTTGTTCCAAGTGTGCCTAAATCTACATATCCGACTTTCTGTTCTGCCTTCGAATCTGAAGTTGTTGCTTTTCTGGCAAGTGTAGGATAAGTAAGTGCGTTGTTGTAGTCAGCCTTTGCATTGATTGTATCTGTGAGCTTTTCAGCGTTCAGAACAATCGGCTCTCCTGTAACTGTAATCTTGTTGTTTGCATATTTATCAGTAACTGTTACAGGGAATGTGATTGTTGCGTCTTTATCAACAAATTCTGTTTCAGGTGCTGCTTTTACAGTAACTGTTGTAGCGCCTGCTTTTTTAGCTACAAGCTTGCCGTCTTCGATTGCTACAACCTCTTCGTCGCTTGGTGTTACAGTAACCAGGCTGTCTTTCACATTTGCGTTTACCACAAATCCGATTGACGGTTTATCTTTTGTTGAAAGCTTGATCTCATCTGCTGTCTCATTGCCGGGTGCGTATGTCTCAACTCCCGTAACCTTTGCAGCCGCAGCTCCGATCACTTCTCCGTCTGATGTAACTTCAACTGATACAAGCTTAGCTTTTTCTTCATTTACGATTACATCTACTTCAGCCTGCTTAGCTCCCTGTCCTGTTTCTGCATTTGCAGGAACTTTAATAATGATTGTTGATGTTCCTTTGACAACCTTGCCGTCTGCAACTTTTGCATCGAATGAACCGTCGTTTCCGAGAATAATGTTTGTACTTCCGGCTTTGAGCTCATATGTTGCTGCTTTTCCGTTGTTTGAAGTAGCGCTTATTTTGCCGCTTCTGTCTGTTCCGTCAAGGAATACTTTCGGCGTAGCTGCAACCCCTTCGCACTTCCAAGCGCCGTCGAAAGTATACAGCTTGTCACCGATATTTGCATAGATTTCTGTCTGTGCGATTACATTTACATTGAATGAAAAGATTTTGTTATCTTCATTCAGGTAGAGATTCATCTGCGTTGTGCCTTCGCTTACACCTGTAAATTCAAATGTATCTATAGCAGCTTTGTACTCAACCGATGCTACTCCGTCATCGGAATTGATATATCCTGAATGTGTTGTATCTGTAAGTACTCCTATATCATCAACTGCTGTTTTTATATTCTCAGCTGAAAGCTTCGCTGTCACTGTTCCGCCTGCAACTACGCTTATGCTTCCTCCTTCAGGGATTTCATTTCCTTCAGCATCCAGAACTTTGAAGTATGATTCCTTGTCTGCAACGGTAACTGAAATCGCCTGTGTCGATCCGTCTGTTGACGTCAGGTTTATTTTTGTAGTTCCGGCTCCGACTGCTTTCATATTGATATTTGCATCTTTATCGTCAACCGTTACTTCATCGTCCCAAACTGTCGTATCAACTTTTCCTGCTCCGATCTTCTCCTGAAGTCCTGCGAGGTTTCCTGCCGCAGCTTCATTTAGTTTATCTGCGTTGTCTGCATACTTAAGGGAAGCATCAAGTGCAAGTCCTACCACATCTTCATTCTCAACTTCTGCTTTTACTGAAGCTCCAAGCATCGATGCGAGCCCCTCTGCTTTGAATGAGTTGTAAATGTTTGTTCCGAGTTTGAAACTCACCGATGTGATGTTTGTGATCTGTGAGCTTTCTGCTGCTTTAGCCACCTGCGGTCCTGCGGGGAAGCTAATCGGTGCGGCTGAGAAAGCCATTCCTGCTGCGAGTGTGAAAGCGAGCGCCTTCTTTGCTGATTTTTTGATCATAGTGTTCCTGCCTTTCTGAAGAATCTTTGTTCTTCCATAAAACCGTTTGTACCGGTCGCCTACGGGTTACTTTACATTCACAGCAGTCGTTTATCATTCACGTTCACGCTGCTGTAACTATCATAGCAATTGTTTGTCCGTCGTCTATGGTTCGTATGATAGCACCCGTAAATGGCAGGAACTTGTATTTTTTTTTGCAGAAAAATGAAACTTTAGAGTCAGAAAAATGTAACTTTGAAGTCAGAAAAATGTCAAGACAATCAACCCAGAGTCTCTTCTCCTCGGGCATCGAGATATTCATCCGTCTCTATTACGGAAAATCCGTTGTGAATGGCATACATTATGTATGCATCTCTGGCAATCCTGGGATAAAGAGTCTCAACTCCACCGTAGTAAAGAAGTTTTTTCGTTTCGTCCACAGTAAGCGGGAATGCCAAAGCAAGCCTCAAAAGCTTTTCTCTGGAAGGATTTTTCTTCGTCCCCTGAAAAATCTGGTACGCGTAGGTCTGATCGAGATTAGAACGCTTGATGATATCATTTTTCTTTGTGCCGTACTTTTCCAGCATATTTTCCAGAAATTCGCGCAGAGATATATCCTCAAGCATAGCATCC
>JAIKWQ010000017.1 GCA_024684535.1 Eubacterium sp. | reverse complement strand
TAACAAAGCTGACGATGAGTTCAGAGCACCGCTTAAGAAAGCAGGATTCCTTACGCGTGATTCAAGAGAGAAAGAACGTAAAAAGTACGGTCTCAAAAAAGCGAGACGTGCACCGCAGTTCTCAAAGAGATGAGATTTATTGCGTTATCAAAAATTCAGACAGCACCTTGCAGGTTTGCAGGGTGCTGTTTTGTAGACGGAGAGAGTAAAAATGGATGAAAACACAAGCAAACAGATAAAAAAGCGCAGGACATTTGCAATCATATCCCACCCGGATGCCGGAAAAACCACACTTACCGAGAAGTTTCTTCTCTACGGTGGAGCTATAGGTCTTGCCGGCTCGGTCAAGGGCCGAAAAGCGTCTAAACACGCGGTTTCGGACTGGATGGAGATAGAAAAAGAGAGAGGTATTTCGGTTACTTCGTCTGTTTTGCAGTTCGACTATGATGATTATTGCATAAACATCCTGGATACACCGGGACATCAGGACTTCTCGGAGGATACCTACAGAACGCTTATGGCGGCGGATTCCGCGGTGATGGTCATAGATGGATCAAAGGGTGTTGAGGCGCAGACTATCAAGCTTTTCAAAGTCTGTGTAATGCGCGGTATACCCATTTTTACCTTTATAAATAAAATGGACAGAGAGGCTATGGATCCTTTTGAGCTCCTCGATCAGATAGAGGATGTTTTGGGGATACACACCTGTCCGATAAACTGGCCCATAGGCTCGGGAAAACGATTCAAGGGCATATATGACAGAAAGAAAAAAATGATCCTGAAGCACACAGCGGGAGACAACGGCCAAAAGGTTCAGACTGATGAAATCGCCATAGATGATGCGTCTGCGGCTGAGCAGATATCAACAGAGCAGTACGACCAGCTGAAAGACGATATAGAGCTACTTGACGGTGCTTCGGATGAGCTTGATATAGATGAAGTTTTGGGCGGACGACTGAGTCCCGTATTTTTCGGATCGGCGCTCACGAACTTCGGTGTCGAGACATTTTTGCAGTATTTTTTGGAGATGACTATCCCACCTCTTCCCCGAAAATCGCTTGATATACAGATAGCGCAGTCGGGCGAGAAGGTGGTAGCGTCAGAGGAACTCAAAGAAATCAGTCCGTTTTCTTACGATTTTTCGGCGTTTGTGTTCAAGATTCAGGCAAATATGAACAAGGCTCACCGCGACAGGATAGCGTTTATGCGCATCTGTTCGGGCAAGTTTGACGCGGGTATGGAAGTTATCCACGAGCGTGAAGGCAAAAAAATGCGCCTGTCGGCGCCGCAGCAGATGATGGCGGAGAACAGGCATATCATAGAAGAAGCTTACGCGGGAGATATCATAGGAGTGTTTGATCCCGGAACTTTTTCGATAGGAGATACGCTGTATACCGGCAAAAATCCTATCAGATTTGAGGGGATACCGACATTTGCGCCGGAGCATTTTTCACGAGTGATCCAGGTTGATACGATGAAGCGTAAGCAGTTTACCAAAGGTATTTATCAGATTGCGGAAGAGGGCGCGATACAGATATTTACCGAGCTCAGCGCAGGACTTGAGGAAATATTGGTGGGCGTGGTAGGTGTGCTTCAGTTTGAGGTGCTCAAATACCGCCTGCAAAACGAGTACAATGTTGAAATCCGTATGGAGCAGCTTCCCTACGAGCATATACGCTGGATAACTTCAGATACGGACATCGACAGTCTGTCGCTGACATCGGATACGAAAAAAGTTCAGGATTTAAAAGGCAACAAACTCCTTTTGTTTACGCACCCCTGGAGTATCCAGACTGCGCTTGACAGAAATGAAGGACTTGCGCTCGAGGAGTTTTCGCGTTAGAATATAGTGTGAAAGAAATTGATCCGGAGGCACTAAATGAATTTCGGCGAAAAACAAACGGCTAAAAAAAGCGAGAAGCTCGCATCTCAGACACCGCAAACGCTCAGGCATTTCGGTGTGTTGGTGGTTCGGGTTCTCGTTTTTGCTGCTTTTGTCGGAATTATTTATATTGGATATCTGATGATGAAGGATTTCGCGCAGGTAATAGCGAATACTCCTGACGCCACTGCGGTTGAGATCATACCGAAGGGATATGCGACGACGGTGCTTGACTGCGAGGATGATAAGATAGAAACTCTCTCTATGTCGGATCTTAACAGAAAATACGTCGTTTCGGACCAGATTCCGATAAACTTAAGGCGCGCTTTTATTGCCATTGAAGACCCTGAGTTTATGGATCATGAGGGCATAGATACGATAGAGTCACTGAAAAGTTTATACAACAGTATCATAGACGGTGGTGATTTCACGCAAAAATCTGTGGATACCATCACCGAACAGCTTCTGAAAAACCAGGTGTCGTATGAAAAACCGGCGCCCGGCTTCATAAACGGATTCTTGAATTTCTTCAGAGAAAAATATATGGCTGTCAAGCTTGAAACTCTCTACACCAAGGATGAACTTCTGGAGTATTATCTAAACACCATAAATCTCGGCAGATACACTCTTGGAGTCGAGACTGCCGCTCAGAGATATTTCAATAAAAGTGTTTCGGATCTGTCATTATCAGAGAGCGCTCTTTTGGCAGGGATGGCGAAAAATCCGACTGCGTACGATCCGATTTTGCATACCGGAAAGTGCAAAAAAAGACAGCTTGCAGTACTCACAGCGATGCAGGATCAGGGAATGATCACTTATGATGAGTACGAAGCTGCGCTGAAAGATGATGTGTTCTCGCGCGTTCAGCGTTACAATCGTGTATATATGGAAAATCTGTCGCCGATATCATACTTTACCAACGCCCTGGTTTCGGAAATCATAAATGATATGAAAGAAGAACTCGGCTATACACAGACGCAGGCTATGAACGCAATCTATACCGGAGGACTTACCATACACAGCACGCATGATATGCAGATGCAGACTGTGTGTGATGAAGAATGTACAAACCCACAAAACTACCCCGACAAAATAAGCTATATGCTGAATTATCAGCTTACCGTGAGAGACAAAAACGGAGTGGAAAAAGCGTATAATTTCGCGGATATTAAAAAATGGTACAAACCCGGTAAACTCTCTCAGCTCTTTGATGACGAAGAAACGGCAAGAGCTGTGATTGTTGATTTCAGACGTGAAACACTGGACAAAGAAGATACTGTAATTGCCGAGTCTATCGAGCTTATCCCTCAACCGCAGGTGTCATTTGTACTGACAGATCCGGCGACGGGCGAAGTGAAGGCATTGGTAGGTGGCAGGGATGAGGAAAGCGATGCGATTGTATACGACAGGGCGACTACCATACCGAGACAACCGGGAACTGCTCTTTCGCCGCTTTCAAGTTATATTCCTGCTATAGATACCGCAGGATTCACTCTCGGCACGGTGCAAAACGACGAAGAGTACTATTATCCGGGAACAGAAGAGTTGGTAAAAGATAACTTCAAGTCATATATGGGACTGACCACCATCAGGGACTCTATGGATGATTTGGTGAATGTAATCTCCGTCAAAACGCTTGACAAGGTCACTCCGAAAGTTGGATATGACTATCTGCTCAATATGGGCTTTTCAACTTTGGTTGACGGATATTCGGACGACTCCGGTCAAAACTATACAGATATATCACTTTCAACGGCAGTAGGTAAACTGAAAAGAGGTGTGACGGGGCTTGATATGACTTCTGCCTACGCTGCTCTTGCCGGTGGAGGTGTATACAATGCTCCGCATTTTTACACTACAGTTGTAGACAGGTCCGGAAACGTAATTCTTGACAGGTCATCGGATCCTTCGAAAAGAATCATGAAAGAGAGTACTGCGTGGCTCGTTACCGACGCTCTCAGAGAAGATGTTGAGAATGCAAAGAACAGGATTACATTCGGAGACTCAGGAATGGCTGTCGCCGGTGTAAGCGGTCAGTCTGAAAACTCAGCTGATCTTTGGCACATAGGCTATACACCGTATCTGGCTGGCGGCATCTGGAGTGGTTATGATACGGGAAAATCAGTGAAAGAGAAAAAATATCACGAAAAAAT
>JAIKWQ010000156.1 GCA_024684535.1 Eubacterium sp. | reverse complement strand
AAAGATGTGAATCTGTCCTTAAATAAAGGTGAAATTGTATCACTTCTGGGGGTCAGCGGCGGTGGAAAAACAACGTTATTTAATATCGTTGCAGGACTGCTTTCGCCTGATGAGGGTGATGTGCTTCTCGACGGTGAAAGCATAGTTGATTCACCGGGACGTATAAGCTATATGCTCCAAAAAGACCTTTTGCTACCGCACAAAAATATCATAGATAATGTCAGTCTTCCGCTTGTTATTCGCGGAATGAAAAAGAAAGAAGCCAGAGAAAAAGCGGCAGTTTATTTTGACCAATTCGGATTGAAAGGTTATGAAAAAAAACATCCGTACGAACTGTCAGGTGGTATGCGTCAGCGTGCGGCGTTGCTTAGAACATATCTGTTTTCAGGTGAAGCGGCGTTGCTTGATGAGCCATTTTCGGCGCTTGATACTATCACCAGAAACGCTATGCATATCTGGTATTTATCGGTTATGGAGGACATACAACTTCCGACATTATTTATAACGCACGACATAGATGAAGCGATACTTTTGTCCGACCGCATTTGTATTCTCAGTAGAGACAAAAACGTTCCTGATGAACCCGCTACAATTACAAATACAATTACTATAGAAGGGCGTGAAAAAAAGACTCACGAATATCTTCTGACTGAAGAATTCCTGAATTACAAAAGAAAAATAATTGATTTGATATAATACAAAATCACCGACACTTCTGCTCCTGATTTTTGTTGTTATTTATCGGTTACTTTTACTTTGCATTTGGCAGTCGTACCGTCTGACGATACCGAGACGGTGCAGCTGCCTTTTTTCTTTGCGGTGATAGTTCCGTCATCATCAACGGATGCAGTTTTACTGCTGCTGCACTTATATGTAGGAGTGTTTCCTGAACTTACTGTTACTTTGAGTTTGAATTTTTGACCTTGTTTTAGAGATATCGAATAACTGTTTAAATTTATAGTAGGTTTTTTTACAGTCAAAATACATGTTTCTTTTGAGCCGTCAGTAGAAGCTGTTATAACTGTTTTTCCCGGCTTAATTGCATTTACAACACCGTAATCACTGATTATAGCCACACTCTGTTTGGAGGATTTCCAATTGACGGGGTTACCTGAGGATGTTTTTGCGCTCATCCTATAGGTGGCTCCGTTTTCTATGGAGATCTTTTTTGTATTCAGAGTGATGACTGTTCTTTCTACAGTGATTTCACAGCTGGCTTCCGCGCCTTTCGACTTTGCGGTTATTTTTGCTTTTCCGGCTTTTTTTGCAGTGACGACTCCGTACATATCGACGGATGCCACAGAAGATTTGCTGCTTTTAAAAGAAATATCAGAACCCATTGTCGAAACGGCGATCAATAGCTTTGTTTGTCCTATTTTCAAACTGTCCTTGTACGATGAGAGAATGATGAACTCGAAACCTTTTGCAGACAGAGCTGCTTTCTCGATTTTTTCATCTTCGGTCACCGCGTAAGCAGGTGTCGCCTGAGAAAAAAATGAGCACAAAAACAAAGCGTGTATGGCCAAAATGGAAACAAATCTCTTACATAAACTGTGCTTATTGAGTTTTGGGAAATTTAGAAATCTCATAGAACCCCCTCCTTAGCACAGGAGCAGAAGTGGGGTGTGAAATTCACTATACCACAACATGTTGCGAAATGCAAGAATAATTTTTATTAAATTAAAAAATTATTTCGCAGTATAAATCAGCACAAAACCCCTTGTATATAACCCGGATTTGCGGTATAATGTAACACATGAAAAAAATCAAACGACGTTTATTTGAAATCATACAGCTTGGCAACAAGGAAGATACTGCGAGCAGGCTTTGCGATTATCTGATTATAATCACGATCATTGCAAACCTGTCTGTTCTTGTTATAAACACTTTTGATTTCTCAAGCCGCATACAGTCGTACCTTGATATCATCGAGGCAGTGACGGTTGTATTTTTCATACTCGAATACGTCGCAAGGATATTTACGGCAGATGAACTTTACCCGGACAAAGGTCCTATCGTGTCCAAGCTGAGGTTCATTTTTTCAATTGAGGGAATAGTGGATCTTCTGACGTTGCTTCCGTACTTCCTGTTGATGCTGCCTGCGGGAATCGTGGCGTTTCGAGTGCTTCGCGTGTTCAGGGTGTTTCATCTGTTCCGCATCAATGCGCAATACGACGCGTTCAATGTCGTTCTCGATGTCCTGAAAGACAAAAAAGAGCAGATAATATCGTCAATCATTCTCATACTTATTCTGATGCTCGCGTCATCGGTTGCCATCTATTCGCTTGAGCACGAAGCGCAGCCGGAGGCTTTTTCAAACGCTTTTTCAGGTATGTGGTGGTCGGTTTCGACGTTGCTTACAGTCGGTTACGGCGATATATATCCGATTACGATAGCCGGGCGGATTTTCACTATTATCACTGCATTTTTGGGCGTCGGTATGGTCGCTATCCCAACCGGTATCATCTCTGCGGGCTTCGTTGAGCGCTACACCAGAGTCAAATCGCTTTCCGGAGAAACTAAGGACGGAGATATGCGATATGTGATGATTCCGGTGGTTGACGAACACGAATGGACTGACAAAAGGATAAGAAATATCAAAAAACCGGACGGAACAGTGATTGTTTCCGTAATTCGAGGTGAAAGGCTTATCGTACCGAAGCCTGATACAATTATACGCGAAGGAGACCTTGTGACGGTGCGCGAAAAAGACGAATGATGTATTTTTATATAGACGAAAAGACAAAAATGTGGTAGAATAATGCTATGTAACTCGTAATTAAATCGTATAAGGAGACACATTATGTGTGGAATCGTAGGATACATAGGAAAAAGAAAAGCTGCTCCCGTTCTGCTTGACGGATTGTCAAAGCTTGAGTATCGCGGATATGATTCGGCAGGTATAGCTGTTCGCGACGGAGAGAAAAAACCGACTATCGTGAAGGCAGAGGGAAAGCTCAAAGTCCTTTCCGAGATGACTGCGGATGGCGAATCTGTGAAGGGCGAGTGCGGTATCGGACATACCCGCTGGGCTACACATGGAGAGCCGTCGAAAGTGAATGCGCACCCACATCATACAGATGATGACAGCGTGGTGGGAGTTCACAACGGAATCATCGAAAATTACAAAGAGCTGAAAGAAAAACTCATTCGCAACGAATATTCATTTTATTCGGAAACGGATACTGAGGTTGTGATCAAGCTTATTGATTATTATTACAAAAAATATCAGGTCGGACCTATCGACGCGCTTGCAAAAACTATGGTGCGTGTTCGCGGTTCGTACGCTCTTTGTGTGATGTTTGCCGATCATCCGGGTGAGATATTTGTAGCGCGCAAAGAAAGTCCGATGATTCTCGGAATCGGAGACGGGGAAAGCTTCATAGCGTCTGATGTACCTGCGATACTTAAGTATACGAGAAAAGTTCAGTATATCGGAAACCTTGAGATGGGTTGCGTGAGTGCAGACGGCGTGACATTTTTCGACTTGAACGGTGATGAGATAGAAAAGCCGGTCGAAGAAATTGACTGGGATGCTGAGGCTGCCGAAAAAGGCGGTTACGAGCACTTCATGATCAAGGAAATTCACGAACAGCCGAAGGTTGTTGAGGACACGGTGAGGTCGTACATATCAGGTGACGAGGGAAGTTACAAAATCAATCTTTCCGAGTCGGGTGTGACGGAGGATTTCATAAAAAAATGTTCCGCCATCCATATCGTTGCCTG
>JAIKWQ010000150.1 GCA_024684535.1 Eubacterium sp. | reverse complement strand
TATGTCTCCTTTTATCGTTCCGTACAGCTGATGCATGGATCTATAGTCAGCACCAGAAGTCCCACATCAGCCAGCTGCGTATCTTTGAGCATTTCGCACAGGCCCGGCAGATTTGCAAACGTTGGGGTGCGGATTCGCATTCTTTCTACAAACGGCTTTCCGTTTGCTTTTACATAGTATACAGCCTCGCCTCGCGGCTGCTCAACACGCATGAAATACTCACCGTCAGGATTGCCCTTTATCGGAATTGCAATCTCATCCGACGCAGGTATTTTTGCTATAGCTTGTCGAAGTATATCAATCGACTGCAAAACCTCGAGGATACGGCACTTACAACGTGCATAGCAGTCGCCCTCGTGACTTACTATCGGCTCAAAATCAATGTGTGGATATGCAGCATATCCGAGTTTTCTCATATCCGAATAAATTCCGCTCGCCCTTCCGAAAGGACCGCAACAACCGAGATCGTGCGCCTGCTCTTTCGTGAGAACTCCAACTCCCACAAGTCTTGACTGTACGGAGTAGTCTTCCAAAAATGTTTTGCTGAGCGCTTCAAACTCCTCTTCAACCTCATCAAGAGTCTGAAGTATGATCTTGAACTGGTCATCTGTAATATCTTTTATCACACCACCTACAGTATTAACCGAGAAAATCAGTCTCGCTCCACAAGTCATCTCGTGCAGATCAAGTATTTTTTCTCTGACTCTCCAAGCCTGATAAAACAAGTTTTCAAATCCGAATCCGTCAGCCAGAAGCCCCAACCACAGAAGATGTGAATGAAGTCTTCCCAACTCAGCCCAGATGGTACGAAGGAATTTCGCACGCTCCGGTATCTCAACTCCGAATATATGCTCTACCGTCTCGCAGTATCCCATTCCATGCTGAAAACTGCATATACCGCAGGTTCTCTCAGCCACATAAGTCATCTGGTTGAAGTCTCTTTTGTCAACAAGACTTTCCAGTCCTCTGTGAATAAATCCTATGGAAGGAATCGCTTCTACTATTTTTTCATCCTCTACAACCAAATCAAGATGTATCGGCTCAGGAAGAACCGGATGCTGGGGTCCGAAAGGAATTACACTTTTTTTAGCCATCGTTTCTTCCTCCCTCCTCAGAATCTGCGTCCGGTCCCAAAGGCGTAACTGCCTTCATACGGTACAGACGGTCTTCATAGTCAACACTGATCATTTTTATCTTCACACCGAAGATTTCCTTCATTTCATTTTCGTAGAACACCGCAGGAGGAACGATATCAGTGATACTCGGAACCTCCACATCGGTATCGACCACAAGTCTTAATGTAGTAAACTGATATGTATTGTCATCAGCAAATGAATAACTCAGTTCAAACTTGTTATCGATGTAAGCAGCACAGGCCTGAGATAACCTATAGCCATCTTTTTTTATTTTCATTACGCGTGGGAGAAGCTCGCCCACCTCGACAGTATCTATAATCTCATCAGGATGAATAACCTCAGACATCAGCTCCCACCTCCAAACTCTCGTTTTCTTCTCTTTTTATACCATGCTTTTTCATGTACTTGTGCTCATCAAGACGCTTCTGGAAAAGCTCAACTGCCTGAACAATTCCATCTATTATTGCCTGCGGTCTTGCCGCGCAACCCGGCACGTATATATCAACCGGAATAGTTGTATCTGCGCCTCCGAGAATATTGTAGCAGTCCTTAAAAATTCCTCCCGTACAAGCACAAACACCAACCGCAACAACTACTTTCGGACGTGGCATCTGATCATAAAGCTGCTCTACAACAGCTTTGTTCTGCTCGTTGATACCTCCTG
Source organism: Eubacterium sp. (assembly GCA_024684535.1). Classification (GTDB taxonomy): domain Bacteria; phylum Bacillota; class Clostridia; order Lachnospirales; family Lachnospiraceae; genus Eubacterium_F. The sequence goes on along the minus strand of JAIKWQ010000150.1, from coordinate 9,639 downwards.
TTATCAGAAGAATATCCGCCTGCATCGGGTCACCTGTATTCATAACACCGAATCTCTCCGCATCGTAAACCGGAGTAAGACACGCCAGGACCTCTATATCACAACCATTGCAGCTTGAACCGTCATAGTGCAAAAGCCATGGTGATCTTTTAATATTAGCCATCTTTATTCCTCCATTTATTTGATTATCATAAGAATTATCAGGTTTACGCCTGCGCAAAGTCCTGTGACACCCCAACTCAAGCGAATCATCGTATCCCATTTCACTCTCGCGCTGGTATTATCGATAAGTATCTCTATGAAATATGTCACAAACACAACTCCGACAGCAACCAATGCGCTCCACCAGGTTGAGTTAATCACATACAATCCGATAACTCCCATCAAAAATACATTTTCATACCACTCTGTCACCTGGAATATAGCAAGGTTTCTCGCACCCATTTCTGTTGTAAGACCTTTTACAAGCTCCTGGTGCATATGATGCGAAGTCGACAGATCAAACGGCGATTTTCGCATTTTAATCGTAAGTATAAACACAAATGCAATGAAAAATCCCGGCAAAAAAGTAATAGCAGAAACTTCTGATGAAGCTATCTCTCCAACATCAAATGTTCCCTCAGCCAGGTAGAATCCCACACAGGTAAGCAGTACCGCAGGCTCATACGCAAGCATCTGCAAAAGCTCTCTGTTCGCGCCCATCGTCGAGTACGGTGTGGATGTAACCATCGCCGCAAAGTACAAAAATGTCGCGCCGGTACTCATTACGAAAAAGCACATAAGGATATCCGTTCCCGCAAAGAACAAAACACCTGTAACTACCATCAAAACCATATATGAGAGCAGGAAAAATATCTGCGAACGGCTTACGATGATAACCTGTTTTGAAAACAGCTTGATAACATCATAAAACGGCTGAAGAAGCGGCGGTCCTACTCTTCTTTGCATACGCGCGGATATTTTTCTGTCTATACCATCAAGCAATCCTCCAAGTATAGGAGCAAACAGGATGTATGCAATCACCAATACAATTTTTGTCATACTCATGATAACGTACCTCCTATAATAACTGCCAGCATAACTATGAGAACCGCAGTCGTGAATATCTGACAGGGCTTCATAAGTTTTCGCTTACCAACAAAGTCTTTGTAATAATGATTCGACAACCACAGAGTTTTCCTTTCTCCGAAGGAGTCAACAAACGATCTGTTGTCTCCGAAGTTCACTCCGTTCATATATGAACCTTTTCTGTTGTATGTCATCTTTCGACTATAAACATACGCAAGCACCGGTACCGCAAATACCAAAAGTATGATGATAACCAGCACTATCAGGATATTGTCCGGAAGCACATTCATTGCTGTTCCAAACATATCTTCAACAAGCGGATTTACATAAATCTGCGAAAGAAGTGGGAAAAGCATACAAAGAAGTATCATCAAAATTGCGTGTATAGTGAGCGAGAACATCTCGGTCGGTCTTGTGACATCTTTGATTTTCTCTTCTGTCAGGTGCGTATGACTGACAAGTTTTCCCATCCATTTTGTCCAATAAAGAGAGGTTGTCGCACTACCAAATACTATGAAAAGCACAAGGATGACATTTCTCTCGTCAACCGACGCACGTAGCGCTGACCACTTAGAAATAAGCATACCGAACGGAGCCAAAAACATACCTGCAATACCGATAAACATAAACGCTGCAAGCTTTGGCATGATATAAAGAAGACCATGCATATCCTCGACATCTCTGGAATGAAGCGAGTTCTCTGTCGCTCCGACATCCTGGAAAAGGAGCGATTTTGATATAGCGTGGAAAACCATCAGGAATACCGCTGCCCACATAGTTTCCGGCGTACCCACACCCGCGCAGGCAACCATCAGACCAAGGTTTGATATGGTTGAAAACGCAAGTATTTTTTTACCGTCACTCTGGGCGATAGCCATAATCGATGTTGCCAAAAATGTAAAGCCTCCGATAAGCGCTATCATAGTTCCCGTCATAGTTCCCGTCATTGCGGGCGAAAGTCTGAGAAGCACGTAAATACCGGCCTTGACCATTGTTGCACTGTGAAGAAGCGCAGACGAAGGCGTAGGCGCAACCATCGCGCCGATAAGCCAGGTCGAAAACGGAAGCTGTGCAGCCTTGGTAAGCGCCGCAAAAGCTATAAGCGCAACCGCTACAGTTGTCACTGCAGGATTCGTTCCGCTTATCGCCATATCAACAAGCTCGTGAAGAGAAACAGTACCTGTCTGAACTGCGAAGAAAATAATTCCGACTGCCAACGCAACTCCACCGAGCAGGTTCATCCACAGTGCTCTGAAGGAGTTTTGTATGGCTTCTTCTTCCCTGGTATATCCGATAAGCAAAAATGAGCAGACACTCGTAAGCTCCCAGAAAAAATCTATCCAAAGCAGACTATCAGAGAGAACAAATCCGAACATCGCTCCCAGGAAAAGGAACAACAACATAAAGAAGTAGAATCTTCTGTCCTTGACTTCCTTGTGATGATTGTGATAACCATGCATATATCCTACTGCATAAATTATGATCAGACTTCCTATAACTCCAACTATAACACACATAAGGATTGAAAGCCTGTCTATACAGATATGCTCTATCTCACGAACCTCAGGTCCGGCCAACTCAAGCCAAACCATAGCTGCCGTCGGTACGATTGACAAAAGGCTGACCCAGTATTTTCTGTACTTGAAAGAGAGAAATGTAACTACCATCATCAATATGATCTCTCCTGCAAGTATGGCATAATCTGCATACTTTGTTTCTATGTACAGATTGATAGGATTGCAGCCTCCGTCTATCCAGATGTAGACAAGTACTCCTACCGCTGCAATAATTGTCCCTGAACCAACGTAAGCGATAGCGCTTCTGATCTTGTCAACTCTGACAACGTACATAAGAAATGCTATCACCATCGGAAAAATAATCAAAAACGGGACTATAGGTAAGTTACCCATTATTATGTTCCTCCATTCATTTATTTATAATGTTTAAGTCTGAATTGTTTTGGCGTGATATTTTTCTTTTCTCTGAACACCTTGATAAAATGGCTGTTTGACCCGAACCCGAGTCCTCTCGCGATCTCAGTCAGAGAATACTCAGAATCTTTGAGCATCTGCTCAGCCACATCTATCCTCACATCTCTCACATAATCCTGAACAGTGCTTCCCGTTTCCTTGTGAAATCTTGTCGCAAGATAGTTCGGTGAAAGATTAACCGCTTTTGCAATCTGTTCAAGTGTAAGTTTCGTGTTAAGATTGTTTCTGACATAGTCCATAGCTTTGGCTATGCTTCTGCTGATTTTCTCAGGTTCACCTTCTTTTTCCTCTGCATCCTCAGAACTTTTGAACTCCTGAACCTTTCTGGTAAAATCAAGAAACATTATCGTATGAAGCTCATCTATCGCTTCTTCAGTCTCACAGTCATCCATACGTCCTATGTAGAGATTTTTCAGAGCAGCTGCATCATCAGCCGGCATACCTCCCTGCATAGCAAACACGGATGCCATAGTCGTAGACGATACGAACAGATATCTTTTGCTCATCAAATCATCCGATGACAAAGGATCTCCGTCCACACTGGCAATCAGCGCTTTGCATCCCATCACGCCTTCGATATTTCCATCCTTCAGGCTGTAGTACGGAATCATAGCAAAGCTCTCGATTTTTTTCTTTTTTTCTTTTTTCAGTCCCGTTTCATCCCGGAGATATTCAAGATATATAGGTTTATCCATACTCTCCTCCTTATTCTACTGATATGAAATAATAATAAATCGGTTGACCGCCGTTATGTATCTCAAAATCAACATCGAGTCTTTCGAGCCCGACTTTGGAAGCAACCTTCGCGGCATCCTCCTCTGTCAAATCCTCACCGTAATAAAGTGTTACAAGCTCGGAATCCTCGTCAAGCATAGCTTTTATAAGTTCAACGGTAGTATCGGTGATATCCTCTCCAAGCGCCTCTATTTTTTTGCCGCAGATACCCATGATATCTCCGTTGTGTATTTCCTTTCCATCAATCTGCGTATCCCTGACAGCATAAGTCACTTCACCTTCCTTGATTGCCGAGGCCGCTTCATTCATGGATTCCAAATTATCCTTAGGATCATTGCCCTCGATAAATCCAAGCATTGCGGCAACGCCCTCCGGTATATTTTTCGTATTTACTACATACACTTCCTTGTCTTTTGCAAGCTCTGCTGCCTGATTTGCGGCAAGAAGAATATTAGAGTTGTTAGGAAGCACAAATATGTGGTCGGCATCAATTCTGTCCACGGCCGAGAGTATATCCTCGGTGCTCGGATTCATAGTCTGTCCACCCTCTATAAGCACATCCACACCAAGATCAGTAAAAATGTCACTGATGCCTATTCCGGCAGATATACTTATGAACGCATCTGTTTTGTGTTTTGGCTTGCTCTGCTCCTCTTTTGCTTCCCTTTTTGAAAGCTCATCTCTATCTTTTAATTTTTCCTCAGCAGCTTTCTGCTCTGAGTTCTTGATTACTCTCTCGTGGTGCTCCTCACGCATATTATCTATCTTCATACGGGTCAGCGATCCGAACTCGAGTGCTCTTTGTATAGCAAGTCCGGGATCATTTGTATGCACGTGAATCTTTACAACCTCATCATCTGCAACACATACAAGCGAGTCTCCGATAGATGTCAGATATGATTTGAAATCAAGCTCATCCTCGTGTGTAAACTCCCTTTCAAGAAGAATAATAAACTCGGTACAGTAACCGAACTTTATATCTGCCGCAGCAACCACATCCATATCAGCCGCTGCTCTTCTGGCAGTCTGTTCCTCTGCTGAAACGTGTGAAGGAACAAAAATGTCCGTATCGACATCTTTTCCCATCAGAACATCCAGACATCCCTGCAGGAAATACAAAAGACCCTGTCCACCCGAATCAACCACTCCCGCATCTTTCAAAACCGGAAGCATATCAGGTGTCTGCTCCAGAACATCTTCCATATGAAGTATGACCGCATTACACATCTCAAGGATGTTGTCTGTGTTTCCGTCAAGCTCATATGCTTTTTCAGCACCGGCTCTTGCAACAGTGAGAATAGTACCCTCTTTCGGTTTCATAACAGCCTTGTACGCCTGCTCAACCGCGCGCTCAAAAGCCACCTGTAATGTATGAACATTTACCTTTTTCTCATTTTGAATTATTTTTGTAAATCCTCTCAAAAGCTGAGACAGAATAACACCTGAGTTTCCTCTTGCGCCCTTCAATGAGCCTCCGGATATTGCTTTGCACACCGCCTTCATATCGGCTTTTTCATCAAGGTCTGCGACCTCTCTCGCAGCAGACATGATGGTCATGGTCATGTTTGTTCCGGTGTCTCCGTCAGGCACAGGGAACACATTGAGTTCATTGACCACATCTTTTTGCCTGTCAAGCGCATTTGCCCCGGCAAGAAAACACTTGCGTACCGTCTTCGCATCTATAGTTTTGACCAACATTGGTATCCTCCTGAATTACATGTTTGCAATAAAATCAGTCAACAGCCTTTACACCTTCTACACACACGATAATCTTTCCGACTTCCATTCCGGTAAACTCTTCAAGATTGTATCTGACTGTTTCGATCAGGTTCTCGGCTACAGCGAGTATACTCACGCCGTATGCGACTATGATATGAAGTTCAACCTTCAGTTTGTCATCATCAAGGGTGATGTTCACTCCATGTTTGATATTATCCTTTTTCAGCAGTTTGACAAGTCCGTCCTTAACATTAACAGATGCCATTCCAACCACGCCAAAGCACTCAACGGCCGCTGAACCGGCGTATTTGCCCAACACATCTTCATCGATAACAATCTTGCCAAATTCGGTATCTAACTGTCCCTTCATTTTTGACCTCCGTTCCGGATTTCTTCCAAAAATATCCGAATTTACTCACAGTAGGATAATTATACTATACTTTTTTTGTGAATGCAAGGAAAAAACGTAGTATAATGCAGAAAAAAAGCGACAGACAAAAAAGTCAGTCGCTTAACACGTTTTCCTATTCAAATCAGCGTAAACTACGCTCTCTCAACTTTGTTAGAGCGCAGGCATGATGTACATACATACATTTTTTTGGAACCTCCGTTTGTCTTCACGCGGACAGACTTCAGGTTGGACTTCCATATTTTATTGCTACGTCTGTGTGAATGGCTTACTGCATTACCAAAATGAACGCTTTTTCCGCAGATTGCACACTTAGCCATACTTACACCTCCTCCTGATATCAAATACAACGGTTTACATTCTAACAAAGTTTTTCCCAAAAAGCAAGCTTTTTTTTAAATTCTTTTAAAAGATATCATATCAGGGGCGTAAATCAGGATACAACTACGTCATCTGCGGGCTTATCTTCATCATTTTTCTCGTTCTTAGAACCCGTAAACTTATCTACAAAATCAGGTACCATATCAAGAATCTTCGTCACTCCGCTCTGGTTTTTGACATTGACAAGTTTTGAGCTGCCGTCTTTGATAACCAAAACTGCGCTCGGCTGAATTTTTCCTCCGAGACCTCCGCCTCCGTTGTTCTTTTTGTCGTTGGCGTTTGCAAATGCGCCTGCAGCAACTCCGAAACTCACATCGACAAGCGGAAGCACGATAGTTCCGTCATCAAACTTCACTGCATCACCTATAACCGTCTTTGATGAAATGAAAGAATCCATCCCTTTGAACAAAGACTCCATAGTTTCTCCGAAATTGTTAGTATCTGACATTTATTTTACCTCCCGGTTTATTTTTTTTAATCTTTTGTAGGTACGTCTGAACTCTTTATCGAAGTACACACGTATCGCAAGTCTTACAAAATAGATGATTCTGATTCTGCCGTAGACATCGCCATATCCTGTTATACATTTTTCTTCAAAATCCGGCGTAACACTCACACCTTTTTTGTAGACCGCAGGACAAAGACTGACGCCGGCAAGAATCATCCCCGTGCTTGACGGATCACCAGTGCCAAAACACAGCTGTCCTTTGATTTTTTTCGGTCCGACGTACTTTATCAGTTTCACTGTCTCTTTCATGAGTTTTTTGAAAACGCTTTTCGTCGTTTTGTCTCTCACGAATTCTATTATAACAGATATTTTGCGAAATACAAGGCGGATTTTTGCAAGAGTGTCCAAAATCTTCTTTTTGATGCCGTTTACCTTGTCTTTTATTTTTTTCACAAACTTCTCAAACGCAGATGGTTCTCTCACGGGTTCCGGTACGTATCCTTCCTTTTTTCTGCGTTTAGCCTCTCTTTTTTCTTCTCTTATCTGTATTTTTTCTTCCTGTCTGGCTTCCTTCTCTTCTTTTTTTATTGCTTTTTCTTCTATTTTAATCGCCTTTTGCTGTTCTTTTTCTTCTTTTTTTGCAGCCTTTTCTTCGTCTATGATGATTTCATCCGCTTCCTCGGTTTCATTTTTTTTGTCATTCATTTTAAAAATGGGGATGCCGAGAATCCTCAAAACAATTCGTTCTTCATCAAGTTTCTTTTTGACTGACAAAAATCTGAGCGCCCAGGAAACCCTGAACCCATATTTGATTTTCTCCCCCATCGCGGGATGCGCCACACTCACCTTGTATCTGAACGGAACAAAGAGCAACAAAAGAATTAGTCCCAGGATAAGTCCCAAAACTATCAAAACAACTATTCCTATCCATTTAAGTATGGTAAGTATAATCATTCGCTACCCTTTTCTTTTTGCTCACTCTGTGTTTCAGAAAAATCCTTCAGATATTTTTTCACATTTTTATATGAAAGCTTCGGGTCGTAATCCGAATCTTTTTCATATTCCTCACCAAGCGCGGATGTTATGGCCGATATTGCTCCGTCTTCCGACGAATACACACCGACAACATACATATCCGTCCTTGAAAAATGTCTCCATATGAAATCTCTGGTACTCATCACTTCAAACAGATCAGATTCTCCCGACGACAAAACTATAACAAAGTATTCTTTCCAGGGAATTGTTTTTCCTACAAATCTTTCCCACCATCTTTTTTTGTCACTGAAAATCCTACTTTTCGGTTTTGCATGATAGTATCGATTGATTCGCTTTATATGCTTATCCGGATCTTTTTTGTACTTGTCATCAAGCATTATATCTTTGTACCAATAAAGCATTTAATCCTCCATCATTTCAATAAGGATTGCCATTACAGCACATTTTTCCGCTTTGTTTCTGCAATTAAACAGATTTGTGCGAATATAGTTTTCTATCTCTGACTGCTCCGTCAAAAACGGCGGAAGCTTTTCAAGTATTTTTGCAAATATAGCTTTTTTTACTCGCTTCGAAGAAGTGCTCATCACCTTTGTCAGATCATCAAACAAAGCATCTTCTTTTTGTTTTATCATTTCTTTTGTCACTTCTTTTGTCTTTACAAATACCGGATCTATCTCGGCAAACAAACTGTTTGACAACAGTCTTGTCACTACCGCTATATCCATATCCGAATCATCCGGTGTCTGTCCCTCTGCCGGAGGAGCAACCTTTGACATAGTTGCCTGTAGTCTGTCGGAGAGTCCCTCTATCCTTCCTTCGAAAGCAATCAATCCTTCCTCATCGGGACGCCCCTCAATGTATGAGGATAACGTCACAGCGACAGGCTGCGATACATATGCAACGTCTTCAAAATATTTACCTGTTATACACAATGCAAGCGCATCATTTACACATCGCTCAAGATTGATATAATAATCCATGATATAGTCAATCTTACCTGACATATCATACAATCTGTCTTTGAGAGCATTGTATTCATCTGCATTTATCGTATCCAAGTCAGTAGCATCAAAGTCCGCGAGAATACTATTCAATACAGGATATTCATCGAGGTAGTCTCCCGGCTCATAAACAAGCCCGGCCATACGAATCATATATAAAAGCTCATCAACCGCCGTTTCATCAGAGCCTACATACAGAGTCATTGCTCTGTCAATGTACTCAAACAGCTTGTTTTTTGTCATCTGTATCGGTATCTCTCCGACAATTGAATTAAGCCTTGTTCCGAAAAGCTGCTTGTCTTTTTTTCCGACCAGATATATCATGATTCGATTCAAGAATGCTTCTTCAGGATTTGTTTTCAGGAAATCATCCAGTTCTTCATCTGATGAAAAACTGAGTTCTATTCTGTTTAAAACATACTCATACGCTATAAGCCTGTCAGTGGTTTCTGCAAAAAAATCCATTCTTTTTTTGTTTTCGACGCGCAATGCTTTCAGTTCCGATTCAATTTCTTTCACATCATCGTCGGAGCATTTTTCTGATATAAGTTTAGCAAGCGCAGCATCGAAACGCGCGCGGGCAGCTTTTTCCGCATCGCCATACAAACCTGCTCTCGCAGCGTCATCATCCGTCTCCAAAACAGTGCTGTCAAACAACGCATAACTCGAGAACACCAAGTCAAGCGAGGCGTATTCCTTACAGGCAGTAAATTCTTCTTTTTTCATTTTATTCTTCCATTTCTTAATTAATGTGCGTAACCGTACGATCGAAGGAACCGGACTCGGAATGTCGATCACGACAAGGCTTCTTGATCTGATGGACAGCGGCCTTAACGTTCAGAGTAAGTATGGCGAAGGCTCGGTGTTCTCTTTTGACCTGTGGCAGAAGAT
>JAIKWQ010000109.1 GCA_024684535.1 Eubacterium sp. | reverse complement strand
CCACTACGTGCAAAAATTAGTGCAAACGCGCCCTGAACAAAAGTAGTAAACTAAAATCGTTAAGTGTATATAAAATTATAATTTAGGAGAATAACAATGCCTATAACAAACTTTCTGGAGAAAAACGCGAGCCTCTATCCTGAGGACGTCTGCCTGGTGGAAATCAACCCCGACATTCAGGAAAAAAAGCGCGTCACCTGGCGCGACTACGAGCTGATCGAGGCCAACCCTACGACTCATTACAGAAGGGAAATAACCTGGCGCGTCTTCGATGAAAAGGCAAATCGTTTCGCGCAGCTTCTGATATCAAGAGGGGTCAGAAAAGGGGACAAAGTAGCTATACTTCTGATGAACTGTCTCGAGTGGCTCCCCATCTATTTTGGAATCCTGAAAACAGGCGCTCTTGCAGTGCCTCTTAACTTCAGATACGCGCCCGATGAGATAGAGTACTGTCTTGATCTGGCGGAGGTCAATGTCCTCGTATTCGGTCCTGAGTTTATCGGTCGTATCGAGGAAATCGCAGACAGAATCAGCACAAACAGATTGCTTTTCTATGTGGGTGGAGACTGTCCTTCTTTTGCTGAGGATTATGATAAACTCGCTGCCAACTGCGCATCGATGGCACCGGGAATTCCACTTAGCGATGATGACGATGCAGCGATATATTTTTCATCGGGAACTACAGGATTTCCGAAAGCTATTCTCCATAAACACAAAGCTTTGGTTCATTCCTGCGAGGTTGAGCAGAATCATCATGGCCAGACCAGAGATGATGTATTTTTATGTATCCCGCCACTTTACCATACGGGTGCAAAAATGCATTGGTTCGGCAGTTTGATAAGCGCGAGCAAAGCAGTTTTACTGAAAGGCGTATCACCTAAAACCATACTTGAGACGGTGTCAAATGAAAAATGTACTATCGTTTGGCTTCTCGTTCCATGGGCACAGGATATACTTGTTGAACTCGATGCAAAAAGACTGAAAAAAGAAGATTATAATCTCGACCAGTGGAGACTTATGCACATAGGCGCGCAGCCTGTACCGCAGAGTCTGATCAAAAGATGGAAAGAATACTTCCCGAATCATCAGTACGATACGAATTACGGATTGTCTGAGTCTATCGGACCGGGATGTGTACATCTCGGAGTTGAAAATATTCACAAGGTCGGTGCGATAGGAGTTCCGGGCTACGGCTGGGAGACAAAGATTGTCGATGAGAGCAGAAAAGAAGTGGCTCAGGGTGAGGTAGGAGAACTCGCGGTCAAAGGACCGGGAGTTATGGTCTGCTACTACAATGATGAAGAAGCAACAAAAGAAGTTCTTGATGACGGCTGGCTCTATACAGGTGATATGGCTGAGATGGATGAAGACGGATTTATCTATCTCGTAGACCGAAAAAAGGACGTCATCATAAGCGGTGGAGAGAATATATATCCGGTTCAGATAGAGAATTTCATAAGCAAATACGAGCCTGTAAAAGACGTTGCGGTTATAGGTTTGCAGGATGAAAGACTGGGTGAGATTGCGGCTGCAATCATAGAGCTTGTACCGGATTCGACCTGCAATGAAGATGACATAAATAACTTCTGCAAACAGCTTCCGAGATACAAAAGGCCAAGGAAGATATTTTTCGCAGATGTGCCGAGAAACCCTACTGGTAAGATTGAGAAACCGAAACTTCGCAAGATGTATCAGAGTGAGCATCTGGTAGACGCGCAGAATAAGGGCTGACAAGTAACATCTGTTTAAGTAACTTTTCGGCGCTCGACATCCGTGTCTCGCTTGAATCCGAAAAGTTACATGTAAAACATCGTGTTTAGGAGCAATATGTTTGGATATGTAAATGTAAATAAGCCCGAGCTTAAGCTCAGGGAGTTTGCCGAATACAAAGGTTACTACTGCGGACTGTGTCATATGCTTCGCGACAAATACGGTTTGGATGCGGGGCTTACACTGACGTATGACATGACATTTTTGATCATACTTTTGAGCTCGTTGTATGAGCCGAAACTTGAGATAAAGAAGAGAAGATGTCCTATACATCCGCTTAAAAAACAGTATATGATCCGCAATGAAATAACCGAGTACGCAGCGGATATGAATCTGCTTTTGGCAAGAGATAATTTAAGAGATGACTGGGAAGACGAAAGAAGCATAAAAGCATATCTCGGTAAGTGGCTTTTTGACAGACGCGCAGACTTCGTGGAGAGCAGATATCCGAGACAGGCTGAGGCTATATCAGGTGCTTTGAAAGAGCTCAGTCAGATAGAAAGAGATCATATGTACCGTTGGAGTGAAATGTGCGGCGCAGACTATGATACAACGCGTTTTGTGAAGCGAGAGGAATTGCTTTCAAGACTGATTATAAGCAAGAAAAAAACCAATATAGAATTCGACAAAATATACGACAACTTAGAAGCCGAAGATCTCGACAAAATAACAAGGCCTTTTGCAAAAATGATGGCTGAGATAGTTGCGATGAAAGACGATGCATTCGCACCTATACTGAAAAGATTCGGATATCATTTAGGTAAATATATATACATCAAAGATGCATTGTGTGACCTTGAAAAAGATATTAAAAATGCCTCGTTCAATCCATTTTTGATGACAAAAATGACGAAAGATTATAGGGCTTGGATTGATCAATGTCAGCAGGCGACACTCGGAGCTTGTATAGCAGAATTTGAAAAATTACCGCTTGACAGGGATTTAACGATTCTGAGAAATATTATTTACGAAGGCATAAAAATGTCCGGCAAAAAACATATGAATGGAGTAAAAAAATGAATGACCCATATTCAGTCCTGGGAGTTAGTCCTCAGGCATCTGACAAAGACATCAAAAAAGCATACAGACAGATGAGCAAAAAATATCATCCTGATTCATATTCTGATCCTGCGCAGAAGGAGTGGGCAGAGGAAAAATTTCAGGAAGTTCAGGCTGCCTACAATCAGATAGTAGACGAGAGATCAGGCAGGGGCGGATACAGAAGTCAGAGCTACGGATACGGTGGAACTTCGGGGAGTCAGGCTGATCAGCATATGATGGCTGCGGCAAACTATATCCGCGCAGGCAAGTACAACGAAGCGATAAATGTACTGAACGGTATATCCGAAAGAGATGCCAGATGGTATTACTTCAGTTCCGTATCAAACCTCGGTCTCGGCAATACTGCTGTTGCGCTTGACTACGCCCAGAGAGCAGTTAATATGGAACCGACCAACAGAGAGTACAGCGCGTACTATGAGAGACTCAGAAGCGGTAATGCATCTGCTTCAGGATTCGGTGGAAGTCCTTTCGGCGGTGGCTACGGCGGATACGGTGGTTACGGCGGATATGGCAACTACAACAGAAACGGATACGGAGGTGGTGGCTGCGGAACCGGAAATATCTGTTGTGATTTGTGGTGTCTGGATTCGTGTTGTGAGTGTATGGGCGGAGATTTGTGCTCCTGTTGTTAAACTAAAACGGAATGTCTATGAAAGAAAATGATATCAAATCAAGAACAAAAATGATTGCCTACGTGGCCGTAATGACCGCGTTAGGCACTGTTTTTCTATTGCTCGGAACATTTATCGGAATCAATACAGTGTTCTTCACGGCGCTTGCAGCTTATCTGGTTGGGATAGTTGCAGTTTCGTACGGAACGGGCGCTTCTGTAATGATGTATTTCGGTTGTGCGGCGCTCGACGCGCTATTAAATCCAAACAAATTTCACGTATTTTTGTTTCTCGGTATGGCCGCATTTACGCTTATTGCCGAAAACTCATACAGGTTTATCGCAAAACATATCCCGGAGAGACCTATTCTTTCAATCGTTCATTTCCTCTTGAGAGCGGGAGTTTTCGCGGCGGTATACATACCTATCGTTTTATTTTTACCCCAATTATTTTTGAGAGCGGATATAATCGAAAATAATTATTATCCGCTGTTTGTCACGCTCGGCGGAATCGTGGCATTTTTGGTGTACGACAGAGCTTATATCATACTGAAAAATATCTACATGAACACAATAGGCTCAAAACTCAGAAGATAGGTTGATTTTTGTCATTGACTTGTGTAGTGTAAAATGCTAAAATAGTTGAGTTGAGTTAAAATCCGACTTGGAGGATACGCATGGCAACCGAAAAAGAAGAGTTTGTGACGAAGCAATATGTGCCTACAGGAGAGCCTCTCGTGAAAAATGCTCACGTGACGATCTACAGGGTTCGCTGTATGAAGGAGCCCGGACGTCCGGAGGCTTTGCTTAAGTTGTATCACAACAAAAATGTCTTCAAACTGTATGACAGGATGATGCATCTTGATTATACGGAATGGCCGCATATACATAATGTCAAGTTTTTCGACGGCAACACGTTGGTTGTTGAGGATTATCTGAAAGGTTATACCATTCAGGAGATAATGGATGGCAAACGCAAGGCCAAAGCCAAGTATTCGGAGGAAGATGCAACAAAGATTATGGACCGCGTGTGCGAGGCCGTGAAAGCTATAAACGATATCCAGCCGGAACTGGTTCATGGAAATCTCAAAAAAAGCAATATTTTTATAACAAACGGTGGGCACGTGAAGTTTTTGGATTTCGAGCCTGCGGATCCGAAAAAACCAAGATTTAATCTCCTTGAGTTTTTGGGACGTCTGTTCCACGAGCTTCTGACCGGTCGCGAGCCGAAAGAGAAAAAGGTCAGCTATCAGGGCAGATACAAAAAAGTTATAGAAAAATGTTTGGAGTCAAATCCGGACAAACAGTATTCGGATGTGAAAGAACTCACTGAAGATATAGAAGAAGCGAAGGAAATGGAGTTTGAAGAGGAAGACGGTGAAACAAGGACTGTCGGAATCCCATATGTGCTCACCCTTCCTTTTCAGGGAACGATACTTGCGATAGAATGGATGCTGTTTTCATTTTTCATCCAAAAGGATATGTTGCAGAGTGCCGGACTTTTCGGGGGCATTTTTGTCGTTCATTTGCTGGTGTTTATCTGGCGGCGAGCGGTGTTCCTTCACAAAGAGGATGTGCACCTGGATGGGTTCAAGCTGATGTTCCCGATAGTGCTGTTTATTCTTATATTGGCGGCGATTTATTTGGGCGTGGGAGCGTTGATTGTTCCTATCACTTGATTTGGATTTATAGTTTAACTTGATAAAACAATTACGCTCAGGCCCGTTTGCACTTATACCTGCACCTCGCGTTGTGCGGCTTGAAAAAACCAAGCCTGCGCAACGAGGGCAGGCGGAGACCTTCGCGTTGAATTGTTTTATCAAGTTAAACATACCACATAACAAAAGATAAATTGGAGGATAATAAAGTGAAAGAAAAATTAGACCAGATTCTGGACAGGGCGCTGAGTGAAATCAACTCAAGCGAACAACTGGACAAGCTGAATGACATCAAAACAGCTTTTCTGGGCAAAAAGGGTGAGCTCACAGCGGTGCTCAAAGGAATGAAGGACGTTGCGCCGGAGGACAGACCGAAGGTCGGTCAGATGGTGAACGAGACTCGCGAGAAAATCGAAAGCGTTCTCGAGAAAAAGAAAACAGAATTCGAGAGAAAAATTCTCGAAGAAAAAATGAAAAATGAAGTGATCGATGTTACGCTTCCCGGAAAGAAAATGGGCAGGGGACATCGTCATCCGAATACTATAGCACTCGAAGAAGTTGAGAAAATTTTTATCGGTATGGGATACGAGGTTGTTGACGGTCCTGAGATCGAGTATGATTACTACAACTTTGAGGCGCTCAATATCCCCGAAGGACACCCTGCAAAAGATGAGCAGGATACGTTCTATATCAACGACAAAATCCTTTTGCGTACGCAGACATCTTCCGTGCAGGTTCACGTAATGGAAGAGGGCAAACTTCCGATCAGGATGATTTCACCGGGAAGAGTTTTCAGAAGCGATGATGTGGATGCCACGCATTCACCTTCATTCCACCAGATAGAGGGAATGGTTATCGACAAGGGAATTACTTTTGCGGACCTGAAAGGAACGCTGGATCTTTTTGCGAAAAAGCTTTTCGGTGAGGACACAAAGACGAAATTCAGACCGCATCATTTTCCGTTTACGGAGCCGTCTGCAGAGATGGATGTAAGTTGCTTCAAATGCGGTGGCAAAGGATGCCGTTTCTGCAAGGGCGAGGGTTGGATAGAAATTCTCGGCTGCGGCATGGTTCATCCGCACGTGCTTGAAATGAGCGGACTTAACCCTGACGAATACACCGGTTTTGCTTTCGGTGTCGGACTTGAAAGAATTGCTCTTCTCAAATACGAAATCGATGATATGAGACTTCTCTACGAGAACGATATGAGATTTTTGGAGCAGTTTTAGGAGGTAAAAAAATGAATACACCATTATCTTGGATAAAAGCTTATGTGCCGGAACTTGAGTGCACTGAAAGTGAATATATGGACGCTATGACGCTGTCGGGAACCAAGGTTGAATTCTATGAAAAATACGATGCCGATCTCGACAAAATAATAGTAGGAAAAATAGCAAAAATAGAAAAACATCCTGACGCAGATAAACTGGTTGTCTGCCAGGTTGAAATCGATGAAGCGGGACAGACCGTACAGATAGTTACGGGTGCGCCGAATGTTGAGGAGGGACAGAAAGTTCCTGTAGTTCTCGATGGAGGAAGAGTGGCCGGCGGTCACGACGGAAGCAAAACCCCCGGCGGAATCAAAATCAAAAAAGGAAAGCTCAGAGGTGTGGAAAGTTTCGGTATGATGTGCTCTATAGAGGAGCTCGGATCATCAAAAGACTTCTACCCGGATGCTCCTGAAAACGGCATCTATATTCTGAGTGACAACGATAACTACAAAGATGCTCCGATAGGTTCTGATGCAATAGAGCTTCTCGGGCTTCGCGATGCGAATTTTGAATACGAAGTTACTTCAAACAGAGTTGACTGTTTCGGTGTGATCGGTATCGCCAGAGAGGCGGCAGCGACATTCAGAAAGCCGTTTGTACCGCCTGTGGTGACCGGTTCTGATGAGGGAAGCGTATCGGGAGAGAAAGCTTCGGATCTGATAGATGTTAGTATCGAGGATCCCGATCTTTGTTCCAGATATATCGCAAGAGTTGTGAAAAATATCCGCCTCGCTCCATCACCTGAGTGGATGAGAAAACGTCTTGCAGCAAGTGGAATCAGACCGATAAATAACATCGTAGATATCACTAACTACGTTATGGAAGAGTATGGACAGCCGATGCACGCATTTGACTACGATACTCTTGCAGGACATAAAATTGTAGTAAAAAGAGCAAAAGACGGTGAGAAATTCACTACACTTGACGGTCAGGAAAGGGAACTTGACGGAGATACACTGATGATATGCGACGGTGAGAAACCTGTTGCTATCGGCGGTATCATGGGTGGTGAGAACTCAATGATCACCGATGATGTGAAGACTATGCTCTTTGAGGCAGCATGCTTTAATGGTACCAATATCAGAAAGTCAGGAAAGAAACTCGGCATGCGTACGGATGCGCAGGCTAAGTTCGAAAAAGGACTTGATCCGAACATTGCGCTTGAGGCGATAAACCGCGCTTGTGAGCTTATCATCGAGCTTGATGCAGGTGATGTGGTACCGGGAGTTGTAGATGTGTATCCGGTCAAAAGAGAGCCTATAGAAGTGACTTATGATGTGGATAGGATCAATTCATTTTTGGGAATAAATATCTCTGAGGATGAGATGTGTGAATACTGGAACATGGTTGATCTTGTTCCTGATAAAAAGAAAAAGACAGTGCATATCCCAACTTGGAGACAGGATGTGCTTTGTCTGTCAGACCTTGCCGAGGAAGTGGCAAGATTCTACGGATATGACAAAATCCCAACAACACTTCCGAAAGCAGAGATGACACTTGGTGGTATATCAAGCTTCAGAATCATAAATGAAAGCATCAGATACATCATTGAGAAATACGGATTTTCAGAGTCGATGACTTATTCATTTGAGAGTCCTGATGTGTATGACAAGCTGATGATTCCTGAGGGTGATGAGAGAAGAAATGCGATAGAGATTTCAAACCCACTTGGATTTGATTTTTCGATAATGCGTACAGTGCCGCTCAACGGACTTATCACTTCACTTGCTACAAACTTCAAACGCAAGAATAAAAATATCCGACTGTATGAGCTGGCAAAGGTTTATATTCCTGAGGCACTTCCGCTTGAGAAACTTCCTGATGAGAGAGTTATGCTCACTATGGGAATGTACGGAGACGGTGATTTCTTCGACCTGAAAGGTTGTATAGAAGAGTTTGTATCAATCGGTATCGAGGACAGAATGAGTTTTAAGCCGAATGCCGAGAAGCACCCGTATCTGCATCCGGGCAGACACGCGGAGATTTTTGTCGGTGATAAAAATATCGGATATATCGGTCAGCTTCATCCTGAAGTTGCCGCAAACTACGGTATCAAGACAGCTGCTTATGTGGCAGTTGTGGATATGAAGTCTATAGCTGAAACGGTCAAGAGTGATATCAAGTATCATCCGATAGCAAGCTTCCCGGCTGTAACGAGGGATATTTCACTTGTTATGAAGAAAAATGTTCCTGCCGCTGAGGTTGAGGAACTGATCAGAAACAATGCGGGCAAGCTTCTTGAGGAGTATTCACTGTTTGATGTTTACGAGGGCGAGAACGTGGCAGAAGATGAAAAATCACTTGCATACAGCATTCGTTTCAGAGCTCCGGACAGAACTCTCGAGGAGAGCGATGTAACCACCGTAATGGACAAAATACTGAAAAAACTCGAAGAGAAGGGAATCGTTCTTAGAAAATGAGAAGGCGTAAGTCCAAACAAAAGATACAGTTTTCAAGCCGTTCGCACCCTGCAGAAGGAGTAACATCGCTTATTGTGGGTGCGATCAGCCTTGTTTTCCTTTTGTTTTTATGCATTTTTTCATGGTCTGAGAGAGGACAGGCAGGACTGTGGGTAGGATTTGTCGGTATACTGGTTTTGTTTTTGTCAATTTTCGGTTTTGTACTTGCTATCAAAGGCTACAGAAAAGAAGATATATATATGATTACACCCATTACGGGTGCGGTTTCGAATGGAGTCATACTTGTAGTAATGATGCTTTTGTATGTGTTCGGGGCGGTGAGCTGATATGCTAAGCGGAGTTTATAAAGGCGTAAAAAAAGACGGCACAGTTTACTACAGAAGTTCTGTCACATACAAATCAAAGCACATAAGTTTAGGAAGCTTTGCAACAGAAAAAGAAGCTCACAGAGCGTATAAAGAAGCTAAAAAAATATGTTCTACGCCGTCTATAGGAATCGATGATAAAAAATACAAAACACTCGATTTCAAAAAGTATGTAATACTTATAAACTACCGCGACAACGATATGTATATCAAGACTCCGATTTATCTGAAGGAGAAATATTTTTATTATTATTTCGGTCCTGAGGACTATCTGATTTTTGACAGTGACGACATTTTTTATTATTCAGACCACTCAATAATGCGTCGCGGAGGGCACCTGTTTGTAGCTGATTTCGGTATGCAGGTAAACATTTTATCCAGATACGGGATCAAGAATTTTGCTGTTAAATCAAGAGACTACAGATTTATAAACGGTGATGAAACTGACTACCGTCGTGCTAATTTAGAGATTATAAATCGTTATCATGGAGTGACAAGAAAAGACAATAAATCCGGAAGCGGGTATGTATATGAAGCCAGAATTCACGTAAACGGAGACTTCGTGGTAGGCAGATACGACAGTGAAATAAGGGCCGCGATAGCTTATAACAAAGCTGCAGATGTTTTGAAAAGCAAAGGATTGAAAAAAGATTTTCCGGAAAACTACATAGAAGAATATGATTTAAATGAATATTTAGAAGTATATAATTCAGTTAAAATTTCAAAGAAGATAGATGCTTTTGGAAAGGATTAACAGATGAAATTCAGGCCATGCATAGATATACATGGGGGCAAAGTGAAGCAGATCGTCGGCGGGAGTCTCGATGACAGCGGTGCAAAGGAAAACTTTGTTTCTGATATGAGTGCTGCCGGTTTTGCAAAAATGTATGCTTCGGACGGGCTTGCCGGAGGGCATATTATTCTGCTTGACAAAGCAGGAACTGATGCATACAAGGCTGATTTTGAACTTGCCAAAGAAGCTCTCAGAGCCTATCCGGGCAGATGGCAGATAGGCGGAGGGGTAAATCCTGAGAATGCCGAAGAGTTTTTGGATGCAGGCGCATCGCACGTGATAGTTACTTCATATGTTTTTGACGACGGGCAGATACACTTTGACAGGATAGATGAGCTTAAGTTTGTGACCGGTAAAAACAGGTTGGTGCTTGATCTGTCGGTCAGAAAAAAAGACGGAGAATACTACGTGGTCACTGACAGGTGGCAGAAGTTTACAAAGCATGTTTTGAGTGCTTCGTTTATAAATGATCTTTCGTATTACTGCGATGAGTTTTTGGTTCACGCGGTGGATGTGGAAGGCAAGCAGGCGGGGCCTGATGAGGAATTGATTTCAATGCTTTCAGATGCGAAGGCGATTGTCACGTATGCGGGCGGAATCGGCTCGTACGAGGATATCGACGTTATAAAAGCAGTGGGGGGCGGCAAGGTTGATTTCACTATCGGCAGTGCGCTTGACATCTTTGGTGGCGAGCTATTATATAAATCGATTATTAACGATTTTAGTTAACTGCTTTTGCTCAGGGCGCGTTTAAGTATCTTTTCGGCGCTCGACATCGTGTCTCGCTTATTTCCGAAAAGTTACATCAAAACATCCTGTTTTGTCACTAATCTTTGCACGTAGCAGTTAATGTAAGTTAAAATGAATTTAGAAAAAATCAAGATATTAGGAGGACAATAAAATAATGGAAATTAGATATCATAGCACCAGATCTGAGGGCAAAACGATGACGGCGTCTCAGGCGATTTTGAAAGGCTTGGCTGATGACGGAGGTTTGTTTGTGCCTA
>JAIKWQ010000182.1 GCA_024684535.1 Eubacterium sp. | reverse complement strand
CCCCAGAATCACTCCACTCAGCATTGGGAATTCGTGCACTATCCTTAATTTCAGCAAACTCTCCCAACTTACGCTGTTCCCAAGCGTTATTACATTTATGGTAAAACAAAACGATTAGAACATCAAAGGGATTCTTGGACGATAAAACGTTTGAATTACAGACATATCTTACAGACAATCGCCGAACGAGGATAGATAAGTAGTATGTCCTGATAGGTCTGTTCCTGAGGAACGTGTTTGAGCGTCAGCTGTGAAGAGCCGACGGGAGTTACGCGAGATGACGCGTGACGAGTGTCGGGTCGCACACAGCAAGCGAGTTTGACGAGGGCAGACCTGAGAAATCAGGATATGCTACGAATCATCCGTAGTTAGTGCGTCTGGAAGATATGTACTGTAATCAAACGATATATGTCAAATTATAACAGTGTTTGATGTAAAAAATCCTTGCATTTTCAGCCAAATGATGTTATTATCTGTGTGGAATAATTAAGAAGCGATAATGATGAAACCGCACAGAAGGCGGAAATACGGCACTTATGAGGTGACGCGATGACAATTTGGAATGTATTTAATCTGATGGGGGGATTGGCTCTCTTCATCTTCGGAATGAATCTGATGAGCGACGGGCTTAAGCTTGCCGCTGGTTCTTATCTAAAAAATATCCTCGAAAAACTAACAAAAAACAGATTTATAGCGGTTGTAGTCGGAGCCGGAATGACTGCGCTTATACAGAGTTCGAACGCCATGTGCGTGATGGTGGTCGGATTTGTGGGCGCCGGAATGATGGAACTCGAGCGTTCTGTCGGAATTCTGATGGGTGCAAAAATCGGTACAACCATAACCGGACAGTTGATCGCTTTCAACATATCTGAGATAGCGCCTGTAATCGCATTTGTCGGCGTAGTGATCATAATGGCTTTCAAAAAGCCTTCTCTGAAAAATGCGGGCCAGATTATCGCGAGTCTGGGTGTGCTTTTCATCGGACTCGGTATGATGAGCTCGGCGATGAAACCACTTGCAAACGCTGTCTGGTTTCAGGATATACTGGCGGGGCTGTCAAATCCGATACTCGGAATGTTGGTCGGTTGTATATTTACCGTAATCATCCAGAGCGCTTCCGCATCAGTCGGTGTACTCCAGATGATGATGTTAAACAGCGTCATCGGTTTTGATCAGGCGTTCTACATCATGCTCGGTATGAATATCGGAGCGTCGGTTGCGCCTGCGCTTGCTTCTATCGGAGGAAGAAAAGACGCAAAACGTGTTGCGCTTATAGTTGTACTGTTTGAATCAATCGGAATGATACTCTTTACAGTGGTGACGCAGGTATTTCCGGACCTTTTGAACTTCATGACATCCACATCACCGGACAATCCGTCACGTCAGATTGCGAACGCGAACACGATTTTCAATGTCGTGACTGTGCTTGTTCTGCTTCCATGTTCCAAGTATCTGGTTAAACTCTCGAAGTTTATCATACGCGGGGACGACGGTGAGGAAGACGGAAATACGCTGCTTTTCATCGATATGAGCGGATATCAGACCGGAACGGTGCTCCTCGGACAGATAGATTCGGAAGTCGGACGTATGCACCAGCTTGCGAGCACCAACCTCGAGGCGGCCACAAGAGTTTTCTACGACAGAGAGATAATCACAACCGAACAGTTCAAGAAAAATGAATCTAACCTTGATTACTTGAACAAAGAAATAACAAATGCGCTGACTCAGACCAGCACGCTTAATCTGATGCCTGCTGAAGCTACGCACGCAGGACATCTCTACCATATAGTGAGCGATTTTGAGAGAATAGGTGATCATGCTGAGAATATGCTTGGCTATGCACAGGCGATGAAGGAAGGAAAGAATAAATTCACCGGCAAAGCGCTCAAAGATTTGAAACAGCTTTCGATAAGTGTTTATAACATTTTTGATTTGGCATGTGAATATTTTTACACGCCTGATGCTGAGACATATCAGGTAATCTATGATATGGAAGAAGATATCGACGAGATGGTTGCGAAGATGAGAAATTCCAATATCAAACGTATCAATAAACAAAAATGCGGCGCGACAGAAGGGTTGTACTTTACAGAGATTCTGGTGGATTTGGAGAGAATAGCGGATCACTCTATGAACATCGCAAAGTCGGTTAAAAAGTTCCCGGTTAATAAGCGGGAAGAGGTCGTTGCAGAATAATATTCCTAAATCGATTGAGCTGTTCTGAATTATTTTAAGCGAGGTTATGCGGATGGATAATAACTATAATAATTATAACAATAACAAGGGCGGCAACAACATCCCTACCGGCGGTTATAACGGGAACTTTCAACCTAATGGCTCACCTAATTATGGGCAGCCGGGTGGAGCAGGTAATAACGGAAATGGTGGAAATAACAAAAACAAAAAGAATGTCAAGCTTCTGGTTGTGATTTTTTCACTTCTGTTTGTAATCCTTGCGGGCATCATCGTTTGGGTGATTTTGGCATCCGGCAGCGAGAGTGCTCCGACGGCGACACCTACGCCTACGCCGACCGAGGTGCCGGAGGAAACGCCGGAACCGACACCTACAGAAAGTCCCACACCATCGCCGGAACCGACACCTGAAAAAACGGCAGTTCCGACAAATGGTTTCAAGGTTGCAATAGATGCAGGACATCAGGCGAAAGGCAACCACAATACTGAACCAAACGGTCCGGGTTCATCAGTGAAAAAAATGAAAGTATCTGACGGAACAGCCGGAGTTTCAACCAGAGTTGATGAATCTGTACTGAATCTGTCCATAGCAAAGAAGCTCAGAAAGATTCTCAAAAAACGCGGATATGAAGTATATATGATACGTACATCGCAGGATGTAAATATTTCAAATAAAGAACGTGCAGAAGCAGCAAATGATAGCGGCGCCGATATATGCATCAGAATCCATGCAGATGGAATTGAAGACAGTTCTGTCAGAGGATGCAGTGTTTTGTATCCAACAGAGGATAACGAATACGTTGGATATTTAAGTGATGACTGCAAAAAGCTTGCCAAATGTGTGTTGAACGCATATTGTGAGAAAACCGGTTTTGCAAACAGAGGTCTTTCCGGCAGAAATGATATGACCGGATTCAATTGGTCTGAGATTCCTGTAGCGCTTATCGAGCTTGGATTTATGAGCAATGCCGCGGAGGATGAGCAAATGCAGGTGCCGGGATTTCAAAAAATGATGGCAACGGGAATAGCTAACGGCATCGACAGATACTTTGGATTGTGATTGACAGAATGGGAAAAAATATGTCTGAAAAAATCCTCATTTTTTGAAAAATGGGGTTAAGTATCTAAATTTTTAGCCGATACATGTAGTAGACTATTGGTATCTCCGCGATTTGGCAAGGATGCCCGGATGCGGAGCACTTGTACGAAAGTACGGAAAGGATGGAACCTATGGCAGTAAATGGAATTGGCGGCGGACTTTCGGCTTATACACAGTATCAGAGTCAGATGGCAAGCACGGCGAAGGCAGCAAAAGATGCAGCTAAGCCCGAAACAGCAGATGATGGAGTTGCTATCGAGATTTCTTCAGCAGGCGCTGAGGCAGCTGAGGCAGCAAAAGAAGCAGACAAAACAGCTGAGTCTGAGGCAGTTGATCCGAGACAGAAAGACTATGATGCTATTATTCAAAAGCTGAATTCTGAGCTTGACGCTCATACGCAGCAGATGCAGAATCTGGTTAAACAGCTTCTTGGAGAGCAGGCAGATACTTTCCAGACATCATTAGCAGATACTTACAGAAAGATGGCTGAGCTTGCTGATCCCGAGACTATCGAGCAGGCAAAAAAAGATGTTGCTGAGGATGGTTTCTGGGGCGTTGAGAAAACCAGTGACAGGATGGTAGAGATGGCGAAAGCTCTCGCGGGAGGAGATTCTACGAAAGCAGATGAGCTCATCGGAGCTGTGAAAAAAGGTTTTGAGCAAGCGACATCCGCATGGGGCGAGGATTTGCCTGAGATTTCAAGCAAGACTATTGATGCTACTATCAAAAAGCTTGAGCAGTGGCGTGACGGAACAGAAACAACAACAGAATAATATTGAAAACCTGAAATTAAATATCCCGCACCTGATCAGGTGCGGGATATTTTTGTGTCATATGATTTGATTTATTCATCGTCGTTTGTTTCATCTTTTCTTTTTCTTCCCATCCGATATCAGATATCCGGGTACTTTTCTTTGACAAGGCTCTTTAATTCCGTCAGTACCAGATTCGGATCAAATGGTTTAGTGATAAACTTCTCTGCTCCGAGCTTCAATGACTCGAGAACTTTGGAACGCTGTCCTGCAGAAGTTATCATAGCAGCTTTCGCGCTTGGGTCAAATTCCATGATGTTGCGAAGAGCTTCGATACCGTCCATAGTAGGCATCGTGATATCAAGAGTTATCACGTCAGGCTTGCATTTTTTGTAAACCTCTATAGCCTCGCTTCCGTTTCCGGCCTCGCCGATGATAGCGAAACCGTTTTTCTCAAGAAGATTTCGAAGTATCGTTCTTGACCAGCCTGAGTCGTCTACGATTACGACTGTAGGTTTGTTCTCGGCGCCCTCTGATGTCGAAGAATCAACCTTAACCTTTATATCAAGAGGAGTTGTTCCTACATTAATATCACTGTCTATCGCTATATAGAGGTCGATTTCTTTTCCGTTAAAGAATATCGGAAGGATATATCCATGTCCATGTATGATCTGTTTCTCGTAGAAACTCTGTGGAGTGATCTCCATAGCGAGTCGCTCGCTGGCAAGTTCTGTTACGATCAGACCGCTGACTGCGTTGATAAACTCACCGATAGAGTCATATACCATATGGCTGATCCTGTCAAAGGAATCACCTGTGATGAGCTCTGCCATTGCGATAAACGAATTCTGGCCTTCAGGTTCCATAAGACCGATGTATATGGAGTGGTCTCCGGTACAATGCTGTATAGCAAGCGCTTCGTACGGAACTTCATCAACTCGTCTGAGTTTGTCGATATAGAAGTCGCTCGTTACGAAACGAATCATATTTCTAAGCGTCTGACCTGCTATATTTGATACATACGGCTGCGAGCTGGATGCAAAAGCAGATATGTATCCGCCGACGTTTTCATTTTTGACTGCGTCGAGCTCTGCTTTGTCGAATCCCCATTTTTTGCGGAAATCCTCGAGGAATCCGTCGATTTCTGTGGACTCAACATTTGTTTTATCAACAAGTATCTGTATGAATTTCATGTATGGACTTCCCTGTTTTTCGAGAAGTTTGTTGAGCTGTCCTTCGCTGAGTATGCCCATTTCGATGGCAATATCACCGAAACGCTTGTCTTCTTTCTGCTGTTTGCGGTTGATTTCATCCGCCTGCTCTTTTGTGCACAATCCCTCTGCAACAGCCATCATACCGAGTTTAACACGGGTCTGAGCCTGTTCTCTGAGAAGATCCGAAAGAGTTGAACTGCTGATGACCTCTTCATCAACAAGATACTGTCCAAAAAGCTCTCCGAACATGACTACCTCCTATAAATAAGAAAAATATAATTACGCAGAATCCATTATATCATATTAAAAAACAAAAATCAACTAAATAAAACAAAAATCGACACCCGCTTCGTATTTTCTTGAAGCGGGTGTCGATTTTTCTTCTCCTCTATGGATAATGGATAGTTCAGATATCAGTCATCGGGATCGGGTTTAACTGTGATAGTGCAGGTCGCTGACTTTCCGGTGGATAAAAGTGTTGCTTTGACCTTTACCTTTCCGGGAGCAAGTCCGGTTACAAGTCCGTTTGCAATAATCTTTACGATTTCTTCGTCCGGTCCTGCGATTTTGATTATTTCATAAACCGGGTTCTCGGTTGCGCTGTAAGGTTTGATGATAGCCTCAAGGTAAACCTGGTCTCCTTCGGTGATTGTTATTGATTTATCCGTAAATTTGATACTTACCGGCACCGGAGTAACTTTAATCTTGCAGGTAAGCTTTTCGACAACATCTCCGCTTTTGTTTTTGATGGTAACCTTGAGTTTAGCTGACTCGTTCGCTTTTTTTCCGTATACAACGCAGGAACGCTTGTTTTTAGCCACGCCCGTTACTGATAAAACATCTGAGTCGGATGACTTGAATGAAGCTGTCTCATCAGAATCGAGGTTATAAACTCTGATAGTGAATGAAGTCGTTTTGGTAAGGTTGAGCTTTTTGAGGTTGAGTCTTCTTGCCTGCGCAGCATCACTCTTGGCTGAAAACATCAGGCAAAGTCCCAAAACAAGGGCAACCGTTGCCAATGACTTAACAAATATTTTTTTCATAGTGACCTCCAATAATCATATCCCAATCCCTGTTCGGGCAGTTTAGGCAAGTATAAATCTATCATTTCCATAGGGCAGAAATATGTCATATACAGAAAAATAGTGCTTTCTCGTTGACATAGCGATAAAAAAAGTTTACAATATACGTATCGAGTATCTGCCTTTGTATTGTATATATTAGCAGCTATTCTTGGTAGAATTGTCGCAAATCTATGTCAATATAAAGTCATTTTTCAAAATTATACTTCCGGGAGGGATACGATGCAGAGAATTCTTATTGTTGATGATAATGAAGATATTCAGGAGGTTTTGGGAACCTATGTGGCAAAGGAAGGGTTCGAGCCTGTAGTTGCCAAGGACGGATTTGAGGCGCTTGATCTTTTCAAAAAAACAAATCCCTGCGTAATTCTTCTTGATGTTATGATGCCCGGTATGGATGGGTACAAAGTTTGCAAAAAAATCAGGGAGGATTCGGATGTGCCTATCATCCTTGTCACTGCAAAGGGTGAGGATTATGAGCGCGTGATGGGACTTGATATCGGAGCGGACGACTATATCGTGAAGCCGTTCAGCGGCAACGAAGTTATGGCAAGAGTTCGCGCGGTGCTCAGACGTATGGGTAAATCTGAGTCTGCGAATGCAAAGACGGTACTGAATGTATCGGATCTGACTATCAATATTGAAGCTTACACTGTATTTGTCGGAGCGAACAAGCTTCCTATGACAAAAAAAGAAGTTGAGACTATGTGGATACTTGCGGGAAATCCGAGCAAAGTGTTCACCAGAGACAACCTGCTTGACAGTCTATGGGGTCAGGACTACTTCGGCGACTCAAGAACGGTTGATTCACATATCAAAAGACTAAGAGCAAAACTTGACAAAGTTGATCATCCGAACTGGGAGATCAAAACCATATGGGGGCTGGGATACAAATTTGAAATAAAAGTTTGATGAGGCTTTGTAGCGTATGAGGCACATTTTTGTTAGGGTATTGGTATACTTCGGAGTTGTGATAGTGGTTTTTACGCTGCTTATCGGCTTGCTTTTCACGCGATTCAATACGAACAATATCGTGGGAACCTATAGGACACAGCTTTCTGATTTGGCAAAAACGATTGCGACGAGGACGAGTAAAGCAAATCAGATAAATGACACCGAAGGTTATCGCGAATATATGTCTGCTATGGAGGATTTCGGAAGCGCCAGACAGACGGAAATCTGGATTTTTTCAAATCCGGATGCACAAAAACCACTGGATGACAGCTACACAAATGTTGCAACCGATCAGCTTGATATCTCGGATCAGATGAAAGAGATACTTGACAAGGCGTTCAAAGGGAAAACCGGAACGTTTATCAGCCACGACAGCATCTATGATGCGGATATGATGCATGTGGCCAAACCGATTTTTGACAACAACAAAAATGTAATCGGAGCCGTCGTGGTCACGGGTCCGATGAAAATGAGAAACCAGGCGGTAAACCAGTATCAGAAATACATGCTTTTCTGCGTGACTGTCGGAGGAATTCTTGCTATCATCCTTGCGCTCATTTTTTCCAGACAGATTGTGCGACCTATCATACGTATAGACCAATTTGCAAAAGAAATTGCGGCCGGGGACTATATGGGCACGACGGGAATCGTCAGACGGGATGAGCTGGGGACGCTCGCTGATTCTATGGATGAGTTGGCAGAGCAGCTTGTCGAAGCTGAGACGTACAGGGAAGGTGTCGAGCAAACGAGGAGAGATTTTTTCTCAAATGTCTCACATGAACTTCGTACACCGATTACTGTGACAAAAGGTTATGCGGATTCACTTGCTGAAGGGTTTGTTGACGACCCGGCAAAAAGAGAAGATTATCTGAAGCGAATCCAGGATGAGTGCGTGACGATGGACAGGCTTGTGTCCGACCTTTTGATTTTGTCTCGTATGCAAAACCCAGATTTCGAGATGAATATCGAGGTCATCAATCTCATCGCAGTGGCTCAGGATGCTATGCGCGGGCTCAGAATTTTAATGAAAGAAAAAGGACTTCATGGAGAAGTTACATACGACGATGAGATGTCTCTGATCGACGGTGATTATGATCGTATAAGACAGGTGTTTGTAGTGCTTATGCAAAATGCAATCAAGTACTGTGATCCGAATACTGATATCAAGGTTCATATTTCGAGAAATATCGATGACAGCACGATCACTGCTGAAGTGTCCGACAGGGGAATAATAATACCTGATGAAGAGATTGATCAGGTATTTGAAAAATTCTACAGAGCGAGCACGCATGGCGGCAGAGAAGGCTCGGGCCTCGGACTTGTGGTTGCCAAAAATATCGTGGAAAGACATGGCGGAAAAATAAGCGTTTCGAGCGATGAAGAAAACGGAACAATATTTAAAATAATTTTTCCTCAAACTTCTGAAAATATACTTGATTTATAGGAAAAATTATTGTATAATATTAAACATAGTAAATGGTCTCCTGAAGTGTTCGACAACTTCTGTGTTTTTGAACCTACAACACTTTAAACGGGATTCCTATATCTGTCGTTGGATGTCGGGCCGTCACTGCATTCACGAACGTGTTTGTACTTATGATATCATAGCAACGGAAGACAAAAGGCGACATGCGGTTGCCCACCTAGCATTTGCTAGGAGTCAAAAAACAGAAGCCGGCATTTCGGGGATACTTAAGAGTATTTTGGGCAGCGTTTATCGCTGCTCATTTTTGTGTTATTATTTTTGTTGATTCAAGATGTTTATCTGAAATATTATGCAAAGAAAATATGTGATCTAGGAGGACAAAATGAAAGACGGATTTGTGAAGGTAGCGGTTTCATCACCTGATGTGGTCGTGGCCGACCCGGATGAAAACTCAAAAAAAATGATCGAAAAAGCTGAGGCTATGGCAGCCTGTGGAGTGAGACTCGTAGTGTTTCCCGAGATGTCTATCACGGGGTATACCTGCGGGGATCTTTTTTTACAGGACACTCTTTTGGACGGAGCGAAAGAAGCGTTGTTTGATTATCTGTATCAGACGGCTGAGCTCGACATAGTATCAGTTGTCGGTATGCCGCTTGAGCACAGAGGAAAGCTCTACAATGTTGCCGTGGTCGCAAGCGGAGGACATATATTGGGAGTGGTCCCCAAAACATATCTACCTGATTTTGGAGAGCACCACGAAGGTCGCTGCTTCACTCCGGGGCGTCCTAACATGGGCGAGATAAATATAGGAGATGAGGTTGTACCTTTTGGTACGAGTCTGCTTTTCAGGGATGCGTGGTCAAGTTGTTTTACTTTTGCAGTGGAAATAAGCGATGACCTCAGAGCGCTGAATCCGCCGTCTACTCAACACGCTGCAGCCGGCGCGCTGATAATAGCTAATTCTGCGGCGTCTGCCGAAATAGTGGGTCGTGCCGACTACAGGAGGATGCTTATCAAATCACAATCGGCAAGAACTATATCCGCCTATCTTTTTGCGGATGCAGGTTTCGGAGAATCGACATCGGATATGGTTTATTCATGTCACAACCTGATCGCCGAAAACGGGTTTATGCTTTTGGAGAATTCTCCGTTTGATAAAAACAGAGATCTAATGATGGAAATAGACCTTCATTATCTGAGAAACCAGAGGAGAAGGGTGAGTACTTTTGAGCAGGCCGACGAGGAGGATGTATACAGAGTTGTGATCTTCGATATAGGCGCGCCTGTTGAAACACCTCTTACAAGGCATTATTCCAAAACACCTTTTGTTGCTGAAAATGAAAACGAATTAAAAGAAACTGCGAGAACTGTTATAAATGTTCAGTCCGCATCTCTATACAAAAGGTTCAGTCATACCGGTTGTAAAAATGCCTTGTAAGAGGTGTTTCAACAGGCGCGCCTATATCGAAGATCACAACTCTGTATACATCCTCCTCGTCGGCCTGCTCAAAAGT
>JAIKWQ010000080.1 GCA_024684535.1 Eubacterium sp. | reverse complement strand
CAACAGTATCCTCAGCCTCAGATATGATATCCTTCTTCTCGTCCGGAACCACCATATCGGAAATTGATACTGTCATAGCAGCCTTAGTTGAGTAGTTGTAACCAAGCGCTTTGATAGCGTCAAGTGTCTCAGCAGTCTTGGTTGCACCCTCGTTGTTGATACATTTTTCCAGAATCTGCTTCAGCTCTTTTCTTCCTACATGGAAGTCAACCTCAAGTTTGAGGAAGTTGTCCGGATCAGATCTGTCTACGAATCCGAGATCCTGGCTGAGTATCTCATTAAAAATGAATCGACCGAGAGTTGACTCGATAACTCTTGACTGCATCTCTCCGTTTTCATCTTCGCCGAAACGACGAATCTTTATACGGGCATGAAGCGTAATCTCATGGTTTTCATAAGCGATTATAGCTTCATTCATATCTTTGAAGAATTTGCCCTCACCAAGTTCAGGCTCTGCATCTCCTACGGATGTTCCCCTCTCCTGAGTCAGGTAGTAGATACCGAGGACCATATCCTGCGAAGGAACTGCCACAGCACCACCGTCTGATGGTTTCAGAAGGTTGTTCGGTGAGAGAAGCAAAAATCTACACTCTGACTGTGCCTCAACTGAAAGAGGAAGATGCACTGCCATCTGGTCACCGTCGAAATCGGCGTTAAACGCTGTACATACGAGCGGATGAAGCTTGATAGCCTTTCCCTCTACCAGAGTCGGCTCGAAGGCCTGTATACCCAAACGGTGGAGTGTAGGCGCACGGTTAAGCATAACCGGATGCTCGCGGATGACTTTCTCAAGTACATCCCATACCTCGTCATCGAGCTTCTCAACCATTTTTTTGGCGCTCTTTATGTTCTGTGCGGGGCCGTTTTCAACAAGCTCTTTCATAACAAAAGGTTTGAAAAGCTCTATAGCCATCTCCTTCGGGAGACCGCACTGATATATTTTTAATTCAGGTCCTACCACGATAACTGAACGTCCCGAGTAGTCAACACGCTTACCAAGCAGGTTCTGACGGAAACGTCCCTGTTTTCCTTTGAGCATGTCTGACAGAGATTTGAGTGCTCTGTTACCCGGTCCTGTGACAGGACGTCCTCTACGGCCGTTGTCGATAAGGGCATCAACAGCCTCCTGAAGCATTCTTTTCTCGTTGCGCACGATGATATCAGGCGCGCCGAGCTCAAGCATTCTCTTCAATCTGTTATTTCTGTTTATGATTCGACGATAGAGGTCGTTCATATCAGATGTAGCGAAACGACCACCATCGAGCTGTACCATCGGACGAAGATCCGGCGGAATTACCGGAATCACTGTGAGTATCATCCATTCCGGACGGTTACCCGACTCACGAAATGCCTCTACAACCTCAAGTCTTTTGATGATACGCGCACGTTTCTGTCCCGTAGATGTAGCAAGCTCCTCTGTGAGCTCTTCTGACACCTGGTCAAGATCGATATTCTGCAAAAGTTCCTGAACAGCCTGAGCTCCCATACCGACACGGAACATATCTCCGTACTGTTCTCTGGCCTGCTGGTACTCAGCCTCGTTGAGAACATCTCTCTCATGTATTTCCGGAACATCTGACTCAAGCACAATATACGCAGCGAAATACAGCACTCTTTCAAGTACTTTCGGAGAAATATCAAGCATAAGTCCCATACGGCTCGGTATTCCTTTGAAATACCAGATATGAGATACAGGCGCTGCAAGTTCGATGTGACCCATACGCTCACGACGGACGCTTGACTTTGTAACCTCTACTCCACATTTATCACAGACTTTGCCCTTATAGCGGATTTTTTTGTACTTTCCGCAGTGGCACTCCCAGTCCTTGCTGGGTCCAAAAATTTTCTCACAGAAAAGACCGTCTCTCTCCGGTTTCAGAGTACGATAATTGATAGTCTCGGGCTTCAAAACCTCACCACGTGACCACTCTCTGATTTTCTCCGGAGATGCGAGCATAATCTTTATCTTATCATAGGTTATTGCTTTATCTTCTTTTTCACCGAGTCTTGGCATCGCTTAACCATCCTTTCCTACTTAACCGATTATAATATTATCTGAAGGTAAGTCCGCATCCAGACCACCGAGATCTGTTTCGCGGTATCCGGCATTCTCAAACGATTCATCCCTGCCGGTGTAATTCATATCTTCATTCATATATTCTCTGGTATCAAGGTTGATTGCTTCAGTATCTTCTGTCATCTGAACTTCTTCGCCGAACTCATCGAGTACGGTTACATCAAGCGCCAGTGACTGAAGCTCTTTTATAAGCACCTTGAACGACTCAGGTATACCCGGTTCTGCTACATTCTCACCCTTGATGATAGCCTCGTAAGTCTTCACACGACCAACCACATCATCGGACTTGACTGTAAGTATTTCCTGAAGAGTATAGGCAGCACCGTAAGCCTCCAGTGCCCAAACCTCCATCTCTCCGAAACGCTGTCCACCGAACTGAGCTTTTCCTCCGAGAGGCTGCTGAGTTACCAGCGAGTATGGTCCGGTTGAACGGGCATGAATCTTGTCATCTACAAGGTGGTGGAGTTTGAGGTAATGCATGAATCCTATCGTTACCTCTCCGTCGAAGAACTCTCCTGTTCTTCCGTCCCTGAGCTGAACTTTTCCGTCAGGTCTGATCGGAACACCTTCCCACTCTTTTCTGTAATCCTGGTTTTCTATCAGATAATCCATAACTTCCGGTGCCAGGATATTTTTATATTTTTTCTTGAAGTCTTCAAGCGGTGTGTTTACATAGTCGTTTGCAAGCTGCAAAGTATCCATGATATCCACCTCGTTTGCTCCGTCGAAGACCGGAGTCGAAACGTTGAAGCCAAGCACTTTCGCTGCCAGTGACAAGTGAATCTCAAGCACCTGTCCTATGTTCATACGTGAAGGCACGCCCAATGGGTTGAGCACGATATCAAGCGGTCTTCCGTTTGGCAGATACGGCATATCCTCTACAGGGAGAACTCGGGAAACGACACCCTTGTTTCCGTGACGGCCGGCCATCTTGTCACCAACCTGGATTTTTCTCTTCTGCGCGATATAGATTCTGACGCTGCAGTTTACTCCCGGTGGAAGCTCGTCATTGTTCTCTCTTGAGAATACCTTTGTATCAACTACGATACCGAATTCTCCGTGAGGAACCTTGAGAGATGTATCTCTGACCTCTCTTGCCTTCTCGCCGAAGATTGCGCGAAGAAGTCTCTCCTCCGCCGTAAGCTCGGTCTCACCTTTCGGAGTAACCTTTCCTACTAGGATATCTCCCGCGCGGACCTCTGCTCCGATACGGATAATTCCGTTTTCGTCAAGGTCTTTGAGTGCATCCTCACCGACTGTGGAGATATCTCTTGTGATCTCCTCAGGTCCGAGTTTGGTATCTCTTGCCTCTGTTTCATATTCACTTATATGTACGGAGGTGTATACATCCTCCTGAACAAGTCTCTCTGAAAGAAGTACCGCATCCTCGTAGTTGTAACCTTCCCAGGTCATAAATCCGATCAGAGGGTTCTTTCCAAGCGCGATCTCACCGCCCGATGTAGACGGTCCGTCAGCTATAACCTGTCCTACTTCCACATGCTCACCTATATCAACTATAGGTCTCTGGTTCATACAGGTTCCCTGGTTACTTCTGACAAACTTCTGAAGTTTGTATTCATCAAGCTCTCCATCCTCATCACTGCGGATTTTGATAACGCTTGATTCGGCTCTCTCTACGACACCGGCGCGATCAGCAACCACACAGTTTCCTGAGTCAACAGCTGCCTTCATCTCAATACCGGTTCCGACAACAGGTGTCTCTGTGATAAGAAGAGGCACTGCCTGACGCTGCATGTTAGATCCCATCAGCGCACGGTTAGCATCGTCATTCTCAAGGAACGGAATCATCGCCGTAGCTACTGAGAACACCATTTTCGGTGATACGTCCATGAAGTCAATCTGATCTCTGGTAAACTCAGATGTCTCTTCACGATATCTACCTGATATATTTTTCCTTACGAAATAACCTTTTTCATCAAGCTTTTCGTTCGCCTGTGCCACATGATAACGGTCTTCCTCGTCCGCTGTCATATAAACAACTTCATCCGTAACTCTCGGATTCTCAGGATCCGATTTGTCAACCTTTCTGTACGGAGCCTCTACGAAGCCGTACTGGTTGATTTGAGCATATGAAGCAAGTGAGTTGATAAGACCGATGTTCGGTCCCTCAGGCGTCTCAATCGGACACATACGTCCATAATGAGAGTAGTGTACGTCACGCACCTCAAATCCGGCCCTGTCTCTGGAAAGACCACCGGGTCCGAGCGCTGAAAGCCTTCTCTTGTGAGTAAGCTCTGAAAGAGGGTTGTTCTGATCCATAAACTGTGACAGCTGTGAACTTCCGAAGAACTCTTTTACAGCAGCTGTGACAGGCTTGATATTGATCAGCGACTGTGCTGATATACCCTCTATATCCTGTGTTGACATACGCTCCCTGACAACACGCTCCATACGTGAGAGACCGATACGATACTGGTTCTGCAAAAGCTCACCAACCGCACGTATACGACGGTTACCCAAATGGTCAATATCGTCGTCATTTCCTATATGATACTCCAAATGCATATTGTAGTTGATTGAAGCAAAAATGTCCTCTTTGGTGATATGCTTCGGAATCAACTCCGGTATGCTTCTCTTGATAGCAGCATAGATATCCTCTTTTTTGCTGTTCTCTTCGAGGATTGCTTTCAAAGCAGGATAGTATACATCTTCGGTGACACCGAGTTCTTCTTTGTCAGCCTTCGGCAAAAATGCGTGAAGATCCACCATCATATTGGAAAGAACTTTGACCTCACGTCCTTCTTCCGTTGCGATATATACACTTGCTATAGCAGCGTTCTGGATTTCAAGCGCTTTCTCTTCGGTAAGCACTGTTCCTGCTTCTGCTACAACCTCTCCTGTTTCTTCACTTACGGCATCTTTTGCAAGTGTATGTCCTGCAAGTCTGCTCTTAAATGAAAGTTTTTTGTTGAATTTATATCTTCCGACCTTAGCAAGATCATATCTTCTCACGTCAAAGAACATTGCATTAAACAGGCTCTCTGCGTTTTCTACAGAAAGAAGCTCGCCCGGTCTTAATCTTTTATATAACTCAAGGATACCTTCTTCAGTATTCTGTGAAGGATCTTTCTCAAGACTTGCCATAATCTTCGGCTCATCACCGAACATGTCTATAATCTCTTCATTTGATCCCACACCAAGTGATCTGATAAGCACTGTGATAGGTACTTTTCTGTTTCTGTCCACTTTTACATAGAAGACATCTGATGAATCCGTCTCATACTCAAGCCAAGCACCACGGTTAGGAATTACAGTTGCAGAGTACAACTCTTTACCTATCCTGTCATGCGCGATTCCATAGTAGATTCCCGGAGAACGCACAAGCTGGCTGACGATAACACGTTCAGCACCGTTGATTACAAACGTTCCGGTCCTGGTCATCAGAGGAAGATCTCCCATAAAAATCTCATGCTCGCTTATTTCCTCAGTTTCCCTGTTCAGAAGGCGCACTTTAACCTTGAGGGGTGCTGCATATGTAGCATCTCTCTCCTTGCACTCTTCTATTGTATACTTGACGTCATCGCGGCAGAGCTCGAAATCTACGAAATCAAGACTCAAGTTTCCGTTGAAGTCAGCAATAGGGGAAATATCTCGGAATACTTCGCGAAGCCCCTCTTCAAGAAACCATTTGTAGGAATCTGTCTGAACCTTGATAAGGTTCGGCATTTCCAGAACTTCTCGCTGCTTAGAATAACTCATCCTAACATTTTTGCCCACCTCTACCGGGCGGATTCTGTTCTTTTCCATGAAGGTACGCTCCTTGTATTATTCAGAATTGCAACTTCGCGTAGGGCAAATAACCCTACTCTACACAGTAGTGCAACCTAAACCTTAACACAAACAGGAATAAATGTCAAGAACTTTTTGCAAAAAATAACGGGCAGCTTTCGCTGCCCGCCAAGTCTCTTTATAATTGAAGGTCTGATTACTTGAGTGTAACCTTTGCTCCCTCTGCCTCGAGCTTCTCTTTGATCTGCTCTGCCTCCTCTTTTGATGCTCCCTCTTTAACAACCTTCGGTGCACCGTCTACGAGGTCTTTTGCTTCTTTAAGTCCAAGGCCTGTTACCTCACGTACAACCTTGATAACCTTAACCTTAGCTCCGCCTACATCTGTAAGCTCAACATCAAATGAGTCTTTGTCCTCTCCGCCTGCTGCTCCGGCGTCTCCACCTGCTGCTGCTACAACAACTCCTGCTGCTGCAGATACTCCAAATTCCTCTTCACATGCTTTTACAAGATCATTCAAATCTGTTACGCTCATCTCTTTGATGGCATCGATAAATTCCTGTGTAGTCATTATTTTTTCCTCCATTTAGTTTTCCGGAACTGTTCCGGTTGAATTGAAACAATTTACAAATTAACATTACTTACTGATTACTCCTCAGCTGCAGGCTCTTCTTCTGCTGCTTCAGCTTTTTCCTCTGCAGGTGCTGCCTCTTCAGTTGCTTCAGCCTTCTCCTCTACAGGTGCTGCCTCTTCAGCTTTCTCCTCTGCAGGCTCTGCGTCAGCACTTGCTGCGTCTGCGCCGCCTTTCTCAGCAATCTGATTAAGCACACGCGCGAGATTTGTGATAGGTGACTGCAGGCTTCCAAGGAGCTTGGATATAAGCTCGTCTCTTGATGGAATCTTTGCAAGTTCTTTGATTCCGTCAACATCGTAGTATGTTCCGCCAACTACAGCGCCCTTGAACTCAAGAGCCTCAATTTCTTTGGCGAACTTGTTGAGAACTCTTGCAGGAGCTGTTTCGTCTTCAACTCCGAAAGCAACTGCTGTAGGTCCTTCAAGATGTTTGTCAAGCTGATCATAATCTGTTCCTTCGAATGCACGATGAAGCATTGTGTTTTTGTATACTTTATATACAACACCTGCCTCACGAAGCTCACGACGAAGGCGAACATCCTCATCAACTGTGATTCCACGATAGTCAACAAGCACGATACCTTTTGCTGAATCAGTATAACCTTTGATCTCTTCAACAATCGGTGCCTTTAAATCGACTTTAGCCATTTTTTCTTCCTCCTTTATAGTATTAAGAAAACAAAAAACCCGCCTGTAATCTTTCGCAGACGGAGTTCGAGAACAGGGACGTACCCTGATATATTCGATTAAACTCTCCCTCGGCAGGATTTACGCCAAATAATATGACACCTGCTGTCTACGGCAGACAAGCTTTCGCTTCTCACGACGGATAGATTAACACATCGTGAGAAGCTTGTCAAGTATATTTTTATTTAATTTTGCTGTTTATTCCACTGCTTCACGCAATCCGTCAGCCACAAGGTTGCAGGCAACCATAAGCAAAACGAGTACCACGATAGCAGGAATCAGCTGATACGGATACATCAGACAATGGCTGAACCCGCTTGAGATAAGCGTTCCTATGGAGCAGCTTCCCACCGGCATTCCAAGTCCGATAAAACTTAAGAATGTCTCCATATATATTGCATTCGGAATAGAAACCATAATCTGTGTCATCAGCGGCCCAATGATATTCGGCATCACTTCGTGGAAAAGTATGAACCTTTTGCCTGCTCCGAGCGTTCTCGATGCCTGGATGTATTCAAGGTCTTTTATCCTCATCACCTGCATCCTGGCAACTATGCTCATCTCCATCCAGCCGGTCACCATCATCGCGATTATGATAGCTGTGAATCCCGGTTCAAGCACAAGCATCATAAGCGTAACCACTACCAGCGCCGGAATTGAACTTGCCACATCAACCACGCTTTGCATCACCAGGTCCGTTTTTCCACCGATATACCCGGAGATCATTCCGTAGTTCATACCTATTGCAAGATTGATAAGCGTTGAAATCAGCGCAATCAGAAGTGATATCCTCAAACCCTGGAAGCATCTGGAGAACAAATCTCTGCCAAGCTCGTCAGTTCCGAATATATAATACGTATCTTCAAGTCCCAGTTCTTCATATCTGTTGACCTTAATCTCTCCCTCAGTTCCGTTGAGCGTCTGTGAACCATCAAGGATAAGTGGTATTCTCGGAGCCATATTGGCACGATCCAAGTTCTGCTCATCGTAAGGATGCCCGGTAAGATACGGACCGATGATACTTAATACTATCAGCAGCGCCAGAAGAATCAGTCCGAAAATATTTGATTTTTTGGCGGTAAATTTTTTCACAACAGTTCTGAAATAACTGTCTCCGCTGAAAACGTGGTCAACCTGCGCAACTTCTCTTTTTGCAAATTGAAAATCATCTGCAGTGAATCCATCCTGAATATTTCCCATTCTCGCTCACCCCCTTCAATTCGCTTTCCCGGATACTCTGACTCTCGGATCTATCAATCCGTACAGAATATCCAAAACCAAACGTGCAACAACATATATCAGCGCAAACACAAAACTGAGCGCTATCACGACATTGTAGTCATTTGCAGACACCGCGCTGGTAAGCAAAAATCCTATACCCGGCACTGCAAATATACTCTCCGTAACCATAGATCCCGTCAGGAGTCCGACAAGAAGCATGGTTATTACCGTGATAATCGGCATAAACGAATTTCTGATAACATACTTAAAAAGCAAAGTCTTTTTTGATATTCCCTGACTTCTCGCAAACAACACATAATCAGAATTCAGCACCGTCACCGACTCGTCTCTGGTGTAGCGCATCACAACGCCCATAACAAATATCGAAAGCGCTATCACAGCCATAAGCGACGACAGAATCGGCGACCTAAAGTCATACAAAAGCGGCAAAAATTTGAATTTATATCCCCAGTAATAACTGAACAGTATAGCAAAAATGTACGCGGGGACAGAAATACTTATGATTGATATTATCTTGCATATCAGATCCCATGCTTTTCCTTTTTTGAACGCTGCGGAAAAACCGAGCGCAAGTCCCGATATACTTCCGAGTATCAGAGCCGCCAAACCGATAAGCATCGATATCGGCAGTCTTGTACTTATAAGTTCCGATACCGGCACATCCGCTGCCAAGTTATAGCTCACACCGAAATCTCCATGGAATATATTTTTCACATAGATGAGAAATCTCGTAAGAACCGGCTTGTCCAGTCCATACGCCTGCATCATCACCTGCTTTTGCTCGTCTGTCAGCTTCGGATCGTTGAACGGTGATCCGGGCATCAGCTCCATCAGAAGAAACAGGATAAAAATAACCAGAAACAGCGTAACCACAGCTATTGCTATTTTTTTAATTATATACTTAGCCATACCGATCACGCTCCTTTCTTCCATACACGGCTGACATCTATGATTCCGTCACCCGGTGCAACAAATCCCTGAACCTGTTCCGCTACAAGCCAGGATGATCCCGATGAAAACAGCGGTATAACCGGCATATCCTGCATAGCGATTTTCTCAGCCTCTTCCGTCAGGCGGCTCATTTTTCCGGGATCCATCTCTATCTCCATAGCATCTAAATCCTGATCAATCACTTTGTTTGAGTAACCACTCATATTCATCGCATTTCCGGTTCTGAGTATCTGCAACATCGCCACAATCTCTGACTTATCACAAGTGAGACCCACAGCGCACATGTCATAATCATCATTCATAAGGCTTGCATAAAACTGTGCGTCCGGCATAGTCCTGATCTTAAACGATATTCCCGGAAGAACTTTCTTCCAGCCATCAGTCAACACCTCAACCATTTTACCGGACGATGAAGTGGTGATTATATCATATGAAACCTTATCTGTCCCGAGTTCTTTTAGTGCTTTGTCATAATACTCTTTCGCTTTGTCGGGATTATTGCCACAGATATCGGAGTATTTATCCTCATCGGCTCCTATGTCTTTTCCGTTTTCGTCTTTTTGAACATCTGTAGGAACATATCTTGTGAGCGGCTTCGCTGCGCCGTACATAAGCTTGTCGCATATTTCCTGCCTATCTATCGCATTTGCGAGTGCCAGACGAAGATTGACATTGTTGCAGGCTTTGTTCGAAGACCTCTCATTCACAGAGACGAATTTGACAACGCCCGACAACTTTTC
This sequence comes from Eubacterium sp., assembly GCA_024684535.1. Lineage (GTDB taxonomy): Bacteria > Bacillota > Clostridia > Lachnospirales > Lachnospiraceae > Eubacterium_F. The sequence goes on along the minus strand of JAIKWQ010000080.1, from coordinate 5,899 downwards.
CATGAGAGACTTATCGTTTTCGGCAAGTGTGATAAACTCTCCTTTGACCTCAGTCAGATCAACAAGTCCCGTCTGATAACTCATAATCGCCTGCTGCGGGTCAGAGACACACTGATATGTTATCTCACTCAACTTTATGCTATCTTTGTCATAATAATTCGGATTTTTCACAAAGTGTATCTGAGTTCCCAACGGCTCATATCGGTCTATGATAAACGCTCCGCTGGAAAGTAACGTCTCCGGCGATGAAGCATAATGCCCATTGCAGGACTTAAAAAACTTCTTCTGACAAGGTGAAAAAGCAAACGTAGATATGACACTTTCAAACCTCGAACAAGGTTGCTCAAGATTGAGCACAATTGTTTTGTCATCCGGTGCTGACACACCCAGTTTATCAAGCGACATTTTTCCCTCGCTTATAGCGTCTATGTTCTTTAATTTGCAGTTCTCCTGAATCACACGTATCATATCTGTCGCTTCGAGAGGATCGGCAAGACGCCTTATCGAATATACAATATCATCTGCAATTATCGGATCGCCGTTGCTGTAGTACAACCCATCTCTCAAATGGATTGTAGCAGTCAGTCCGTCCGCGGATATATCGTATCCCTTCGCCAAACCCGGAACATAATCTCCGTTTTCATCTTCTCTGTAAAGAGTTCCGTATAAAAGCTTGAGGCTGCAATACGATGTAACGTCATTTGACTTCTGCGGATCCAAAGAACTCGGCCTCGAACTCATACCCACAGTGATTGTTTCATCTTCTACCGTTCCTTCTATCGCTTTTGACGCAGCGCATCCTGTCAGGAATAACGACACGATCAGCAGCCCTGAAACAAATTTCGAAATTCGATTCTGTTTTCTTCTCATATCGCCTTCCTCCATTTCTCCCATATTTTTTCCTCGCACCAAACCTGATGCGTGCCCTCAGGATTTACGTCATGCCAGGTTCCGTTTTCATAAACAAGTCCCGATTCCGCGTATTCATATCCCATGCCTTTATTTTTCTGAACCACAGGATTCGGCGTCGGATTGGCCGCGAGAAGATTTCTCGTATAGGGGTGAATCGGATTGTCAAAAATCTCATCCGTCGTTCCCGTCTCCAAAAGATATCCCAGGTGCAGCACGGCTATCCTGTCTGACAAAAATCTCACCATCGACAAATCGTGTGAAATAAACAAAAATGAAGTGCCTGTTTTTTTCTGTATATCCTTCAAAAGGTTTACAACCTGCGCCTGTACCGATGCGTCAAGAGCTGCGATACACTCATCCGCAACGATAAGCTTCGGCTGCATGATAAGCGCTCTGGCTATACCGACACGTTGCCTCTGGCCGCCCGAAAACTGCGCGGGATATCTGTCAGCGTGATCTCCTGCCATTCCAACAAGCTCAAGTATTTCGGCAACCTTTTTGTCCCTTTCTTCTTTTGTAGCAAACATGTGATGCATATCCGGTCCTGCCGCAACTATATCTCTGACTTTTTTTCTCGGATTGAGAGATGACATAGGATCCTGAAATATCATCTGAATCTTTTTCTGTATTTCGGTATCAGGCTTTTTCACTCCGTCACCGGCTATCTTTTCACCTTCGAATACTACACTTCCGTCAGCAACCGGATTAAGCCCCAGTATAGCCTTTCCTATTGTAGATTTTCCTGACCCTGATTCACCGACGAGACCATAAGTCTCGCCCTCTCCAATCTCAAGGTTTATGTGATTTACGGCTGTGACTCTGTTCTTTCCGCGGCCGAAGCACACTTCGAGATTGTTTACCTCCAAAAGAGGCTTATTCGCATTATTATTTGACATATTCCGCAGCCTCCTTTTTCATTTCTTCTATTTTTTTCTGAAGGCTCTCAGGCCTCTCCACCTTCGGAGCTCTGGGATCCAGAAGCCAGGTTGCCGCATAGTGAGTATCGCTTACCTTGAACATAGGTGCCTCTTCCTTGAAATCAATTTCCAAAGCGTACTTGTTTCTCGGCGCAAACGCATCCCCCTCCGGTTCTTTCGTAAGAACAGGCGGCGTTCCAGGTATAGTCGCCAAATCCCCTCCCGACTTCACATCGGGAATCGCCTCAAGAAGTCCCCATGTATACGGATGTCTCGGATCATAGAACACATCAAAAATGCTCCCGGACTCGATAACTCGTCCGGCGTACATCACATTTACATAGTCTGCAACTTTGGCAACCACGCCAAGGTCATGGGTTATATATACAACCGAAAGTGATCGTTTAACCTGAAGAGAAACGATCAGATCCAGTATCTTTTCCTGAATTGTAACATCAAGTGCAGTCGTTGGCTCATCACAAATCAGTATCTCGGGATTGCAAGACAGCGCAATTGCTATCACTATTCTCTGACGCATACCGCCCGAAAACTCGTGTGGATACTGACTCATCCTACGCTCAGGCTCGGTTATTCCCACCTCTCTGAGAAGCGTGATCGCGCGCTCACGAGCCTCTGCTTTTGATACTTTTTCATGCGAAAGAATAGCGGTCATAAGCTGATTCCCGATTCTCATTGTCGGATTCAGCGATGTCATAGGATCCTGGAATACCATTGCTATCCTGCGTCCACGCACATTCTTTCTGATAGATTTTTCACTTTCTTTCAGCAAATCCGTCATTTTTCCGTCTTTGCCTTCACTATCTTTCAGCAAAATCTCTCCATCGTTTATCACAGCGCCCTTCGGAAGAATCCCCATCACTGCCTTCATCGTGACAGACTTTCCCGAACCTGATTCACCTACAAGCGCAATCGTTTCACCGCGTCTTAGTGTCAGATCCACGCCCCTTATGGCGTGCACTGTATCAGTTTCTGATTTGAAACTGACATCAAGATTTTTTATTTCCAAAACTACTTCTGCATTATCACTCATAATCTCCCCCTGCTCAGATAGGTTATAATATAACAAAACCGCCGTTTGCAAACACTGTCTGCAAACGGCGATATATCTCTTTATATGCAATTATGCGTACTTCTGAGGATTAACCTTAACTCCGGGTCCCATAGTACAAGCGAGTGTAACACTCTTGAAGTACTGACCTTTTGCAGACGCCGGTTTAGCTTTCACAAGCGCCTCCATAAGCGTGTCGAAGTTCTCACTCAACTGCTCCTCACTGAAAGAAGCCTTTCCAACCGGGCAGTGAATGATATTGGCTTTGTCAAGTCGATATTCAATCTTACCTGCTTTGATGTCCTCAACAGCCTTTGCAACATCCATTGTAACCGTTCCGGCTTTCGGGTTAGGCATAAGTCCTTTCGGTCCAAGTACACGACCAAGACGACCTACAACTCCCATCATATCCGGAGTAGCAACAACTACGTCAAACTCAAACCAACCGTCGTTCTGAATTTTCGGAATGAGCTCTTCTCCACCAACGAAATCCGCTCCTGCATTCTCAGCCTCTGTGAGCTTATCTCCTTTGGCGAAAACAAGTACACGCACAGATTTTCCTGTACCGTGCGGAAGAACAACCGCACCACGTACCTGCTGATCAGCGTGACGTCCGTCTACACCGAGACGAACATGTGCTTCTACGGTTTCATCAAATTTTGCAACCGCTGTCTTTTTCACAAGTGCTACAGCATCGGCTACTTCGTACTGTGTTGCACGATCGATCTGCTTAGCAGCCTCTGTGTATTTTTTTCCTCGTTTCATATTCTAATTCCTCCTAAGTGGTGTTGGCGGTGGTTTCATCCACCTCCCACAACGTCCAGTTACGGTTAAGTCTTTTTGTGTGATAAAAATGTTCCTATAATTATTCAGCTACTGTGATACCCATGCTTCGCGCTGTTCCCTCAATCATGCTCATAGCTGATTCAATGCTTGATGCATTGAGATCGGGCATTTTTGTCTCAGCGATCTGACGGATATCATCCTTGGTTACCTGAGCAACCTTTTTCTTGTTAGGCTCGCCGGATCCTGACTGGATCTTTGCAGCTTTTTTAAGCAGAACTGCTGCCGGCGGAGTCTTTGTTACAAAACTGAAGCTTCTGTCAGCGTAAACAGTGATAACTACCGGTATGATCATACCGTCCTGTCCCTGTGTCTGAGCATTGAACTGTTTTGTAAACTCTGCTATATTAATTCCGTGCTGTCCAAGAGCCGGACCAACCGGTGGTGCCGGTGTAGCTTTGCCGGCCGGAATCTGTAACTTGACATATCCTTCGACTTTCTTAGCCATGATAATCCTCCTTATGCTAACTTCTTAATCTCTGTGAGCTCTATCTCAACAGGTGTTCCTCTGCCGAACATATCGATCACGACGATTGCCATCTGATTTGCAGGATGAACTTCCGAGATAACTCCCTCGCGGTCAGCCCAAACTCCGCTTGTGATCACAACCTTGTCTCCGAGTGAGAACGGTGTTGCCTCTGTCTCGGAAAGCTTAACAAGTGATGCCACTTCCTCATCTGAGAGCGGAACCGCTTTGGATCCCGGTCCGACGAAGCCCGTAACTCCTCTTGTATTTCTGACCACATACCAGGTCTGCTCATTCATAACCATATGTATGAGCACATAGGCCGGAAACATCTTTTTCTCAGACTGTTTCATCTCGCCATTTTTCTCTTCGGTCACCGTCTGAAGCGGTATCATAACCTCGAGAATCTGATCCTGCATATTTCTGTGTTCAATCGTTTTCATTATGTCTGCCTGCACCTTTTTCTCATATCCCGAGTAGGTGTGCACGACATACCATCTTGCTTTTTCCTCAGCCATAGAATCCCTCCTGTGAAATCCTATTTAACTATATTCATCGCCTGCAATCCAAGTCTGATACCCCAGTCAAACCCTGATATAATCACACCCAATAATACTGATATGACGATAACAAGTGCCGACTGTTTGGCCAATTCTTCTTTTTTTGGCCAGGTACATTTTTTGAATTCAGCCTTCAGATTTTTGAAAAAGCCGGGTTTTGAAGTTTTTTCTTCACTCATTCGACACACATCCTTTCTTACTTGGTCTCCTTATGGAGCGTGTGTTTCCTGCAGAATCTGCAATACTTCTTTGTCTCCATTCTGTCCGGATGGTTCCTCTTTTCTTTGGTTGTATCGTAGTTGCGCTGTTTGCACTCCGTACATTCCAAAGTAATCTTAGTACGCATCTTTGCACCTCCGTTCCGTTTATTGCACACAAAAAAAAGACTTAACGCCTTGCCCGAATACTATAACATATGGAAGGTATGGCGTCAAGTGTTTTTTTATTTTTTCTTATATATATGGAAAAATGTTCCGTCGGCAATACAACAGGCAGGCCGATTAAGTAGCCTGCCTGTTGTTGCGAGGTCTGCCTCCCCGCTGTCACGCATGTTTGTTGTGCATCAGCAGTAAGAGTTGAATAGCATCCCGCTAAATAACGAATGTTCGTATGCCGAGCCAATATCACTCTGATGGAGATGTCCATAACTATAGACCTTCTGCTCCACATATTCCATCGGATTCATACTCATCTCTTCGCTCTTCTTCCCTAACTCTGATACGAAATTGACGGGCGGGAAGAGTTCATACTCTTCTACGCCTTCAGGTGCATTCAGAAACCCTTCTTCATCAATCGTAAAGCCTGCCCGGGACAACTCATCTGTGTGTCTGCGGATCATATTCCGCAATTCCCCTCCGGGGCGTGACGGTTTCCCGTTAGCTTTCCCGAAATCATCGCTCTCCTTTAGCAATCGGTTGAAGGTTTCTGCCATCTTCCGAACATTATCCTCAAGATTCTCCCGGTCTCCGGATAACACGGAATCAGTCGCGTCGCCAAGTTCCATAGACAATTCCTTGACACTAAGCACGTACGCTTGAGTTTTATTGGAAATCCGCACCAACGTCTGCGGATTGGAATTGTTCATGCTTACGATGTTTTTGTATTTAGTTTTCAGCTCCTGACGGTTGTGTAA